>NZ_CP024047.1:3147869-3521804 GCF_003430825.1 Natrarchaeobaculum sulfurireducens | reverse complement strand
CGGCCACAATCCCTTCAGAGAAGCCAGTACTCGTCTGTTCTGGGATGTTCCCTTCCGGCTCCCTGGGAATCACTCGAGTATTCTCCACCGACGTTCTGCCTTCTCCAGTGGAAACGAAGGGGTGGGGGCCATCATCACTGCCGCACAATCGCCGCATCCTGTGACGACGATATCCAATCTAGCTGCCACTCGTGTTACTAGATCACATAAGTCTCGAATTTATTTTCTCGGCTGAACTAGATCGAATGTACCCTTACACCCCATCCGTAGCGATGGACACTCCATCCGTAGCGATGGACCTGTAGTCTCTGCTCTCACCAACGGTGGCGAGCTGATTTCGACCGAGGTCTACGTTTCACCGATCCGGGTGCTACTCGCGTATTGCTCATGATGCTACTCGCTCGTTGATCATACATCTCGAGTGGCTCTCCAAGCTATCTATCACGAACTCCGGCCAACCTCGAGTATCTCGGTCTCGAGTCGCCGGTAGCATCTCGAGCGGACGTCACCCCCCAGAATTCGTTGGTGCTCACCAGGATTCGTGAGTGCTCGCTCGACTGCTAGTCCATCCGGCGAGGCTCGCGCCCGGCGCTGGTTCGCGGTCGGGTGTGGGAGATCTTCAGTGATCGCGTTAGAATCCGGCGAACAGTGTCCAGCGAACAATGTACTGATACCCATAGGATTTGATCCGGTGATACGTCAACGGCGTGGGTGCGGACCTGTCGACAACGTGTAGTCGGTTGCACTCGAACTGCAGGGGTAGACTACGACTCTAGGCTTTCGGTTCATGCGAGAACGACGCAGTATCGGGCGATCAAGTATCGGTAAGCCAACTAATTAAACGTAGGCTTAAGTGAATTCGGTCCAGTTGTACGCGCAGACACACCCCGTGTGCTGGAGGCCCTACGATGGGACTGTTCACAGAACTCAAAGATAGTATCTCCCGGGTGACGGACCGCCTGTTCTCAGAGCAGGAGCCGAAACGAATCGGGATCTACGGACCGCCGAACGCTGGAAAGACGACGCTCGCAAACCGCATCGCAAGAGATTGGACCGGTGACGCAATTGGAACGGAGAGTCACATTCCACACGAAACGCGACGCGCGCGCAGGAAAGAAAACGTCGAGATCGAACGCAACGGAAAGTCGGTGACGATCGACATCGTCGACACGCCAGGCGTAACGACGAAAGTCGATTACGAGGAGTTCACCGACGAGATGGAAAAAGACGACGCGATTCGTCGCTCGCGTGAGGCGACTGAGGGTGTCGCCGAGGCCATGCACTGGCTTCGTGAGGACGTCGATGGCGTCATCTACGTCTTAGACAGTGCGGAAGATCCGATCACTCAGGTCAATACCATGTTGATCGGGATCATCGAGTCACGGGATCTCCCCGTATTGATCTTTGCGAACAAGACCGACCTCGAGGACTCGAGCGTCAAGCGAATCGAAGACGCGTTTCCACAGCACGAAACGATCCCGCTGTCGGCGAAAGAAGGAGACAACATGGACGAAGTGTACGAGTCGATCGCGGAGTACTTCGGGTGATCAGGATGCCGAAGGCAACGAACACTGACGACCCGGACGACGGAATCCAGATCGACATGATCAGCGGCGAGCGAATGGACGAACTCGCGACGATGGAGAAGATCAGGATGATCCTGGACGGCGTCCACGACGGCAACATCGTCATCTTAGAGGAGGGGCTGACTCCGGACGAAGAGAGCAAGCTGATCGAGACGACGATGGCCGAGATCAATCCGGACGGTTTCAACGGGATCGAGATCGAAACGTATCCGAAATCCGAAACTAGAGACTCGTCACTGCTGGGTCGGATCATGGGTACCGACGAATCGACGGCCAAGCTCACGGTGATCGGCCCTGCAAACCGGATCGAAACGCTCCACAAGGACGAAACGCTCATCAGTGCACTCGTCTCCCGAAACTAATGCCTCACGAATGCACGAACTGCGGTCGAACGTTTCCGGACGGCTCCAAGGAGATGCTCTCGGGCTGTCCGGACTGTGGTGGAAACAAGTTCCAGTTTTCGCCGGCCCGGACGGCCTCGAGCGATTCGTCCACGTCGAACGGTCCGCATACGGGGGATGAAGCAGGCGACTCGCCCGGGGCAGTCGACTCACCTGGTGTAGGCGAGACGTCACCAGGTGGGCCGCCGACTGAACGTCCCGACGGTTCGTCCGTGTCACAGCAAGATAACGGGGTAACTGGAGGGTCGGAGCGACTTGATCACGACGACTCGGCATCCTCACAGTCGGTTCGGGAGTGGGTGTCGAAAAAAGCCGACGAGAACGAGCGTCGGGTAGATACGAGCGACTTTGCGGCGTGGCCGGACTCGGCGCGCCGACCCGAGGACCGATCTTCAGCCAACGACGACACTGACCCAGCCGATCGGACGACCCGAGCAACGATGGCCGACGACGAGGGCTCGGCGCAGTCTGACGCCCGAACAGACGTCGTATCCACGGACGGATTGCCGACAGGAACCGTCGAAGGGACTCCCCAGTCCGATGGAACGGACGACGCTCGGACGGACGACGCTCGAGCGGCCGATTCCCAGGGGGTGTCTGCCACGGACGGCGACGCTGTCGCCGCCAGTGAGGACGACCGCCCACCCGAGCACGGTCGCGTCGTGAGTGAACCAACGGGCGACCGTCCCTCTATCGACGAACTCAGAGCCGAGCTCAACGAGCAGTTCGAGAGCATCAAGATCGTTCGCCCCGGCGAGTACGAACTCAACCTGATGGAGCTGTACAACCGCGAAGAGTACATTGTCTCCCTGCAAGAAGACGGCCGGTACGTCATCGACGTCCCCGACTCGTGGCGCGAGAGCGACGGGTGACAGTTCGCGCCGGGCCGTTGCGTTCCAGGTGAAACGGCCTCTTCGAGCATCGAACACTGGGGTGGCACATCTGAGCGGCGTGATTGCAGTCGATATTCGACTGTCGACCCCGGCTTGACGGGACCGTCCGCGCGTCGGTCCGTCAATTCAGTCGAACGGATCGAGGCGAGACAGATGGATTTATGCGATGTGGGTGATAGCCCTCGAACATGAGCACTGCAACCAAAATCGTTCTCGGGACGGTCAGCGTATCGGCGCTCCTGTCGATTTTGATCATCTTCCAGACCGTCTTCGTCTAATGTTCGACTCGCGTGAGCTCTCAGCGCCCGTTGCTGCGGTCAAAGCCGATCACGCGCCGGATGCGATCGTCTTCGACTCTGAACGGGATTTCGAGACGCTCCCGCCGGAACAGGCAGAAGAACTCGGGTTCGCCGTCGACTCGCTCGAGCTGGCAACCTATCCGTCGGCGTGGCTCCCAGCGGACGCACCGACGTTGCTCGAGAGGTACGCGGGCGCTGACTTCACGGTCGGAATGCCCGGTGACGGCAGCGTCGTCTGGACCCGGCAAACCGAGCCCCCCGTCGTGCTGGTCAAGCCGCGCGTCCAGGGCTCGCCCGAGTCGTTTGTCGACTTCCTCCTCGCTGAGGCGTTCGTCGAACTTGGTCTCGAGATCCCGGAACACTTCCTGGACTTTTTCGAGGACGGCTATCGCGATCTCGATCGCGCGGTTTCTCTCGATGCCAACAGCACCTACCAGATTGCCGCAGCACTGTACGATGGCTGGGTCGGACTCCAGACCCGTGAGGTGTTCGCGACGTGGCCCAACGACTCCCCGGAGCTCGCGGCAGCGTGGCAAGATGCTGGAGATCGACTCGAGGGCCGTGTTTCCGGATTGCCGAGCGCAGTGGCTCGCAACGAGACTGATTTCGCGGACGCGACGGAACTCGCGTGTGCGGCGATCAAGCATGCGATCGAACTCCCGGCACCGTTCGCAGCGCTCGATACCGAAGCGTATCTGGATCACGGACCCGAGTACGCGATACGATGGGCGGAGAAAACGTTCGACGCACTCACCGAGTAGCCCGTCATCGCTACCGACGGACACCACTTAGGAAATATCAGGCGGGTGTGTTGGACGGTCCTCGTCTATCCCTCCTCGAGCAGTTGCGGTCGAGAGCCCTCGAAACGGCGACTAAGGGATTGCTTAGCAGGTTCTCTATGTGCCTGTGACGGCCCTTAGAACTCCGCGTCGACGCTGCCGTCTTCGTCGAGGTCGATCACGCCGTCGAACAGCGCGCGGAACTCGTCGACGATCGTCTCGTCGTGGGGTTCCTCCGAGAGGTGAAAGAGCCCGACGGCGTCGTACTCTTCGAGCAGTTCCAGGATGCGTTCGACCGCGGAGAGCGCCTCGTCCTCGCCAGCGTAGTAGGCGAGTTCGGTTACGGAGTCGAAACTGATGCGGAGCTTGCCGTCGTGGGCCTCGAGGAAGCCGTCGATGTGCTCGACGATGCCGTCGACGTTGTCGGGGGCGGCGACGTAGTGGACGGTGTCGCTCTGTCGTCGGGAGTAGCCACGTTCGATGCTCAGGGTGTCGAGGATCTCTGCGCGTTCTTCGTCGACGTCGTAGTATTCGAGTTTCTGTTTGACTTCGCGGGCGGTCGTTCGAGTGGAAACGACGAGGAAGTGGTCGGTGTCGGTTTTGAAGAAATCGGTGTCTATTCGGTCCGTTTCGCCGGTGCTCGGATGGAGCAGGAGGATGCCGGTCCCACCTGGTACTGCCTCCGGTGCGTTGTCGATCTCGAGGCTGTAATCCATGTTGGACACAACAACTTTTGGGATCACCTTAAGCGTGCGGATGTTTCTGAGGTGAGTCGACGGTGTGGCGAGGATCGGTTCCGACTGCTGCTCTCGGAAAGCCGTAGGTGCGATAGTAGAAGCGATCTCCGGCGGCCTTTCGTCTCAGTTGAGGTTGTTATCCTCCTGGCGGAGCAAGACGAGCATCGACGCACCCGAGATCAGGATCAACAAGAGTGCAGGGACAGCCGCATACCGGTAGGCCAGCGCGTCTTGGGCACCCCAGATGATGCTGACGAGCGTTTCCATCCCGACGGGACGCAACATGAGCGTGATCGGCAACTCCTTCATGGTCGTCAGGAACACCAGAATGCCGCCGACGATCACGCCCGGCATGATCAACGGCAGCGTGATCCGTCGGAACGCCTCGATCGGGCCAGCGTTGAGCGTGTGTGCGGCCTCGATCGTCTTGTCATCGACCTGGAGCACCGACGACCGAACGGTGCCGACCGCCTGCGGAAGGAATCGAACGACGTAACCGAAGACGAGCAGCCAGACGCCGTGTCGATACAACGAAGGAAGCGTTCTGGTTCCCAGAAAAACCAGTGCAAGCCCGATGACGACGCCAGGAACGGCAAAGCCGAGGTAGGTGGCACGCTCGAGTACGCGCGAGAGCAGCGAGTTCGTTCGCCCGGAGTAGTACGCGACTGGCAGTGCAAACGCACAGGCGACCAGTCCGGCCAGCAGGGCAAGTGATGCCGAGTTGAACGCAAACTCCCACTGGAATTCGAGTGATGGGATCGGATCACCCTCGCTACGGAACAGCCAGTTGGTGAAAACCGCGACGGGGACGACGAGCGTGACGACGCCGATCCCGGTAACGGCCCCCATCGCGGGCCACTTCCAGCGGCGCAGACGGATCGTGCTCCCGCGTTCGGTGCCACCACTGACGTCGTCGTCGGCTCCGATACCGGCTTCGATCACGAGGACGACGGCGACGAGTGCGATCAGTTGCAACGCGAGTAACGCGGCGTACTCGACGGCGAAGCCGCCGAACTCCCAGTAGATGGTGCTCGTGAAGACGTCGGCGTTCATGAACGCTGGCGTTCCGAAGTCGGAGACGGCGTACAACGCCGCGAGCAACGCGCCGGCGGCGATTCCCGGCCTGATCTGGGGGAACGTCACTCGCCGGAACGCCTCGAGCGGACCGGCGTTGAGCGTGCGTGCAGCGTCGACGATCGAACTGTCCATCGAGAGTAATGCGGCGCGCGTCGTCAGAAAGACGTACGGGTAGGTATAGAGGGTAATAATTGCGATCGCACCGGGGAGGCCGTAGATGCGGGGGATCGTCGTTCCAAAGAGGGTATCGACTTCTCCGCCGGGACCGAACATGCCGACGAACGCGATTGCGCCGATGTAACTCGGGATTACGAGGGGCAACGCGGCGACGATCGTCCAGAACCGGGGATACGGAATGTCGGTTCGAGTGGTCAATACTGCGAGCGGGACGCCGAGGAGGATCGAAAACAGCGTCACGAAAAGCATCAGCGCGATGCTGTTGATCGTTACCCAGGCCGTCTGTGTAGAGAAGACGAGACCGACGGCTCGTGACGGATCGACCGCCGTCGCCTGCCAGACCAGCCAGAACATCGGCGAGACGACGAGCAACGCGATCACCGCGCTCACCGATCCGAGAACGAGCGTCGACCGGTTGGCCTCGCCAAGACGCTCGAGAATCGTCTCGAGCCGCGGCACCGAATCGAGATAGGTGGTACGTGATTTCATAGCGATTATCCGACTCTTCGACGGAACCGAGGTTTCAGATGGGGCGTTAGTCCTAGGTGAACCTAAATCCCCCGAAGCGTTCCCACATCGATGGAAGACAGCGACGTGATAGGTTTGGGTGTCGGGTCGCCGAACTGACTGACTGACGTGTTTTCTACGTATGATCCAGATCGACCCGAGGCGAAGTGACGTATTCTGTAGATCGACCCGATGTGAGGCGGCGCGTGATCCGGATCGTGAGAGGCTCCAGATTACTGGAACCCACGGATCGCGGTGATCCTCATCCGGCCGACGGCGGCCGATAGTGTGTCACCGTTCGTCGTCCAGCCACCGACGGTCGGTCCACCGATACGGATTAGACCGTCATCCCCTCTTGCTCGAGGAGTTCGCTCGCCTCCTGGAGATCCATGTCGAAGTCACTCAGGTCGAACTCCGGCGGATTGATCTCTTCTAAGTCGGGGAGTTCGCCGACGTAGTCGATCCCTTCGACGACCGGGTATTCGCCGTTCGCGTCCATCATGAACTCCTGGCCTTCCGCGGCGAGGAGGTGTCGAACGAACTCCGCGACGAGTTCGGCGTTCGCAACGTCGTTCAGGACGCCAACTCCAGCGATGCTGAACAGACAGCCCGCGTCGTTTTCGGTATAGGCCGTTCTGATGGGTGCGTCTGGAGCTTCGTTCAGGATCCGTGCGGCGTAGTAGCTGTTCCCAAATGCAACGATCGGATCGTCGTCACCGCCTCTGTTGATGGCTTCTGCCTGGTCGCCGCCGCCCGAGAAGAGCTGAATGTCCTGGTCTTCGACCATCGCCCGGACCCACTCGCGGGTCTCGCTTTCGCCTTTTCGCTCGACCATCGCCTGGATGAACCCGCGGAACGTCCCGGAGTTGGGTCGCGTCGAGATGATTCCCTCGAATCGGTCGTCGGTCGCGTACTCCATGATGTCGGTCGGTAACTCGTCTGCACCACCGTCCCAGCGATCGCTGTTGTACTGGATCGAGCGGACGCGTCCGGTGACGCCGGTCCAGTGACCGTCGGGCTCGCGATAGCTCCCTGGAACGGCGTCGACGACGTCCTGGGGGAGTTGCTGGAGGACGCCGTTGTCCTTGAGTTCGTTCAATGCGCCGGGGTCCTGTGAGTACATCAGGTCGGCTGCGACGGCATCTCCCTCCTGGAGGATCTGATTGACCTGTACGTCGTTGTCGTCGTAGTCACGGTTGATCTCGAAGCCGTCGTACTCGTCTTCTAACGCCTCGAACACCGGATCGATCTGGTCGCGAGTGCGCCCGGAGTAGACCGTGATCTCACCCTCGAGGTCGCCGAGATCGTCCCAGGAGACAGCCGTCGAGTCGACGGGCTCTGCGAGGGGGTCGGCATCGGCGATCGGTACGTTGTCGCCACCGTTGTCGTCCCCGAGACAACCGGCCAGCCCGGCGAGTCCGGCTGCTGAGACGCCCGTGGCGGCGAGGAACGATCGTCGACCGAACATCTGGGTTGGAACGCGTTCTTCCATGTCTAGTTTTAGGTCGACCTAAAACACATATACCTTCCGATTACTTTCGGGTTTTCAGAATTAGTAGGGTTGCACGAGAGGCTATCAGCCCGACAATCTTGGGCGCTTTCGGTTGGCCTAAAGCCGCTACTGCATATTTTTAGGCCTGCCTAAAGGGTGTGTCGGTTTCACCACTCGAGATGCGAGGACGACGAAACCAAGTCGAACGGACTTTGCGACTCGAAAGTGAGTGGTCGGGTATGAGCGTCCGCGAGGAGTTCGACGACTGGGCCGCGAGCGGCCGGGACAAGGGAATGGAAGAACGCCACTGGCACACCGCAAAACACGCGCTTGCGCGGATGCCGGTCGAGTCGGGTGACGTCGTACTCGACCTCGGTTGTGGCAGCGGATACGCCGGCCGCGCGCTTCGTGACACCAAGGGTGCAGGGCGAATCTACGGCCTCGATGGCTCGCCGGAGATGGCACGCAACGCCGCGGGATACACTGACGACTCCGACGTCGCGTATCTCGTCGGCGACTTCGATACGCTCCCGTTCGCCGACGACTCGATCGACCACGTCTGGTCGATGGAGGCGTTTTATTACGCCGCAGATCCTCACAACACGCTTTCTGAAATCGCCCGCATCCTTCGGCCCGGAGGGACGTTCTACTGTGCGGTCAACTACTACGAAGAGAACGTCTACTCCCACGAGTGGCAGGAGTTCATCTCGATCGAAATGACTCGCTGGGACCGCGAGCAGTACCGGGCAGCGTTCCGCGAAGCCGGACTCTACGTCGGCGAACAGGACACCATCCCGGACCGAGAGATCGAAATCCCCGAGGCCGCCGCGTTCCCGACCGACGACTGGGATACACGCGAAGCGATGGTCGAGCGCTATCGCGAACTCGGAACCTTGCTGACCGTCGGCGTCGCCCCGTAGTTTCAACTCGAGGTCACCGGTCGAGACCCAGTTCGTTTCGAGGCTGAACCACCGGCTGACACCCCACCTATTTCGACTCGAGATCCCGACGCTGATACCCCCTCATTTCCACTCGAGTCGCCACCCTGTCTGGTGGTTTTTGGCTCTGATCTCGAGGTGAAACGTCACCCTGTGTACCGCGAGTCGTTCACTCGAACCGTTCGCCCGCCGGAACCGTCACTTCGAGCCAGTTCTCTTCGGGTGGTAGGGGACAATCGAACGTCTCGCTGTAGGCACAAAACGGCGTGTACGCGAGGTTGAAATCGAGGACGATCTCGTCGCCCGTCTCGAGATCGCGGTCGGCTGCGAGTTCCATGTATCGGCCGCCGCGGTAGCTCTGTTGGCCAGTCGTCTTGTCCCGAAACGGAACGAAGTACGGGTCGTCGTTCGGGCTCTCGAGTTGGTAGGCTGCCAGCTCGAACGTCCCGTCTGCGAGCTCGTCCTCCTCGCGTACCAGTTCGAACTCGAGCGTCGCCACTCGAAGATAGCGCATCTCTCGGCCCGATGTCGTCTCCATCTGGACGACGCCTGGCTCGTCTTCGACGGTTACCGTCGCTAGCACGCGGTAGGCCGGATCGGGCTCGAAGTACTCGAGGCCGTCGAACGCGTCACGTTCGCCCGGTGGAATCGGTGACTGGGGATGCTCGGCAAAGAACTGATCTTTCTCGGCCCGTTTGGCCTCGAGTTCGGCGCACCACTGGTCGACATCGATGTCGGCGGCAGGGTCGGCAGAGTCGCTCATACCTCGACTATCTCCGGGAGACGGGAATGGGTTGTGTTTTGCAGGGCCGTTCGTCGGTGCGCCCACACCGCTGTCTCGAGGTGTCGCGGTCGGTTACTCCCCGATGGTCACGACGCCGTTGTGGACCGAGACGTCCTCGGCTTCTGCTGGAAGCTCGAACTCGAGGTGTCGACCGTCGAAGACGACGATCGCCGTCGACTCGACGATGTCGATCGTCACCGCTTCGTCGGTCCCGAAGTCGACTGCGATGAGGGCCCCGTCGTCGTACTCGAATCTTCGTACGACTGCACCGTGGCGATCGGCGTTCTGGAGTGTTTCGGGGACTTTCATAGCCAAACTGAGGGCCCCACGACTGGTAAGGGGTACGCCGGCAGCCTCCGGTGGGACCGCTCGAGTGCGCTGTCAGGGACGAACGCTCGAGACGGTGTAGACGGGTCGGTAGCTGGCCTGGGGACGGAGGTTTATAACTGAAGCCGCGGCTACGACTCCGTCAAGGCTATGCACGACCACCGATGAGTACGGGGAGAATGACGACCTGGCGCTCGACCTTCGGCCACGAAGAGCCCTACGACGAGCAGGTCGACGGGATCGAAACCGCAATCGAGACGGCTCGAGACAGCGGCTACACCGTCATCGAAGGGGCCTGTGGCACGGGGAAGACGATGATCGCACTTACTGCGGGGATCGATCTCGTGCGCGATCCGGACACTGACTACGAGCGTGTCTTCGTGCTCACGAGCGTCAAACAGCAGCTACGACAGTTCGAGGCCGACCTCGAGACGATCAACGCGAACCTGCCCGCCGACGCCGATCCTGTCTCCGGGCTCACACTCGTCGGAAAGGCTGACGTCTGCCCGTACAACCGCGAGGGTGCGGCCGGAATCGACGACGGCAACGTCTACGACCGGTGTGAGACCCTTCGAGACCGAACCCGTGACCTCGTCGGCGAGGGCGGGGAGACCACCGCCGGCTCGCTGGCCGCCCGCGCGCGCAGTCAGCAAATCGGACTGGCCGACAGCGGCGCTCGAGATAGCGGCGGACGGTTCCTCGAGACGGCGGGCGAACCCACGCCGTATCCGCCCGATCTGCCGACCTACGGCGACGGCGGTCCCGTCGGTGCCGAGACGGAGTACTGTCCGTTCTACGCCCGGTATCTCGAGGACCTGCCCGACGAGGGAAGCGACGGCGACGCAGCCGAGGCAGTCCCGTACGACTTCACCGACGTGGGAATGGTCACGCCCGAGGACCTGGTCGCCCTGTCGGTTCGTCACGGCACCTGTCCGCACTCGGTGATGGGTGCGGCGTTGGGCCACGTCGAGGTCGTCGTCGGCAACTACTACCACGCGTTCGACCCGCGAACGACGGGCACGTTCACCGGCGCGTTACTCGACGACTCGACGTTCGTCGTCTGCGACGAGGCCCATATGCTCGAACCGCGCGTTCGCGACCTCGTCAGCGACGGCGTCGCCGATACAACGCTGCGTGACGCCGAGACGGAACTCTCGCGAGTCATCCAGCCGGTCAAGTTCGAACGCGAGGGTCGAAATGCACAGGGAGGGTCGAAGACGGCTGACGCCGACCTCGTCCGGACAGAGCTGAACGACAGCGACGTCAGCTACGACGAACTCGTTCGTACCCTCGAGTTCGTCCAGGACCTTCGGGACGAACTTGACCGCCGGGTGACGGCTCACCTCGACCGGAAACAGCGGGGGTGGCAGTCGAATCTCACCGACCTGCGAGACGACGAGATCCCGCTTCGCGACCCGGCCGAACCCGCCGAAGACGAGTTGACGACGTGGGCGAGAGACGCCGGCTACCGGGACGCCGACTGGGTCCGAGCGGAGAGCGTCGGGGCGGTCGTCGCTCGAATCTTGAACGAGGCCGAAGACGAGGATCGGGCCCGGTCAGCCCCTGCGGTCGGCCGCATCTTCGGCCAGTGGTACCGTTGCGGTCACACCGACTACTTCCGGGAGATCGAACTCGAGCGCACCTGGAACGAGACCGAACCCGCCGACTCGTGGCGTCGGGCGTACACCGCTCGACTCGCGCTGCACAACTGCGTCCCCAGCGACGCCATCGGCGAGCGACTCGCGGCCTTTGGCGGCGGCATCCTGATGAGTGCCACCCTCGAGCCGATCGAGGCGTTCACCGAAGTGACCGGACTCGAGTACCTCGCGCGAGCGGAGGATCGACCGGTCGTCGAGCGCCGCTACGGGCTACATTTTCCCGAGAAAAATCGCGAGAGCTTCGCGGTCGCTGCCCCCAAGTTCACGTACGATAACCGCGGCCATCCGGGGGATGACACGCCCACCCGAAGACAGTACGCCGACGCGATCTCGACGATCGCTCGCGTTCCGGGCAACGTCCTCGTCGGGATGCCGAGCTACGCCGAGGCCGAGTGGTTTGCGGGCGTCCTCGAGGATCGGATCGAAAAACCAGTTTTGCTCGACGCCTCGAGCGACGACGAGACGACGGAGTCGCTCAAGTCCCAGTTTTTCGCCGGCGAGGGAAAGGTACTCCTGACGAGTCTCCGGGGAACGCTCACGGAGGGCGTCGACTATAGCGGTGATCGACTCTCGGCGGCGGTCGTCTGTGGCGTCCCGATCGTCAACACGGCGAGTCCGCGCACGAAGGCAGTCAGGCGGGCCTACGACGAGGAATTCGGTGACGGATTCGAGTACGCGCTGACGATCCCCGCCGTGCGAAAGGCCCGCCAGGCCGTTGGCCGCGTCATCCGCTCACCCGACGACGTCGGCGTCCGGGTCCTGCTCGACGAACGGTACGCACGCGACAGCTGGGACTCCGTTCGCGAGTATCTCCCCGCTGACGGGGAGTTCCAGCCGGTGAGTCCCGACATGCTCGGGATGGGGCTCGAGCGAATCCGCCCGACACTCGAGTCCAAGCGGTAGCCCTACCCGACCGTGTCGCCGATACGGTCGTCCGCGGTGGCGACGCCACGGTACCGTCCGTCGTCGAGCGACTGGACCCGAAAGCCGAGTGCGTCGTAGAACGGTCGAACTCGGTCGTCGAAGGTGGCAGTCAGTCGCCCTTCGCGCTCGAGGGCGCGTTCGACTAACGCGGTGCCGATGCCGCGGCCACGGTGGCGACGCCGGACGGCGACGGCGGCGACGTGGGCATTTCGCTCGCGAGGCTCGAGGACGAGCGCGCCGAGACGTCGTTCGCGGTCGTGGCTCGGTTTCCCTGGGATCGAGCTGTCGCCGCCTGACTCGGCTCTGTCGGCTGTCGTCGATTCGCCCCGTCGGTCACCCGCGACGAGGACGTCGCCCGCGTCGATTCGGGGCTCGACGGCCCCCGGCTCGAGCATGGCACCGTCGAGGATTCGGCGGACTTCGAGGGCGTCGTCGGGATCGGCGGGACGAACGAACATGGCTGGGAACGATCAGTGTGCGGTGGCTACCACGCTGTCGGTTTCGATTCGAGTTGAAGCGTCGGTCGCTCGACGCGGCTGTGGGCGATCAGCCGCCTTTGATCAGCCGCAAGACGGTAACGTGCTCGGTCTCGACGGGCTGGTCTTCCGGGACCGGACGGCCGTCGACCAGAACGCTCACCTCGTGCGGGCTCAACTCGACTTCGGCCAGCAGGTCGGCGTACGTCGGCTTCGTTACGTTTGCCTCGGTCGACGCCGTGGCTCCGTCGGCGTCTGGCTGCTCGAGGTCGATCTCGTGGGTCCCTTCGCCTTTGACGTCGACGGTGACGCGCATACCTCGGTTTTGGAGAGCGAAGACTTCAGCGCATCGCTAGCGTGCAAGCGACCTCGCTGGTGGAGTCCCCAAACGGATATACGTTCCCGGTAGAATGTCACGAGCATGTATACGATCGTTATACCGGTCGGCACCAGTCGGGGGCTGGAGGCAGCCGAGTACGTCACAGCACTTCCAGATTGCGATACCGACGTCGAGGTCGTCGTCGTGAACGTCTTCGAGGAGTTCGAAATCACCGGCGAGGGTGGCATCGTCCGCTCGGATGAGCTTTACGACGAACGCGACCTGCCCAAAAGCGTCGAAGAGGTCGTCGACACGCTCGAGGACCACGGCGTCGACGTCACTGTCCGTCGCGAACACGGCGATCCAGTCGAAGAGATCCTGGCTATCGCCGACGAGGTCGACGCGAACGCCATCGCCATGGTCGGCCGGCAGCGCTCGCCCACGGGTAAAGCGCTGTTCGGAAGCACTACCCAGCGGATTATCCTCGATGCCGACCGTCCGGTCACTGTCGTGACCGACGAGTAGCAGGCGCGATCGAGCCGATCCTCGACGCTGGTTCGATCCCTCGAGCGGCGACGGGGCCGCGACGGAGACCTTCGGTCGATTTATCTTGGGCCCGGCCCTTGAGCCGGTATGAGCGAGGCCGACGCCGAACCGGCGGCGCCCACTCCGGGCAGGACCGAAGTCTGGATCGAAAAGTACCGGCCACAGCGACTCGACGACATCAAAGGCCACGAAAACATCGTCCCACGGCTGCTGCGGTACGTCGAACGGGACGACCTGCCCCACCTCATGTTTGCAGGCCCGGCCGGAACCGGGAAAACCACGGCGGCCCAGGCCATCGCCCGCGAGGTCTACGACGACGACTGGCGCGAGAACTTCCTCGAACTCAACGCCTCCGACCAGCGCGGAATCGACGTCGTCCGCGACCGGATCAAAGAGTTCGCCCGCTCTTCGTTCGGCGGGTACGACCACCGGATCATCTTCTTAGACGAGGCCGACGCACTGACCAGCGACGCCCAGTCGGCGTTGCGTCGAACGATGGAGCAGTTCTCGAGTAACACTCGCTTTATCCTCTCGTGTAACTACTCGAGTCAGATCATCGATCCGATCCAGTCACGGTGTGCTGTCTTTCGCTTTACCGAACTCGCCGAGGCGGCAATCGAGACACAGATCCGCGAGATCGCCGAAATCGAGGAGATCGCGGTGACCGACGACGGTATCGACGCGCTGGTGTACGCGGCCGATGGTGACATGCGAAAAGCGATCAACGCCCTTCAGGCTGCCGCGGTGATGGGTGAAACCGTCGACGAGGCAACCGTCTTCGCGATCACCGCCACCGCCCGCCCCGAGGAGGTCGAGGAAATGGTCGGGTACGCCATCGACGGCGACTTCACCGCCGCTCGGGCTGCCCTCGAAGACCTGTTGACCGACCGCGGGCTCGCCGGCGGCGACGTCATCGATCAGCTCCACCGCTCCGCGTGGGAGCTCGACCTTCCCGAACGAGCGATCGTTCGTTTGCTCGAGCGCCTCGGCGAGGTCGACTACCGCATCACCGAGGGCGCGAACGAACGGCTTCAGCTCGAGGCCATGCTGGCATCGCTCGCCCTCGAGGACGCGTAAAGCCGGCATATCCGAACGATTTTGCCATTCACCGCTCGTCACTGGCAAGCGCGTCGACCGTAACTACCGGTCGTAGCTGTGGCCAAGAGTCGAGAAACCCGTGTCGAGACGATCGTTTGAGCGGTCTCTGGCTCACTCGAGAATCTCGACGCCACGAACGGCGATGGCCGTTCCGTCGTCGTCCGCCGCGACGCCAACGTCCCAGCCGTGGGCGTCGGCGAGTCGTTCGATCGGCTCGAGACCGAACGCGCTGCCGTCTGCGTCGGCGAGCCGCCCCGGCTCGGGGTCGGCTTCGCGATCGGCGTCGGCCTCGGTCGGTCGGCTGCCGGCGACGTAGAAGCCGTCGTCGGTCGTGCCGACGGTGAGCGTGACGGATGCCGCGTCGTCGTCGGCGGCTTCGATCTCGATCGTGGTCCGGAAGACGGACTCGAACAGCGTGTAGAGCTGGTTCCGATCGGCCTCGAGTACGATGTCGCCGTCGGTTAGCAGTTGCGCTTTGCCCGTTTCGCTGGTGAGCCAGGCGCGGGTTGCGACCTCTACGAGGGAGACCGGCTCGGCGTCGGTTCGCTCTCCGTCCGCGACGTCGACGAGCTCCTGCAATCGATCCGAGAGCCGCTCGTGGGCGGTTTCGACGACGTCGAAGTGTTCTTCGTCGCCAGTCTTCTCGGCAAGCTCGAGGTAGCCGCGGGCGGTGTTCAGCGGTGACCGCACGTCGTCGTCGATCCGCTCGGAGATCGTCTCGAGGCGTCGCATCGCGGCCAGAAGCTGGCGCTCGTGGCGTCGCTGCTGGGTGACGTCCTCGTAGACGATCAGCCCGCCGGCGTTCGCGGCGGTGGTCTCGGACACCTCGAGCGGGACAACGGTCAGGACGAAGTCGCGGATGCCGTCGGGAGTCACGCGCCGACACTCGAGATCGCGTTGCTCGTTGGCCTGAATGGCTTCGGTGAGCGCCGTCGCCCGGTCTGCCAGCCCAGTGGGGAGGGCACAGGAGACGACCTGCTCGCCGACGATCTCCTCGCGGTCGACGCTGAAGACGGCCTCGAAGGTGGCGTTGACGCCCGAAACGACGGGCTCTCCGTCCTCGAGATCATATCGGAGCGTCGGTTCGGAGACGTTTCTGAAGAGCGTAAAGAGGGCGTCCCGTTCGTCTTTGAGTCGGCTGTATCGCTCGTGGAACCGCGATCGTTCGCGGGTCAGTCGGTCGCGCTCGTTTACGATGCCGCGTTCGGCCCAGTTCCGTTCGAGGATCGCCGCGGCGAACCCACACAGCCCCTCGAGAAGTGCGAGGTCACCGCCGTCGAATGCGTCCGGGAGTTCGGCGACGACGTGCAACACGCCGACGTCGCCTACGGGGACGCTACACAGCGATCGGACGCCGTCGAACGGCGGCTCGAGCCAGTCGTAGGTCGTGAGATCGGCGATTCGAATCGGCTCTCTTGCCCGAAACGCGACGCCGAGGGGATCGTCGAGTGACCTGGACTCGAGTGCCTCATCGGGAACCGCCGATGCCGCAGCCCGAGGGACGAGTTCGCCGAAGTTGATCGTCTCCAGCCAGCAATACTCGAACTCGAGGACGTCGACGGCACCGTCGACGAGTCGCTCGAAGAGCCGGTCTCGATCCCGGCAGCTGGCGATACCGGCAGTCGTCTCGAACACTGCGGCGGCCGTCCGGGCGTCCGGTGGCCCGTCTTCGGCCGGTGGCTCTCGCGTCGTGGCACAGAGGCGCTCGATGTCGTCAGCGAGGTGGACGTACGCGTCCGCGGTGTCTCGCCGGACGTAGCCGTCGGCATCCGCAGCCACCGACGACGACGCGAACGGCTCGTCGGCGAAGACAACGACCGGTACCGGGCCGGCCGCCTCGAGGGCCGTTGTCAGTTCCTCTTCGGAGTGGTCGCCCTCGACGACGATACAGTCGGCATCGAGCGCCCACTCGTGGACGTCGTCGACCGCGGTCGTCGGCTGGACGGTGCCGTCAGGGTCCGTCTGCAGTTCCTCGATCGCAGTGGCTCCTTCCGCCGCCGCGGTGTCGGTTGCCGCGACGTAGAGGATCAAGCGTGGGTGCGAGTGCGTCGTCGGGTGTGCCTTCGATGTCATCGAATCCGAATTAGTCGTCTGTACGTACTGTCTGTGATTCCATACTAATGTTTCTGCTGGGCGTTTTTCGTCTGGACGACCGTCGTCCGCTTTCGTTCGACTCGCTGAAACACTCACGTCTGCCGCAGTGAGCGGTACCATAGTAGCACGTCAGTGCGCACCTGCTCGCCAGGCAGATCCGCGATCAGTGTGTACATCGGTGCAGTTGTTACCATCTCTGGCAGAAGATCCCGAACCGGTGGTTCTTCGTCGGTCAAAAAAACGCCGTCCGTGTCGAACTGTTAGCACGATCCCGAACTCACGGACCTCCTTACCTCTCGAGCGGTGTTGCGTCCTGCAGACCGGCCGTCACCGGTCGCGTCGGGCACTCTCGCGTCATGAACGTTGCGGAACTGTTTTAGTCACTGGCTGGCCAACAACGAACAATGAGTGAACTGGCGGACGAGTACCGCCTCGAGTACTTCGAGGAGGAAGGATTCGTGCGCACGGAGTGTCCCGAGTGTGGGAACCACTTCTGGACGCGCGACGAAGACCGGGTGACCTGTGGCGAGCCGCCGTGTGCCGAGTACGACTTTATCGACGATCCCGGCTTCGCCGAGGAGTACAGCCTCGAGGAGATGCGCGAGGCGTTTCTCTCGTTCTTCGAAGACCACGATCACGAGCGAATCGGTCCGTACCCCGTCGCGGCGAACCGCTGGCGTGACGACGTCCTGTTGACCCAGGCGTCGATTTACGACTTCCAGCCGCTGGTGACGTCGGGTGAGACGCCGCCGCCTGCGAATCCACTGACGGTCAGCCAGCCGTGTATCCGGATGCAGGACATCGACAACGTGGGCAAGACCGGACGCCACACGATGGCCTTCGAGATGATGGCCCACCACGCCTTCAACGCGCGCGAGGACGCAGACGCCGAGTACGCCTACGACGGCGAAGTGTACTGGAAGGACCGAACGGTCGAACTCTGTGACAACCTGCTCGAGTCGATGGGCGCTGACATCACCCAGGTGACTTACATCGAGGACCCCTGGGTCGGCGGCGGTAACGCCGGTCCCGCCATCGAAGTCATCTACAAGGGACTCGAGCTGGCGACGCTGGTTTTCATGTGCATGGAGGCCGACCCCGACGGCGAGTACGAACTCAAAGACGGGAACCGCTACTCCTTCATGGACACCTACATCGTCGATACGGGCTACGGGCTCGAGCGGTGGACCTGGATGAGCCAGGGCACCCCAACGGTGTACGAGGCGATCTACCCCGAGATGATCGCCTTCCTCAAAGAGAACGCCGAAATCGAACACACCGACGAGGAGACCGAACTCGTCGGCCGTGCCGCCCGTCTCTCGGGCAACTTAGACATCGACGACGTCGACGACGTCGAGGCTGCTCGTGGCGACATCGCCGACCAGCTCGGCGTCTCGGTCGAGGAACTCCGGGACCTGGTCGAACCGCTCGAGGACGTCTACGCGATTGCCGACCACTGTCGCACCCTCGCGTACATGCTCGGTGACGGCATCGTCCCGTCGAACGTCGGGACGGGCTACCTCGCACGGATGGTACTCCGCCGCACAAAGCGGCTGTGCGATAACGTGGGCGTCGACGCGCCGTTGGACGAACTCGTCGACATGCAGGCGTCACGGCTGGAGTACGAAAACCGCGATACGATCCGCGATATCGTCCGCACGGAGGTCGAGAAGTACCGCGAAACCCTCGAGCGGGGTGGCCGCCGGGTCGAACAGCTCGCCGAGGAGTACGCCGAGGCCGGCGAGGCGATCCCGACCGACGAACTGATCGAACTCTATGACTCTCACGGCATCCAGCCGGACATGGTCGCAGAGATCGCCGCCGAGGCGGGTGCGGACACAGACGTCCCCGACGACTTCTACAGTCTCGTTGCAAAACGTCACGAGACGCCCGAGGAGTCGGACACCCCGACCGAGGAGGAAGACGAACGCTTCGAGGATCTGCCCGAGACGGAGCCCCTCTACTACGACGACCAACAACGCACGCAGTTCGAGGCGGTCGTACTCGACGTCTTCGAGCGCGAAGACGGCTACGACGTCGTCTTAGACCAGACGATGTTCTACCCCGAAGGTGGGGGCCAGCCCGCAGACACGGGTATCCTCTCGACCGACGAGACGACCGTCGAGGTTCGTGACGTCCAGATCGATGGCGGCGTCATCTGCCACCGGACCGACGAGAGCCCTGGAAAAGGCGAGTTCGTCAACGGCCAGGTCGATGCCGCTCGTCGCCGCCAGTTGATGCGCCACCACACGGCGACGCACGTCGTCATCCACGCCGCCCGGCAGGTTCTTGGCGATCACGTTCGCCAGGCTGGCGCTCAGAAAGGCGTCGAGAGTTCTCGCATCGACTTGCGCCACTACGCCCGCATCTCGCGTGCGGACGTCAAAGCGATCGAACGCGTTGCCAACGAGATCGTCATGGACAACTCCGCGGTCACCCAGGAGTGGCCCGACCGCCACGAGGCCGAGGCCGAGCACGGCTTCGATCTCTATCAGGGTGGCATCCCACCGGGCGAACAGATCCGGCTGATCTACGTCGACGACGACGTCCAGGCCTGCGGTGGTACCCACGTCGCCCGCACCGGCGACATCGGTGCGATCAAAGTTCTCTCGACCGAGCGCGTCCAGGACGGCGTCGAGCGCATCACGTTCGCCGCCGGCGAGGCCGCCCTCGAGGCGACCCAGCGTAAAGAAGACGCCCTCTATGAGGCCGCAGAGATCCTCGACGTCTCACCCGAAGCGGTTCCGGCGACGGCCGAACGCTTCTTCGAGGAGTGGAAAGCTCGCGGCAAGCAGATCGACGATCTGAACGAACAACTCGCGGAAGCCCGCGCCAGCGGCGGTGCCGGCGGCGAGGAGATCGACCTCGGCGAGACGACCGCGCTCGTCCAGCGCATCGACGCCGATGTCGACGAATTGCGTGCGACCGCGAACGCGATCGCCGAAGACGGCACCGTCGCCGTGCTGGGAAGCGGCCAGGACAGCGCCCAGTTCGTCGTTGCCGTTCCCGACGACGTCGGCGTGAACGCCGGGCAGGTCGTCGGCGAACTGGCGGATCGCGTCGGCGGTGGTGGGGGCGGCCCGCCGGACTTCGCTCAGGGCGGTGGTCCCAATGTCGAGGACCTGGATGACGTCCTCGAGGCCGCTCCCGACGTCGTCCGTCGCATGCTCGACGCATAATTTTCTCGGGCATACCAGCTCTCTCCGTTTTTCGTCGCAACTCACGAACACGCCACTCCTCGTGGTTCAGGTGTGGTAAGCGTCACTACCGACTGTTGGTCCGTCCGCCGGCCGAGTCGCTCCAGTTTTTTCGTCAGTGCTTGACAGGTACTTAAAACCTATTTTTCAACTTCCTAATGATATTTTATATTACTATAGTAAAACAGAAATATTTGGTCGGGAGGGAGTTTATACACCTTTCTCCAAATCAGCCATTTTCTCATTGCGAAAGTATTATATGGGTTTGGTAGACAGTGCATACCAGAGATGAAACGACGTACGTTTCTGAAGGGTAGCAGTGCCGTGTCGGTGGGTATGGTTGCTGGACTCGCGGGTTGTATCGACGATGGTAGCAACGGTGCCGCCAACGGTGACGATGCCGAGGAGTTCCCGACACAACCGATCAACAAACTCATCCCGTGGTCTGAGGGTGGCGGGACAGACGTCTTCTCGCGTCAGACGCAGGGTGGGATGGAGGAGTTCCTCGACGAGACCGTTCAGATCGAGAACGTAGCGGGGGCGAGCAGTCTGACCGGACTCAGTGAGCTGTACGATCAGCCAACCGACGGGTACCACATGGGGACGGCGACGCCACCGTCGTCGACGCTGGCCTGGCTCCTCGACGAACCCGAGTGGGACGTCACCGAATTCGAACCGATCGGCGCGATCGGGTCGTTCTACTACACGTTCATCGTCAACAGCGAGTACGACCACATCGAAGACTTCGAGGACCTTCGTAATGCGTACAACGACGGCGAGTTCACTCAGGTCGGCTACCAGGGTATCGGTGACGCAAGCGACATCATCGTCGAGCTGCTTCGCGACGAGTACGACTTCGGCTGGGAGGACAAGGTGCCGTACGACGGCGGTGGCCCGACCCGCGAAGCCGTAGACTCGAACGAGGTCCCTGCCGGTGTCGTGACGAATACGACCGGCCAGGGCGCGGACGAAGACGGCGACTCCCACCTCGTGTTCAGCGTCTCGAGCGAGGAACTGCCGTACGATGAAGACCTCGACACGATCGCCAACTACGACGGTCCGAACATGGACTTCATCGCGAATTTCACGCTGCTCGAGGTCGCGCCGCCGGGGACGCCCGAGGAGTACCTCGACGTCCTCTCGGAGGCCGTCGAAGCCGGTGTTACCTCCGACGAAGCACAGGAGTGGGCCGAGGACACTGCGAACGACCTCTACTACCTGGACCGCGAGGAGTCCCAGGACGTCCTCGAAGACGCCGTTGCCGGTATCGAAGACAACATCGACGTCGACGCCTACCGAGAACAGATCTAGACGATCCGTTCCTTCTATCTTTGAACGATGAGTAAGAATGAGTTATCCGAGACGGGAGACGCTAGCGACGGCCCACTCGGGCGCGTCCAGGGGGGACTCTCTCGACTACTGGGGGAGAAGCCGACGTCTGAGCACGCCCTGTTGGTCTTGTTTTTCGCGTTTGGAGCCGTGATGTTCGTCGGGGCCGACGGGTACAGCCACGAAGCACGACTGTTCCCACAGATCCTTTCGGCGATCGTCGTCGTCCTGTCGGTACTGCTATTGCTGCGAAACTACTTGCCGGGGCCGATCCGGTCGTTCGTTGCGGAACCGTTTCAGATCGGCTCTGACACCGATCTCAGCGAGGAGTACGGTGACGCCGACGAGACGGAATCCGGAGACGATGCTGAGGAATCGCCTTCAGAAAACGCAACTGACGGCGAAGAGGACGAACTCACCGGCGCGTACGTCTACGACGTCGACGACTGGGTCGGCCCGGCCGTCGTTGCGCTATTGAGCGTGGGCTATCTCGTCCTCGCACTGGTGATCGGGCTGATCTACTCGACGCCGTTGTTCGTCGCAGCATATCTCCTCTGGGCGAACCGACCGCTCGGAGCGGACATGCGTGCGAAACTCGGCTCGATCCTCGAGATCGTCGCGCTATCGGCGCTCGCGTTCGTCATTGCACTCGGGTTCGAGTGGGTGGCACCGCGAAGTATTAGCGAAGGCATCTGGACTGGCTGGGAGATCGTCTTACCACTGGGGGGACTATGATCGACGTCGTTTCGGCGGCGCTCGCCGTGACCCCGCTCGACGTCTCGAACGTCGACGTGTTTTTCGGGGCCCTCGAGCAACTGCTCGAGCCGGGGACGCTCGGGTTGATCTTCGCCGGAATCCTGTTGGGAATCGTCGTCGGTGCATTGCCCGGCCTTGGCCCGCCGCTTGGGATGGCGATTATCCTGCCGCTTACGGCACCGATGGAGCCCTCGAACGGCATCATCCTGTTGATCAGTGTCTACAGCGGCGCGATGTATGGTGGCTCGATCACGGCGGTGTTGATTAACGCTCCGGGCGTTTCGTCGTCCGCTGCGACGACGTTCGACGGCTACCCCATGTCGAAACAGGGACGCGCCGCGACGGCGCTGTCTATCTCGGCGACCGCATCCGCCATCGCAGGGCTGTTCACCATCGCGGCACTGATCATCTTCTCGCCCGCGCTGATCGCGTTGATCCTGCGGGTGGGGACGGCCGAGTATTTCCTCGTCGCGGTGCTCGGATTGGCGATGATCGTCGTCGTCACGAAAGGATCGATGGCGAAGGGACTGCTCGCCGGGGCGGCTGGCTTGCTCGTGACGACCGTCGGCACGGCCCAGATGACGGGTGAACGCCGGTACGTCTTCGGGCCGGAAAGCCTTCGATTCGAGCTGATCGACGGGATCAGCTTTGTCGCCGTGTTGATCGGTCTCTTCGCAATCGCGGAGATGATGAAACTGGCCGGCCAGCAAGGCTCCATCGCCCAGACCGACATCGAGATCGGTGGCGGCGTCGTCGATGGCATCAAAGAGACGTTCGCCCGCCCAGTGACGATGATAAAATCCGGCTTCATCGGGATGTTCGTCGGGGCCGTCCCCGGCGCGGGCGCGACCGTCTCGAACTTCATCGCGTACTCGGAAGCCGTCCGTAGTTCCGATGATCCCGGCTCGTTCGGCCAGGGGAACGCAGCCGGCGTCGTCGCTTCCGAGGCGTCGAACAACGGGACCGTCGCCGGATCGATTATCCCAGCGATCGCCTTCGGCATTCCCGGCAGTTCCTCGACGGCGATCCTCATTGGCGGACTCCTCATGCACGGGCTGACCCCCGGTCGCTCGATGTTCGACGCCGGCGGCGAGTTGCTGACGACCTACGTCATGTTGCTCGCGTTGCTCGTCGGAAATCTCATCATCTTGCTGTTCGGCCTCTCGATGGTGACCCGACTCGGCATCCTCACCAGAATCGATACGAACTACATTATCCCGTTCGTGATCGTCCTCTCGTTCCTCGGGACGTACGTGCTCGATTACTATCTGGTCGATCTGCTCACGCTCGTCGTCTTCGGCATCGTGGGCTTCTACATGGTCAGGCAC
Organism: Natrarchaeobaculum sulfurireducens; assembly: GCF_003430825.1. Lineage (NCBI taxonomy): Archaea > Methanobacteriati > Methanobacteriota > Halobacteria > Halobacteriales > Natrialbaceae > Natrarchaeobaculum > Natrarchaeobaculum sulfurireducens. The sequence continues at coordinate 3,498,082 of NZ_CP024047.1, read as the reverse complement.
AACTACTCGGTGATCGCGTTCGTCCTCGGGGTCGTCCTCGGCAGTATCGCCGAAGACAACTTCTGGCGCGGGCTGTTGCTTGGAAACGACGACTTCCCCGTCATCGGGTCGTACTCGATCTTCGTTGACCCCACGCAGCGCCCGCTCGCAGCGGTCCTGACGCTGTTGATCTTCGTCATCCTCTTTGGGCCGTTCATCAAGCGCTGGTTCGACGGGAAACGGAGGGCCTCGAACGCGGACTGACCGTCTCGCTCGAGCCTGTTTGTTTTCGACCGAACCGAAACCGTCGCCTTGCTCCAGTTCCTATCGGCGAGCATGCCAACCGCGTCGAACGGCCAGGTGTCGCTGTACTACGAGCGCGACGGTGACGGCGACCCGGTCGTCTTCGTCTCCGATGCTGGCCTCGGGGGCTGGCTCTGGGGGTGGCAACACGCGGCCGTCGCCGGCCCGTTCGAGGCCATCGTCTGGGACCTCCGGGGGACCGGTCGCTCTGACGCCCCGTCCGGCCCCTACAGCCTCGAGACGCTCGTTGCCGATCTCGAGGCCGTCCTCGCCGACTGCGGCCACCGGCGCGCCCACGTCGTCGGCTGTGGCCTCGGCGGTGCAGTCGCCCTCGAGGCGGCCCGGTCGACGACCCGCGTCGAGACACTTTCGCTGTTCGGAACCGCCGCCCGCGCCGACGCCTTCGGCCTCGAAGCGCTGTTCGCTCCACCCGACGATCGGCAGGCCCTCGAGTCGTCACTCGAGGCGGCGTTCTCCGCGGAATTTTGCGAGACACAGCCTGACGTCCTCGACGGAATCGTCGAGTGGCGAGCCGACGGCGACGCCGACCGTGACGGCTGGGGGGCACAGGTCGCCGCACTCGAGGGTTTCGACGCGCGCGACTGGCTGGTCGAGGTGACACAACCGACCCAGGTTGTCCACGGCACGGCAGACGAACTCGTCCCGGTCGATGCCGGTCGGGACCTCGCACGTGGGCTTCCCCGTGGCGAGTTCGTTTCGCTCGAGGGTGCAGGTCACCTCGCGTTCATCGAGCGCTCACGCGCGGTCAACGATCAGCTACTCGGCTTTCTCGAGGACCACATCGAGGACTGAGCGAAGGCGTTCGCTGGTTTCCGTCCGGGTACCCCGTGTGCTGGGCCGGCCGTAGCCGGCACGGGAGCCGTCACACGCTATTCGGCGAGTCCGCAGTAGTCGATCGCTGAGACGGCCAGCGTCTGGGCGGTCTCGAGCAACGACGTGACCGTCGTGTACTCGTCGACGCCGTGGAGGTTCGGACCGTACGGGCCGGCTGTGACGACGGGGACGTCGTAGTATCGCTGGTAGAACCGCTCGTCGAGCGCGGCGTTACCGCCGACGAACGTCCCGTCCTCGCCGGTGGTCGACTCGGCGTTTCTCTTGACGATCTCGACGATCTCGGCGTCCCGTGGGACCTCGTGTGGGGCGGCGTTCCAGCCGGTCCACTCGACGGTCGGTGGGTGCTGGGCGAGCCACTCGTCCTCGCTCGCAGCGGCCTCGATCGCCTCCTCGATCGCCTCGCGCACCTCGGCGCGGCTCTCGCCCGGTGGCCAGCCGACGCGCCCGTGCATGGTCACTTCCGCGGGGACCGACGCGGGCCAGTCGCCGCCTTCGACGACGCCGACGTTGATGTTCGTTACGTGTCCTTCCAGGGAGGGATCCGCGCCATAGGCGGGCGGGAAGTCGATACTGGTCTGTCGCTCGTCGTTGAGCGCGTTCAGCGCGCTACGAACGTGACAGGCCTTATCGAACGCACTGACGCCCTGGTGGCCCCACGCCGCGTGAGCTTTCTTTCCCGGGACGGTCACGTCGAAGAACATCACGCCGGCGCTCGCGATGCCGACGTTCGGCAGGCCGAACGGCTCGGGGATAATCGCCGCGTCCGGCACGTAACCGCGTTCGAGCACCGAGAGGAGGCCGCCGACACCGCCGTCTTCCTCTTCGATCGTGCTCTGGACGTAGAGGTCGCCTGCGAGGTCGATTCCTTCCTCAGCCAGCACCGTCACGGCGAGAAGCATCGCGGCGAGTCCACCTTTCATATCCGACGCACCGCGACCGTACACCCGATCACCCTCACGTCGCAGCGTCCACGGATCGGATTCCCAGGCCGACTCCGGGTCTGCAGGAACGACGTCGATATGTCCCGACAGCGCGAGCGTCGGCCCGTCACCGGTGCCGGGAACCGTCGCGACGGCGTTTTCACGTCCCTCGTACCCGCAGTCCTCGTACGATGAAGTACGAAAGTAGCCAGGGTGATCCTCGAGCGCGTCGGCCTCGGGTTCCCAGGTGTCAACCTCGAGTCCCAGTCGCTCGAATTCCTCGAGCATCACCTGCTGACCACAGCGTTCGTTTCCGGTCACTGACTTCGCGGAAACGAGGCGCTCGAGCGTCTCAAGGAGGTCGTCGTCGCGTGCTACGATCGTCTCTTTTACTCGCGCTTTCGCGTTCCGGTGGTCCATGCGAGTACATTCGGTCTCGCTGTGATATACGTACACTATACTGTCGGATACTTATCAGACCTGCCACGAGAGTAGCCGAGGAGTGTCAACCGAGTATGTATTATCTACGCATAGGATGTTCTAGTTCTGTCCATGTTTTGCTCGAAAGCATTATAAGATAATGGTTCATGTGATCTGGTAGCATGAAACGACGACACTTCGTTTCGTCAATGGGTGCACTTGGTGCAGTCGGTCTGGCCGGCTGCCTCGGTGACGACGATGACAACGGTAGCGGAAACGGAGACGGGTTCCCGACTGACTCGCTGACGTGGATGATTCCGTGGTCGGAAGGCGGTGGGACCGACACGTACGCTCGACAGATTCTTCCGGGGATGGAAGGGCCGCTCGACCAATCAGTCGACGTGGACAACCGTCCGGGCGCTGGCAGTATGGTCGGGACCGAGTGGCTGTCGACCCAAGACCCCGACGGCTATACGTTCGGAACGGTCAACTCGGCCGGCGCACACTTCACCTGGGCGGCCGAGGGGCTCGAGGATAGTTTCCACATCGAGGAGGACTTCGAGCCGATTAGCTACGCTGGCACGTTCGGCTACACGCTCATCGTCAACCGCGACCTCGGCGAGGAGTACGGTATCGAAGACTACGGTGCGCTTCGCGACGCGTACGCGGACGGGGACATCTCCGGCTTCGGGTACCAGGGTGCAGGAAGCGACAGCCACCTCGCGACGCTTCTCTTACGAGACGACTACGGCCTCGAGTACGACAACTCCGTCCCGTACGACGGTGGCGGACCGACCAGCGAGGCGGTCCAGTCCGGCGAGGTCGCTGCCGGGTTCGCGACGAACACCTCCGCGATCGGTGCCGAAGAGAGCGGCGAGGCCTACACCGTCGTGAACCTGATGGACATCGAGGTCGACGCGACGGAGATGGGGGAGGACCTCGATATGATCACGAACTACGGCGACAGTATGGCGTGGCTCGTAGAGTTCACCCAGACCCAACTCGCCCCGGCTGGCACGCCGGAAGAAGAACGGCAGATCATCTCAGAGGCGGTCGAAGTCGGCGTCAACAGCGATAGCGCCCAGGAGTGGGCCGAAGACACGGGCAACATCCTCGAGTACGGCGACATGGATGCAGCCGAGGAGGCCTGGACGGGCATCGTCGAGGAGCAAGAACAGCAGGTCGAAGACGCCATCGGCGGGTTCGACGCGTTCAACGAGTTGGCCGAAGAAGAGTCGTAGTCGACTGGCCACACCATATTTCGATTCCACGTGAAACGTGCATACGTCGAATCCGCTCGAGCGTGTCCGACGCCGTTCGCTCGAGCGAGCGCTGTCTGGAGGCCACCGCGAGGATTCGGTTCTGTGAAGGGGACTGTATCGGGATGGACGAAGACGACACAGACTATCTTGAGACGTGATTGACAATGGGGAATGGACGATCTGCAGTAGACGATTTTCAGGGACGTATCGGGGCCGTTGCACAACGGGTTTTGGACGCGGGCCAAACCGTGTTACGGGAACGACCGACGATGGAACACGTTCTGTTGCTGTTGTTCCTGGTTGTCGGCGTCTACATGTTCTGGGGTGCACGCGAGTTCTCGCCAGTCGCGGCCGAGTTCCCACGGGTAATGGCCGGTGGGACGGCGCTGCTGGCGTTTCTCATCCTGGCACGAAACTACCTCACCGTCGTTGCGCCGCTGCTGGCAGGTGCCCTCGGGCTTTACCTGTCCTACGGTGCCGTAACGACGTACCTCGAGACTGGTGCGATCCAGTACCGGGTCGTCGTCGGTGTTGCGTTACTCGTCGCTGCCGTTGGCATGCGCGAACGAGTCGGCGAGGCGACGAAATCGTTCGTCGCCGAACCGAAGCAGATCCTCGGCGACGACGGGATGGACGACGCACGGGAGAAAGGAGCGAAGGTCGACGAGGAAACCGAGTCGGCCGCGATGTATACGTACGACATCGACGACCCGCTGGGGCCGGCGGTGACCGGTGTGCTCTGTGTGCTGTATATGATCCTCACGTTCACGATCGGAATGCTGTATGCGACGCCGATCTTCGTCACCCTCTGGGCGCTCTGGGTTCGGATGGACCTGCTCAAAGCGGCGGGACTCGTCGTGATCGCGTTCGTGACGGCGTACCTGTTCTACGAAGTCATCAGCAGCGACATCGCTGAGGGCTGGCTCACCGGCTGGGAGCCGACGCCGCCGGACGACCTGCTCGGGCTGTCTACCCTTCCGGCTGCAGTCGGTGAGTGGCTGGTGATGTTGGTATGAGCTTCGAGACGTTCGTCGACGCCTCGCTTGCGCTGCTCGATCTCGAGATCCTGATCTGGCTGCTGGCAGGCGTCCTTCTCGGGATCGTCGTCGGCGGGTTGCCCGGACTTGGCCCGCCACTCGGGATGGCGATCATCCTGCCGCTGACGCTGCCACTCGATGCAGCACCGGCGATTATCCTGCTCGTCGGGGTGTACAGCGGCTCGATGTACGGCGGATCTATCGCCGCGATCCTGATCAATACACCGGGGGTGTCGTCGTCGGCAGCGACGATGTTCGACGGCTATCCGATGTCGAAGCAGGGTCGGGCGGGAACGGCGCTGTCGATCTCGGCGACTGCCTCGGCGTTTGCTGGCCTGTTCACGATCACGGCGCTGATCCTGTTCTCGCCGCTGCTCGCGCAGATGGTGCTTGCGGTTGGGACGCCCGAGCGGTTCTTGGTCGCCCTGCTCGGGCTCTGTATGATCACGGTGATCACGCGGGGATCGTTCGCGAAGGGGCTGTTGGCTGGATTCGCTGGCTTGCTCGTCACGACGATCGGGTCGGCACAGCCGGTGGCCACCGACCGGCGATACTCCGATCACCTGCTGCTGTTCGACGGAATCGACTTCGTCGCCGTGCTCATCGGACTGTTCGCGATCGCCGAGATGATGAAACTCGCCGGGCAGAAAGGTGGAATCGCCGAGGGTGAAGTCACCATCGACGCCAGCGGCATCAGAGAGGGGATCAAGTCGACGTTCAGCCGGCCCGTGACGGTGTTCAAATCGGGAATGATCGGTATGATCGTCGGGGCGATTCCGGGTGCAGGCGCGACGGTCTCGAACTTCGTTGCCTACTCCGAAGCCGTCAGATCGTCGAGTGAGCCCGAAACGTTCGGATCGGGCAACGAGGTCGGCGTCGTCGCCTCGGAGTCATCGAACAACGGGACCGTCGCTGGCTCGCTCGTGCCGGCGATCTCCTTCGGTATTCCGGGGAGTTCGTCGACGGCCGTTCTCATCGGCGGCCTGTTGATGCACGGCGTCACGCCTGGCACGCAGATGTTTCAGGCCGACGGTGAGTTGCTGTTGACATACACGATGTTGCTGGCACTGCTCATCGGTAACGTCGTCATCCTGGTCGTTGGACTGGGTGCGGTCACTCGCCTGGGCTACCTGACGAAGATCGACACGAACTACATCATCCCCATGGTCGTCGTTCTCTCGTTCCTTGGGACCTACGCCCTCCGGATCAACCCGATCGACATCCTGACGATCATCATCTTCGGCGTGATCGGCTTCTACATGGTTCGGTACAACTACTCGGTGATCGCGTTCGTTCTCGGGGTCGTCCTCGGAGACATCGCCGAGGACAACCTCCGGACCGCCCTGCAGCTTTCGGACGGTTCGTACATGATCTTCATCAATCCGTTCGAGTACGGTCGCTGGCTCTCGCCGATCCTGTCGCTGGTGATCTTCTGGCTGCTCGTCGGTCCATTCGCCAAACCCTGGATCGACCGCAAACTCGGCCGGAACTGAGGCCGACTGCTGTACGCTGTTTTTCCTCCTGGCTGGTTCGGGGAGATGCCTGGAATCCAGTCCACCGGATCGACCGAGCCGACGTCGAGGCCGTCGTCTATCCTCTCGTCCCTACTCTTACAAAACGGGCGAGCGACAGCGATTCCGAAGCTATTTTGCCTCTCTCGGGGATCGCTGACGTATGACCTTTGCGACCGCGTGGGACGAGCAGTTGCGGTCGTTCGTCGACGACCTCTGTCGATTCGAGACCACCCCTGGAGACGAGGCCCCAGCCCAGAAGTGGCTTCGCGAGTTCCTCGAGCAGGCCGGCTTCGAGACGTACACCTGGGAGGCCAACCCCGAGCGGCTGGCCGATCACCCGTCGTTTCCCGACGATCCGTCTGCGATCGAGACGGCGAATCGGCCGAGCGTCGCGGGCGTCCTCGAGTTCGGCGATCCCGATGCTGGCCGAACGCTCGTGTTGAACGGCCACGTGGACGTGGTACCAGCCGACAGCGGCTGGACTGGGGAGCCGTTCGAGCCGCGCTGGCGGGACGGGACGCTTACGGCCCGTGGGGCGACGGACATGAAATCCGGGCTGGCGGCGGCGATCTTCGCTGCTCGCCACCTCGCGGCCTCCGATCCCCACTTCGACGGCCGACTCGTCGTCGAGAGCGTCGTCGGCGAGGAGGAAGGCGGCATCGGTGCCGCGGCCGCCGCACTCGAGAACCCGTACCCCTTCGAGCGGGACGCGGCGATCGTCGCCGAGCCGACGGACTGCCGGCCGGTGATCGCCACGGAGGGGAGCCTCATGAAGCGTCTCCGCATCGAGGGCCGGTCGGCACACGCGGCGACGCGCTGGCACGGCGAGTCCGTTCTCCCCCACTTCGAGCGCATCCGACAGGCCTTTTCGGACCTCGAGTCGGAGCGCGGTGAGCGCGTCGAACACCCGCTGTACAAGGCGTTTCCGATCCCGTGGCCGGTCTGTTTCGGTCGCCTCGAGGCGGGTCGCTGGGCGTCGTCGGTACCCGACGAACTCACAGCGGAGGTCAGAATTGGCGTCGCGCCCGGTGAAACCGTCGACGAGGTCGAACGGGAGTTCGATGAGCGGCTGGCGTCCGTCGTTGCGGCGGACCCCTTCCTCGGGGCGAACCCACCGGCGTTCGAGCGCTTTTCGATCCAGTTCGAACCGGCCGAGATCGACCCCGACGAGCCCGTGGTCAAGGCCGTACAGTCCGCGATGACGGCTGCGGGACTGTCCGACACCGCACCGCGGGGGGCGACCTACGGCGCGGATAGTCGCCACTACGTTCACGCCGGAATTCCGACGGTGCTGTTCGGACCGGGCGAGATCCAGCAGGCTCACTTCCCGGACGAGTCGATCGAGTGGGAGGCGGTGCTTGCGGCGGGTGAACTGCTGGCGGCTGCGGCACGGACATACCTCGAAGACTGACACGCCGCCGCTCGGCTCTCGCGAACCGCTACGTAGCCCCCGTCGATGGCGACGTGTCCCACGGCGTCTATCACTTTCTCAGAGTGTTTCGTCCTCGAGAGCGGACCGCGTGAATCGGTCGTGACGTCACCAGTAGGCTCCGTCTACGATCGCGGCAACGTCGGCGTTGTACAGAAAGGCTATCCGTGCGGAGTCTCCACTAGCGGCCGATGAGCCAGCTTCGAATTGCCGTCCTGAACGCCGCCCACCAGGACGAGAATACGACGCGAAACTTCCGGCGCGAGCTCGACGCTTCGCTGTCGGAGTACGACGTGACGACCGGGACGGTGCCCGACGACTACGGATTCGACGCCGTCGTGATCACCGGTTCTCGGTCGTCTGTCTACTGGGACGACGACTGGATCGACGCGACCAAATCGTGGGTCGCCGGCGCGGTCGACCGCGACATTCCGTGTCTCGGGGTCTGTTGGGGTCACCAGCTGTTAGCGGACGTCCTCGGCGGCACCGTCGAGGACATGGGTGCCTACGAGGTCGGCTACAGCGAAATCGAGCGCACGACTGATTCACGGCTGTTCGACGGCATCGACGAGACGTTCACGGCCTTTACGAGCCACTCGGACGAGGTCTCCGAACTGCCGCCGGGGGCGACGCCGCTCGCGAAAAACGAGTATTCGAACCACGGCTTTCGCCGTGACCGAGTCTTCGGTGTCCAGTTTCACCCCGAATACGACCCGAAAACCGCTCGCTCGCTCGTCCACCGCAAGAACCTCTCCGACGAGCGACTCGAGTCGGTCCTCGCCGAGATCACCGCGGAAAACTACCGTGCAGCCTGCGAGGCGAAACTCGTCTTCGAGAACTTCCTCGAGTTCGTCCGTGAGGTTTCGTCGACGCCGGCTGACGGATCCATCGAGGTCGACGCGGATACGTCGGCCGAAGTCGGCTGTTCGGACTGACGGCTGCGGCTAGCGACCGTCGAACAGCCGCCCCAGCAACCCGGATTTCGAACACTCGTCTCGAGTTCGCTCTTGCTCAGTCGTCCGTTCTTCGAGTAGTCGTTCGTACTGCGTGATGATCTGCGTTCGCCGGTGCTCGCTGGCCTGGAGTTCTCGCTCGAGGGCGGCGATCTGTGACTGCAGCTTCGTTCGTTCGATTCGGTGTGACAGCACCAGCTCCGTTGGCACCTCGTCTGGGTCGTCGGTGCGCAACAGCGCCGACTCGAGCGGAGAGCGAAACTCGAGGTCGATATCCGGAGCGGGTGCCGGTGCGTCGGCGTCTCCACGCGTTCGCGTGGCGGATCGTTGCTCGGCGGCCATGGGTCTGTTAGTCCGTCTTATTCCCGCCGTGAAAAAGCTCAGTCAGTCACGCGTCAGACCGTCTGACGCAGGTCGTGCGTCCGTGGGCTACTCCTCGAGATGGGCCAGCACGCCGTCGGTGTCGGCCGGCACCGGCTCCGGATCGCCGCCAGCGGCTGCGGCTGCGTCGGGGTCTTTGAGCAGGTGGCCCGTCGTCAGGCAGGCGACCCGCTCGTCGTCGTCGACGATCCCCTCGGCGCGGAGTTTTCGTAGGCCAGCGACGGAGGCCGCGGAGGCGGGTTCGACGCCGATCCCCTCGCGGGCGAGGTCGCGCTGGGCGTCGGTGATTTCCTCGTCTGAGACCGAGATCGCCGTGCCACCGGTCTCGCGGATGCCGGGTAGGGCCTTCGGCGCGTTGACCGGATTGCCGATCCGGATCGCCGTCGCCCGCGTCTCGACGTCGTCCCACCGACGAACCTCGTCGGCGTCGTTTTCGATGGCCTCGACCATCGGCGCGGCCCCCTCGGCCTGGACGCCGGTTAGCTTCGGAACCTCTTCGGGCTCGAGTGCACCCGCCTGAACGAGCTCGCGGAACGCCTTGTACAGCGCCGAGGTGTTGCCCGCGTTGCCCACCGGCAGGACGATCCGGTCGGGGAACGCATCGTAGTCGGCCTGGAACGCTTCGAGGATCTCGAGACCGATCGTCTTCTGGCCCTCGAGTCGGAAGGGGTTCAGCGAGTTCAGCAGGTAGACCTCACCGCGGCTGGCGAGGTCCTGGACGATGTCGAGACAGGCGTCGAAGTTGCCGTCGACCTCGAGAATGCGCGCGCCGTGGAGGCTGGCCTGGGCCACCTTGCCGGCGGCGACTTTCCCTGCGGGCAGAAGGACGAGCGTTTCCATTCCGCCACGGGTGCCGTAGGCCGCCAGTGCGGCGCTCGTGTTGCCGGTCGACGCACAGGCGAGTCGGCCGACGCCGAGTTCCTTCGCGACGGCCGTGCCGACAGTCATCCCGCGGTCTTTGAACGAGCCGGTGGGGTTCATCCCCTCGTGTTTGATGCGCAGCGCCTCGACGCCAACGCTTTCTTCGAGTCGAGGGACCTCATACAGCGGCGTCGCACCCTCCTGGATCGTCACGCCCTCCTCGAGCGGCAAGGCTGGAGCGTAGCGCCAGACGCCGTGGCCCTCGAACTCGTCGAACGTCGGGAGGTCGGCGTACCGAACCTCGAGCAGGCCGTCGCATTCGTCACAGGTGTACCGAACGGCCTCGAACGGCGCGTAGGTTTCACCGCACTCGATACACTCGAGCCAGACGCCGTTGTCTGCCTCGTCGGGCACCGACGGTCGGTCGGCGGAGAGACTGAGACTCATTGTCGCTCGAGACGGAGGCGAGGGGGAAAAGTGCGCGGATTTGCCGTTCCCTCCGCGTTCGGTACCGAACGCGCGGGCCGGTCCCGCATCGACCGGTTCGGGGACACGTGCCGGAGACAGCCAGCCGCCGACCAGTGTGCGGCATCGATCTCGGTATCCGTCTGGTTACGTCGTCTACGGCCTCTGATGGGTCATATTCTTCCACCTCTCGAGCCGACTTCCTCGACTACTCACAGCAAGATGAGTGTGAACAACGCTGCGGGGCCGATGAGCATGATGACGACCGCGAGTACTACTCTGAATGCCATGTACTCGTCTCGCCCTCTGACAGCGGGATAAGCCCTCGAGACAGTTCAGCTAGATAACAACTCCCTGGGAACCACAAACCAGTACTTGACCAGCAAAAAGCGTCGATTGACCACTCGAACGGATCTCGAGCAGCCAACTCACCAGCACCTTCGTTGCCACCGTTTTCCGCTCGGGTTCGCTTTGCTCACCCTCACGCAAAAATCCGTCTCGCGAGAGCAACGCTCTCGCTGGCCGTCGCGTCACGTCGTTCAGCGAGAGAACAAAAAGCCGCTCACTCAGTTCGCGGTCGTACTACTCGAGCAGCCAACTCAACAGCGCCTTTTGGGCGTGAAGTCGATTCTCTGCCTGGTCGAAGACGACCGACTGGTCGCTCTCGACGACTGCGTCGGTGACCTCCTCGCCGCGGTGTGCGGGGAGACAGTGCATCACCGACGCGTCGGGGGCATAAGAGAGCAGCTCCGAGTTGACCTGAAAGCCCTCGAACGCCTGCATACGAACGTCGCGTTCGTCCTCCTGACCCATGCTGATCCAGACGTCAGTGTAGATAACGTCAGCGTCCGTGGCCGCTTCGACGGGATCGTTCGTCACCGCCAGGTTCCCGCCCAGTTCGCGGGCGCGTTCGACGACCGCGTCGTCGATCCCGTAGCCTTCTGGCGTCGCGACGGTGAGGTCGATGTCGGTCAGTGCACACCCCACGGCAAACGACTGGGCGACGTTGTTGCCGTCGCCGACCCAGGCCGCCGAAACGCCGTCGAACCCACCCTCGAGTTCGCGGATCGTCTGTAAGTCCGCGAGCGTCTGGCAGGGGTGGGCGTCGTCTGTCAGGCCGTTGACCACGGGGACGGTGGCGTACTCGGCGAGCACCTCCGCGTTCTCGTGTTTGAACACGCGGGCCATCACGGCGTCGACGTACCGCGAGAGGGTACGGGAGGTGTCTTTTAGCGGTTCGCCCCGGCCAAGCTGGATGTCGTCCTCGCCGAGGAAGACGGCGTGGCCGCCGAGTTGTGTCATCCCCGTCTCGAAGGAGACGCGGGTCCGGGTGCTCGGCTTCTGGAAGATCATCCCCAGCGTCTGCCCGTCGAGGTCTTCGTGGGCCTCACCGTTGTGCTGGGCGCGTTTGTACTCGTCGGCACGATCGAGGATCGCACCGAGTTCGTCGGTCGAGACGTCGTCGATCTCGAGGAAGTGTCGTGGTTCGTCGGTCATTCGTCGTCACCTTCACTGAGTGTGGTCGCGACCCGTTCGAGAATCGCGACCGATCGGTCGAACTCGGCGAGCGAGAGTCGCTCGTCGGGTGCGTGATCGAGGTCAGAGTTGCCGGGGCCGTAGGTGGCCATCGGACAGTCCCAGGCGCTGGCGTAGACGTTCATGTCGCTGGTGCCGGTCTTTCTGAGCAGTCGCGGCTCTTCGCCCTCGTTGCGGATGGCGACCCGAAACGCCCGGGCGACCTCCGTACGCGGACTCATCATCACCGGCGGAACCTTGTCCTTCCAGGTAACGGTTCCGACCTCGAGTTCGGCCTCTGCGGCTTCGCGAACCGTTTCGACGTCGAGGGCGGGCGGGACGCGTAACTGGACGTCCATCGTCGCCTCGACGGAGAGCCCATCCTCGCTGATACCGCCTTGGATGTCGACGGGCTTGGTCGTCACCTGCTCGAAGATGGGTTCGTACTCGCCACCTTCGAACCGGTCTTCGACGGCCGACCACCAGCTGACGGCGTGTTGGATCGCGTTCGGATCCGGTCGGGAGGTGTGCCCAGACTCGCTGGTCGCGACGTAGGTACCGGCGAGCAGGCCACGATAACCGAGTGTGATGCCGTTAGCACCGGATGGCTCGCCGTTGACGACGGCTTCCGGGGCCGTCTCACGGTCGTCGATGAGATAGCGCGACCCGCTCGAGTCGACTTCCTCGCCGACGACGCCGACGAACGAGACGCCCGTTCGGACGGCTGCGGCGGCCATCGCCGCCAGTGGACCCGTCGCGTCGACGCTGCCGCGACCCCAGAGGATCTCGTCGTCGCCGGTCGCTTCGACCTCGACCGGGATGTCACCCGGAACGGTGTCGATGTGTGAGGTCAACAGGACGGAGTCGTCCGCGGGTGCACGCACGTTGCCGACGGCGTCGATCCAGACCTCGCGGTCGTGGGCTTCGAAGAAGTCGACGAGCCGTTTGGCTGCTTCGCGTTCCTCGCCTGACGGCGAGGGGATCGAGACCAGATCGACCAACAGGGTGCGGGCGTCCTCGAGCGAGACGGCCGTGGTGTCGTCCATCGACGCGCTCATGATTCGGCCTGTGCTTCGGGGGCGACGATCTCGGCCAGTGCAGCGACGATCGAGTCGGCTTCCGCCTCGTCGATCACGAGCGGCGGGAGCAGCCGGAGAACGGTCCGTCCCGCCGGCAGCGCCAGGATCTGGTGTTCGAGCGCCAGATCGCGAGCGACGCGGTTCGAACCGCGTTTCAACTCGATGCCGACGAGCAGGCCCTCGCCGCGGACCTCACGGACCTCCTCGCCCAGTGCCGCCTCGAGTTCGCTCGTGAGGTACTCGCCCAGCTCGGCGGCGTGGGCGGGCCACTCCTCCTCGAGCAGTGTCGAGATGGTGGCGTGGACCGCTGCGGTGACGACGGGGCCACCGCTGAACGTGGCGTTGTGCGAGGCCGCGCCGTCGGCGATCCAGTCGCGGACGACGACGCCGCCGACGGGTAGGCCGTTGCCGAGGCCTTTCGCCGTCGTGAGGATGTCTGGCGTGACACCTGCGTTCTGGCAGGCCCACATCTCGCCCGTCCGGCCCATGCCGGTCTGGACCTCATCGAAGACGAGCGCCGCGCCAGCCTCCTCGGTGCGTTCTCGGGCCGTCTCGAGGTAGCCCGCCGGTGGGACGTTGATCCCACCTTCGCCCTGGATCGGTTCCAGGATCACGGCCGCAGTTTCGTCGTCGACGGCCTCGGCGAGTTCCTCGCTGTCGCCGTACGGGACGAACTCCACGTCCCCGGCCAGCGGCTCGAACGGCTTCTTGTACGCGTCCTTCCAGGTGGCTGCGAGCGACCCCATTGTTCGACCGTGGAACGAGCGAGTCGCGGCGATGATCTTCGAGTTACCGGTCGCCGAGCGGGCGAACTTCAGTGCGGCCTCGTTGGCCTCGGTGCCGGAGTTACAGAACCAGGCCGACTCGAGGCCAGCTGGTGCCGAGGCGACGAGCGCCGCGTAGGCGTTCTCGCGGGATTCGACCGGGAACGAGGAGTCGACGAACGTGAGTTCGCCGACCTGCTCTTGGACCGCCTCGACGACAGCCGGATGGCTGTGACCCAGCGGCGTACATGCGTAGCTCGCGCCGGCGTCGAGATACTCGGTGCCGTCTTTGGCATAGAGAGACGGCCCCTCGCCGCGCTCGAGCGGGATGGGCTTGCTGCCGGAGATGAAGTCGTGGTCGCTCACTGTTCCACCTCCTCGCCGTCGGCGAGCACGCCGGGCTCGAGCGTCGTGCCCTCGCCACTCAGTGCACCCGAGATGGGCTCGTCGGCGTTGGCCGTCGCGACGACGACCGACGCGGCACCACCGTCCAGCGCTTCCTCGGCGGCCATGACCTTCTTGGTCATGAACCCTTCAGCGGCTTGCTTGACCGACTCGAAGGCCTCGGGGGTCGACGCCGAATCGATCCTCGTCGACTCGTCGTCGGGGTCTTCGTAGATGCCCGAGACGTCGGTGAGGAGAACGAGGTCGGCACGGAGTGCGCCCGCGATGGCCGCGGCGGCGCGGTCGGCGTCGGCGTTCACGGCGGTGTACCCGCCGTCTTTTTCCGCGCCCAGCATGGGGACGGAGGCGACGGGCGTGTAGCCGCCCGACAGCAGCGTCTCGAGCAACTCCGCGTTGACCGACTCGATCTTCCCGGAGTGGTCGCCGCGTTTGATCTTCTTCTTGCCGTCTTCTTTGACGCGAACGGCCGACTTGCGTTTGCCCTCGAGCAACTTGCCGTCGAGCCCCGAGAGCCCGACCGCGTTCACGCCCTCGTTCTGTAGGCTCTCGACAAGGTCGGTGTTGAGCGTGCCGGGCATCACCATCTTGAAGACGTCCATGGTGTCCTCGTCGGTAAAGCGCCCGACGACGCCGCCGGGTGTCTCGACGTAGGTTGGTTCCTGGCCGAGGTCCTCGAGCGTCTCGTCGACGGCCGTCGAGCCACCGTGGGTGAGGACGACGTCTTCGCCTTCCTCGACGAGGTTCGAGACGTCCGCGAGCGCACCTTCGGGATCGACGGCGCGTGCGCCGCCGATTTTGACGACGACTGTCATTTCAGGGTGCCCCCACGGGATGCAGTCCCGCAAACTCGAGTCCGGCGGTTTCCTCGAAGCCGAGGGCGATGTTGGCGGCGTGGACGGCCTGGCCGGCCGACCCCTTCATCATGTTGTCGATCGCCGAGAAGACGACGACGCGCTTGTTCGACGGATCGAGTTCGAAGCCGACTTCGGCGTAGTTCGTCCCGGCGACGGCCTTCGGTTCCGGATACCGATACACGCCGGAGCCGCCGGCTGCCATCCGGACGAACGGCTCGTCCTCATAACAGCCGCGGTAGGCCTTCCAGAGGTCGCCCTTCGAGACGGGTCCCGAGGGGAAGACGTGGCTCGTCGCGCTCGCACCACGGATCATGTCGACAGCGTGGCACGTGAACGCGACCGAGGTGCCGAGGAACTGCTCGATCTCGGCTTCGTGTCGGTGGCCCGTCGGTGCGTACGGACGGACGACGCCCGAACGCTCGGGGTGACTCGAGGCCTCGCCGCCGCCAGCTCCCCCTTCCGAGGAGCCGACTTTGACGTCGACGACGATCTGTTGCTCCCCGTCGATAATGCCGGCCTCGACGAGCGGGTAGAGGCCCATAATCGTGGCCGTGGCGTTACAGCCACCGCCGGCGATCAACTCGGCGCCCGCGAGATTCTCCCGATTGATCTCCGGAAGGGCATACTCCGCCTTCTCGAGGTACTCGGGCGCGTCGTGGCCGTCGTACCACTCGTCGTACTGCTCTTCGGTCTCGAGGCGGAAGTCCGCCGAGAGGTCGACGACCGTCTCGGCAACGTCGAAGAAGTCGTCGATCTGGCTCATCGAGACGCCGTGGGGCGTCGCGGCGAACAGCACGTCGACGGACTCGAGGTCATCTGGTTCGGTAAAGCGCAGGTCCGCTCCGCGCAGTGGCGGATGGACAGAGCCGACGCTCTTTCCCGCTTTCGAGCGGCTCGTCACCTCGGCGAGCTCGACGTTCGGGTGGCCTGCGAGCAGGCGAAGCAGTTCGCCGCCGGTAAAGCCGGAGCCCCCGACGACGGTTGCCGTGACGGTCTCGCCGCCCTCGCCGACGTCGGTGTCGGTGTCGACGGCCATCAGGCGGACACCTCCACCTGGTCGTCGCCAGCCACAACTTTCGCCTCGAGCCAGTCGACGACGGCACCGGCGACGTCGGTCTCGACGGCACCGTCCAGCGCCTTGAACTCGACGGTGTGGTTGACTTCGTGGACCGTATAGCCGTCTTCAGTTTCCATGAGATCGATCCCGAGCAGGCCGCCGCCGACGGCGTCGCTCGCGTTCTCGACGAGTTCTCGTGCCTCGTCGTCGACCTCGAAGACGTCCGTTTCAGCGCCTTTCGCGGCGTTCGTGATCCAGTGGTCCGACGAGCGCACCATCGCGGCGATGGGCTCGCCGTCGGTCGCGACGACGCGGATGTCGCGGCCGGGTTTCTCGACGAACTCCTGGACGTAGAAGATCTTGTGCTCGTAGTGGCCGAGCGTCGCCTTGTGCTCTAAGATCGCCTCGGCCGCGTCGGGTGAGTCGATCTTGGCCATCAGGCGTCCCCACGATCCCACGACGGGTTTGAGCACACAGGGATAGCCAAACGCTTCGATCGCCTCGAGCGCGGTCTCCTTCGTGAACGCGACCTTCGTCGCGGGCGTAGGGACGCCAGCCTGCTCGAGCGCGAGACTGTTTTTCACCTTGTCGGCGCAGATGTCCGCGGTCTCGTGGCTGTTGACCACGGGGATGCCGTACGCCTCGAAGAACTGCGTGGCGTACAGGCTTCGACTCGTGGCGAGACAGCGGTCTACGACGACGTCGAGGTCACCAAGGCCCTCGGGGGCCTCGCTGATATCGAACGTCTGCTTGCGAACGTCGATCTTCTCGACCTCGTGGTCGCGCTCGCGAAGCGCGTTGAGCAGCAACTTCTCGTCCTTGCGGATGCGTGAGTAGAGTATTCCTACTTTCAAGGTTACTCACCCCAGTCCTCTTCGAGCTCCGGGGCTCGCTCGAGGACTGGCGGCTCGACGTCGACGACTTCCAGTTCGGCTCCGCAGGTCGTGCAGTCAACGATCTCTCCCACTTCCAAATCGTCGTGCAGGGACACTTCGGCCCCGCACTCGACGCATTCGGTCATTGTATTCGCACCTGGGAGCCGATCACCCTTAAAGCCTTCGGACTTAACAGGTAGCTTACAAGAGCTGAACTATCCGCTAACGGTGTGAAAAAGATGTTTTACGGAGAGATTCCGATTGTCGTATCATATAGTGAGTAGTTCGTCCCCTCGCGGGGACGGCCGCAGCCGTGCCGGCGGTCGCGGCGACCAGGACACATCCCGTGGCGAACCGGCGTTAGACATAGCCGTTCACCTCCTCGCGAAGCATCGCCTGTGCGTCCTCGAGCGCTGTCACCAACTCGGCGTGCGTCTCGCGATGAGCTTCAGAGGCCGCTCGTCCGAGCTCGAGCTGGTCCGCAACTGACTCGGGAGCGGGACCACCGCGTGAGTCGCGACTCGCAACGCTCGTTGCGGGATCGAGCGCGGCCGCGACCTCGTCGGGATCGACGAACGTCTCGAGAGAGTCGCCCAGAACCTCCTGGGTGGCTGCCTCGATAGCATCGTAATCCGATCCGTTCTCCGCCGCGTTCGCCACCACCTCGTGTGCCGTCCGGAACGGTAGCCCGGCCATCGCCAGCAGGTCCGCGACGCCGGTCGCCGTCGAAAAGCCCTCACCGGCTTCAGCCGCCAGTGTGTCCTCGTTCCAGTCGGCCGTCGCGACCGCTCCCGCAGCGACCTCGCTGGCCTCGGTAACGGCATCGACGGTCTCCCAGGCGTAGGTCGTCGCCCGCTGGAGGTCACGATTGTACGCACGGGGTAGTCCTTTGAGCGTCGTCGTCAGCCCCTGGACCGATCCGGCGGCGTCGCCCGCGACCGCGCGAACGAGTTCGAGCGTGTCGGGGTTTTTCTTCTGGGGCATGATCGACGAGGTCGAGGAGTAATCGTCCGAGAGGGAAACGAAGCCGCGGTTGGCGAAGACGATCAAGTCCTCGGCCAGCCCCGACAGCGTCGTCGCGTGCGTCGACAGCGCCTGAACGGTCTCGAGCAGGAAGTCGCGGCTCGAAGAGGCGTCCATCGAGTTTGCAACGACGCCCTCGAATCCCAGCAGTTCGGCGGTCCGTTCGCGGTCGATATCGAACGGCGTACCGGCGAACGCTGCCCCACCGAGTGGCGACTGGTTCACGCGCCCATATGCCTCGAGCAGCCGTGCCGTGTCTCGACGGACGGCTCCCGCATAAGAGAGCGCCCAGTGGGCCACCGTCGTCGGCTGGGCGGGCTGGAGGTGGGTGTAGCCGGGCATCACCGTTTCGTCGTGTGCGTCGGCCACCTCGAGCAGCGACTCGCGAAGTGCAAGCGTCGTCTCGACCGCAGCGAGAACGTCCTCGCGCAGGCGGTATCGGATGCAGGCCGCGACTTCGTCGTTGCGCGAGCGTGCGGTGTGCATCTTCCCACCGTCCGCACCGACACGTTCGATGACGGCCGTTTCGATGGCCTCGTGGACGTCTTCGCCGTCTGGAAGGGCGTCGTGGCCGTCGACTTCGACGGCGTCGATCGCCGTGAGGATCTCACCGGCGACGTCGGCCTCGATAATCTCACACTCCGCGAGCATGATGACGTGTGCGCGGTCGACCTCGAGGTCGGCCGCGAAGATCCGTTCGTCTGCTGCAAGCGAGGAGAGGAAGCTCCGGGCGGGGCCGCCGCTGAAGCGGTCTCGCCGCACGACACCCGACGCGTCGGCTCCATCACCGCCACCGGACGACTCCCCGTCGTGAGCGCTCTCCTCGGTCATGGTTATTCGTCGGTGCCGCTGCCGTCGGTCGCGAGTTCTACTTCTTCGTCCTCGACGTTCGCGGCGATCGCCTCGTTTGCCAGACGGCGCTGGAAGCCGTGGTACTTTGCGACGCCGGTCGCGTCTTCCTGGGTGATCTTGCCCACCGTTTCGGTGTCGAACGAGGCGTGTTCAGCCGAGTACGCTGCGTAGTCGCTGTCGCGTGCGACTGCACGAGCCTGGCCGCCCTCGAAACGGATCGTGACCGTACCGGTGACGCGCTCTTGGGTTTCGGCGATGAACCCCTCGAGTGCGTCCACGAGCGGTGCGTCGATCAGGCCCTCATAGCCCTTCTTCGACCACTTCTGATCGATCAGCTGTTTGAATTCGCGTTCTTCCTGGGTGAGCACGAGCGCCTCGAGGGCCTCGTGGGCGTTGAGCAGCGTCGTCGCGGCGGGGTGTTCGTAGTTCTCGCGAACCTTCAGTCCGAGCATGCGGTCTTCCATCGAATCCGTGCGGCCGACGCCGTACGGACCGGCGAGGTCGTTTAGGTGCTCGATGAGTTCCACGGGCTCGTACTCGACGCCGTCGACGGCGACGGGATAGCCCGCCTCGAAGGCGATCTCGATCTCCTGGCTCTCGCCGGATGGGGCCTGCGTCCACTCGTAGATCTCCTCGGGCGGAACGTAGCTCGGGTCCTCTAACTCGTCGCCCTCGACCGAGCGGCTCCAGAGGTTCGTGTCGATCGACCAGTCACCGCCGCTGCCACCCTCGACGGGCAGTTCCTTTTCCGCAGCGTACTCCTGTTCCCACTCGCGCGTGAGTCCGAGCTCACGCACGGGCGCGATGACCTCGAGATCCGAGTCGCGCCAGATTGCCTCGAACCTGAGCTGGTCGTTGCCTTTGCCCGTACAGCCGTGAGCGATGCCCGTACAGTCGTTTTCTTCGGCGACCTCGAGGATCGCCTCGGCGATCACGGGACGGGCCAGCGCCGTTCCCAGCGGGTAGCCCTGATACGTCGCGTTCGCACGTACGCTGTCGAGACAGAGCTGTGCGAACTCCTCGTTCGCGTCGACGACGTAGTGTTCCAGATCGAGTGCCTCAGCGGTTTCTTCGGCCTCGTCGAACTCTTCTGCTGGCTGACCGACGTCAACGGTGACGCCGATGACTTCGTCATATCCGTACTCTTCCTCGAGCAGCGGGACGCAAACAGTAGTGTCCAGCCCGCCCGAGAACGCAAGTGCCACGCGTGTCATGTCGTACTCGAGGAAAACGCGAGCACGGACTTAAACTCATTGGTTTGGATTGTGAAAATTAAAGGTAGAGCGTATGCTGGCCGGGAAATTAGCGTTTGAGGGATGTCGGAACGAACCGGGGTCGGTGGGGTGTAGTATAGTACGGGCTCACGGGGCCCGCCGCGGTCGTCGCCGCCGCTGAGAAATAGACCCGTCGGTCCCGTTGTGGGCGGATTCGCAGCCGACGGAGTCGGTCATTGCGCCCAGAAACGAAGTCCACAGTCTTAAATCCTGCTGAATCGCTCGAGTCGTCCCCAGTGACGCCAGTGCTCCGATCGGGCGGTTCGCCGACGGCGGTTCCGACGCCGCTATGTCACAGCCGAGTGGTCGTCGTTCGGCTCGACCCGACCGGCTTCGCCGTGTGTCGGTCGACGTTACTCTTCTTCCGGCAGGGCGAGAACGTTTTCCCGGCCGATCCGGAAGACGTCGATCTCGTCGGCCTCTCGAAGGTTGCCGACGACCTGGCTCGTCTTGGCTTCGGTCCACTGCAGTTCCGAGACCACTTCCTGCTGTTTGATGCGACCGCCCCGGCGCTCGAGTAACTCGAGGACGCGCTCTTCGTTGCTCAGTAACTCCGGTGGTGGCCGCTGGGTGCCCTCCGGAGCCGTCGCCTGAGTGGGTGACGAACCGCCCGGTGTCTCGCTGGCCGGTCCGGTAGGCTCGTTGTCACGTTTGAGCCACCAGCCGACCGCGGCGCCGATCCCGAGGAGTCCAAGAGCGCCGGCGACGGCGAGCCACGGCGTCTCCGGACCCACGTCGTCGCCGGTCTCGTCGGCAGCCGACTCGCCGTTTTCGATCAGGACGAGCCAGGGCTGTCCGTCGGAGAACTCGGTCCCGTCGCCGTCCCAGAGCACCGACTCATCGGGGGGATTCTCCGGCGTGGGTTCGACGTCGCGAACGACGTACTCGTCGGGCCAGAATAGCTGTAGCGTGGTATCGTCGACTAAGGTGAACCCGGCGAGCGCGCCGCCGACTTCCATCCGATTCAACTCGACGTGGGCGAACGCAGACCAGGTGAACGAAACCTGAACGTGCCCCATATCTCGCGGTGTGGAACTGGTGTCCGTCGCGACCGAGGCGTCAGAAAGCTCCATCTCCCGGTCGGTTTCGTTCTCACCTTTTTCGAGGATCTCGTTCCAGTCGGATAGTTCGGCGACGGCGTAGCTATCGGGATTCTCTTCGACATCGTCTCGAAGCGTCTCCCAGTCCTCGGAACTCGTGTTCTCGAACCGGTAATCGACGGTGAACGTCGCCGAACCGTTCTCCTGGAGGATGACCTCGATGTGGACGTCGTCGGCGTCGTCGAACTGATCACTCTCGTTGAGTTGTTCTTCTGATTGGTCGCTCTCGTTGAGTTGCTGTTGAGGCTGAGTATTGAGTACACTCTCGTCTCCGGCCACGGCCGCGGACGCACCAGGTCCGAGCGTGATGAGACACCCAACTACTACGAGCACGCAAATCAGGGCCCGCCGCCCCCTCGCCTCCATTATCAGAACATGTCGTAGCCGACTAAATAGGTCTTTCCGACAGTCCCGACGCTACCTTTTTACATTGTCAGGCAAACCTGAAGGTATGATCGATACCCGTGGCAAGCTGGCGGTCGAGACGCTGTTGAAGATCGTCCTCGCGCTGGTGGCGATCCTCCTCGTGCTCGAGATCGTCGGTATCGTCTTCGGCTGGCTCACCAGTCTGCTGACACCGATCCTGCTGGTCATCGTCGCCCTCGTCGTGGTCCTCTGGTTGTTCGACCGGCTCTGAATCCGTTCGACGAACGGCAGACTCATACGTCGATCTCGCCTAGGTCCGGACAAGGTGAACTGAGCTCCCGTGTACAGCGTCAACGTCCCGGTTCCCGGTCGCGTGCGCACGCTCGCGAACGAACTTTACCCCGAACTGGTCGGGTTCGACAGCGTTCGTGACGACCACTCCTGTCTGCTCAAACGCCTCGGTGACGCCGACCACGTCGCTGCCCTCCAACAGCGCGCCCACCGCGCGCTCGAGGGCGCTCCCGCGGTCGAAGCCCGTATCACGGGAATCGACTACTTCGAGGAGCCACCACTGGGCTCTGCGCCGGTCGTCTATCTCGCCGTCGAGAGCCCCGGCCTCGAGTCGATCCACCGTGACCTCACCGACAGCTTCGATACAGTCTCCGGACTCGAGGGCCCCGACTACGTCCCCCACGTCACGCTCGCCCGAGGTGGCGACGTCTCGACCGCCCGTCGACTGGCCGATCGGGACGTCGACCCGATCACCTGGACCGTCTCCGAACTCGAGTTCTGGGACGGCTCCTATCGCCTCCCGGTCAGTCGCGTCTCCTTGCCCGCCTGAGGATGCTCGAGCACTCAGTCGGCCAGAAGATATTACCTGCTCGTCTGGGTAGTCGACCGCATGCGCCGACGCGCGTTCATTTCGCTTGCGACTGTACTGCCGCTTGCTGGCTGTACCAGCATGCTCGGCGGCGGAGGTGTCGATACGACGATCGAAGACGACGAAATCGTTGAATTCGAAGTCGAAGATGGGGCGACTCTTTCCATCTCAGTTGACGTACAAGAGGTGAATGAGATCGGGGATGATGGTGATGTAGATGTCGAGCGCGAAGGCGTTGGACTTCGAATCGATCACGTTGATGAGGGAGTCATCGATACGCGTACCATTCAGGACTCAGAATCCTTTGAACTGTCCGTGGACACCGGTGGACCACACAGGGTGATGGTAATCGGTGGCACTGCAGACGTTACTATCGAATAGCGTTCCGGCCTCACAAGCGTTCTTTTCGGCTGGATAGTCCGAAAGCGGCTGGCTAGGGCGTCGGCGTCTCGCCGTCGTACTCGTCGTGGTCGGCATAGAAGTTCAGCATCGCGAACTTGAGCTTTTCAGGGGCGAGATCCAGGAGTTCTTCCCGGTCTTCGTGTGGAAACGTTCCGTTGACGCTGTACTTGCCGAGATCCGCTTTCGCCGCTCGAGAGTACCGCGCGTCGAGTAACGCCCGAACGCCGACGTCCTCGGGCGAGCGGATCACGCGCCCGAGTGCCTGTCTCGTCTTCCGAATCGTCGGAATCTCGACGGCGTAGCGCCAGCCGGTGTCGGTGCCGGAGAACGCGGCGTCGTAGGCCTCCTGGACGGCTTCGGCACGGTCGTCGAGATGTGGATAGGGAACGCCGACGACCAGCACGGTCTGGGCGTCGTCGCCGTCGAAGCTGACGCCCTCTGCCAGGGTTCCCCACAGCGACGTACACAATACGGCGTCGTCGTCGGCGACGAACGTCTGGCGGAGTGTCTCGACCGAGACGCCCGGCTCATCGACGTAGACCGTCGCGTCGGTCCGGCGCTCGAGTCGCTCCGCGTACCGGGTCGCCTCGCCGTAGTTCGGGAAAAAGGCGAGGGTGTTCCCCGGAGTCATCCGGACGGCGTCGTGAATCGTTTCGGTCACGGTCTCCTGGACGGCGGGGTCGTCCCGGTCGGAAGAGAACAGCGGCGGCGTCTCGACGGCGT
Source organism: Natrarchaeobaculum sulfurireducens (assembly GCF_003430825.1). Classification (NCBI taxonomy): domain Archaea; kingdom Methanobacteriati; phylum Methanobacteriota; class Halobacteria; order Halobacteriales; family Natrialbaceae; genus Natrarchaeobaculum; species Natrarchaeobaculum sulfurireducens. The sequence continues at coordinate 3,474,534 of NZ_CP024047.1, read as the reverse complement.
ACGTTCGCCGGTGGCTTTCGGGAAACTGCAGCCCGTAAGCCATGGTGACTGGCTCGTCGACTCCCAGCACGTCCTCGGTGACGTCGAACGGCTGGAGCGTCGCGCTCATCAGGACGGTCGCGTACACCTCGTCGAACAGCCGACCGGTCACCTGCCGCGGGAGACAGGAGTACAGCTCCGCACGGCCGTAGACCTCGTCGGTGCCGCCGTCGCGGGTGACGGAGACGACCGGGTAGAGTCCCTCCATCGTTCCCTCGCTCATCCAGGCGCGGACGAACGCAGCCGCCTGGAGGGTCTGACACTCCGTTCGGGTGGCCGTCTCGCCGTCGCGATAGGCCTCTTCGTACTCCTTGTCGAGTTCCTGACCGAGGTTCGTCGCGGCCTCGAGGTCGTCGTCGATCCCCTGGCCCGAGTACCGCTTGAGGAACTCGAGGGTGAGGTCATCCCGACGGTCGTCGTTGGCGATGGGGACGTCCTCCCAGTTCTCGCCGATTCGTTCGCGCTCGCCGAAGCCGAAGGAGTCCTCGTAGGTCTCGACGAGTGCGCGGTGAAAGGCCGAGAGGACGTTGGCGGCGTCCTCGGTTCGGGGGTCGTCGGTGTCGCCGAGTTCGTCGAGTGCGGACTCGAACGTCCGTTCGGAGCAACTTCGACTCGCGTGCTCGCGGGCGGCGTCCTCGACGTTGTGTGCCTCGTCGAAGACGGCGATGACGTCCTCGGGGTCGCGACCGAGCCAGCGGAAGAACTGCTCGCGAATGCCGCCGTCGAGTACGTGGTGGTAGTTACAGACGACCAGATCGACGCCCTCGATACCCTCTTTCAACAGTTCGTAGCCACAAAAACCCTCGCGCTCGGCGTACTCGTAGACGTCCTCCGGTGTGCGCACATCGTCGAACAGCCACGCGAAGAAGTCGTCGGTGTCCCCGGTCAGGTTGGTCCGGTAGTACTCACAGACGTTCTTCTCCTCGAGGTCTTCGAGGCGGTCGTCGATCGACTCGAGTTCGTCCATCACCGCAGAGCGGGCGTCGGTCGCGCTCCCGTCGCCACTCTGGCTTTCGGCGAGGAGTTCGCGTTGACGACGCTCGAGCTGTCGTTTGTCGCGTTCGGTGTCGACGACTGCGCGGGTGTTGTCACGGAGGGTCTGACACTCCTCGTAGCCGACGTCGATGTGACACATCTCCCCTTTCCCTTTGAAGACGACCGTTCGGATGGGCTCTTCGCGGGTGATCGCGCGGGCTTCGGCGACGAACTGGCGCATCTGCTGGTGGACGCTCGTGGTGATGACGACGGTCTTGCCCTGTTTCCGGGCGACCTCGAGAGCGGGGACGAGCGACGAGAGCGTCTTTCCCGTCCCACAGGCCCCCTCGAAGAGGACGTCCTGGCCGCGGGTCAACGCGTTGTAGATGCGATCCATCGCCTCGTGCTGGTTCGCGTACGGCTGTTCGTACGGGAAAAACCGCATGTAGCCGCTCGTCTCGGACACGGTAGGTGATTGGTTCTTCCTCGAATAAAAGCGTTCGTCCCAGCGAACGCCGACGGCGAAAACCGAGTGACCTGTTCTGGTAAAACACGACCGGCTATCGCGGGGTGTACGGCCATAGGGGTCGAGTCCCTCGCCTCGAGCATGGCCATCCCCGGTTACGATTCCAGTAACGTCGCCGAGTTTGCCCTCGAGTCCGTCGGCGCTCGCGTCGCCGTCGTCGCGGGCGTCGTCCCCGAGACGTTCGGGCTCGAGAAGAGCGCACGCGACCCGCCAGTCGACGCGCTCTCACGCCCCGTCGATATCCGCGACACCGACGGCCTGAAGGCGGTCGAAGCGGTCCGAATCTCGCTGGCCTACGACCCATCGAAGCTACCCCCCGGCGCGAGCCCGACCGACGTGGCAGTCGCCGTCGACGACGACGGGTGGGTTCCGCTCAAGTCGACGGTCGATCTGGAGGCGACGACTGTCGAAGCCGTTTTGAACGATCGGCCACCCGGATCGACGCTCGTGGCGGGCTACGACGACAGCGGCGTCAGCGAGGGCGGCACCGTCGGGTGAGCGGCCCCGAGCCCGCACTCGAGGTCGAAAGGCACGTCACGTCCCCTGCCGAAGTTGCCGACATGATCGCGATTTTCTCCGATACGCACAGCAGCCATGGCCACGCCCTCGAGGCTGAGGCGCTGGCGGCGGCCCGCGAGGCCGACGTGGTGATCCACGCCGGTGACTTCACTAGCGTCGCCGCACTCGAGGCCTTTCAGGCGGAGTGTGACCTGCTCTATGCCGTTCACGGTAACGCCGACAGTGTGGCAGTCCGTGACCGTCTCCCCGCAACGCGCGTCGTCGAGGCGGGCGGCGTCCGATTCGCGGTCACCCACCGCAGCGACAGCGGCGAAACCGGCCTCGCCCTGTTCGGCCGTTCTCACGACGCCGACGTCGTCGTCTTCGGCCACAGCCACCGGCCGACCGTGATCGACGCGGCGGACTGTCTCCTGCTCAACCCCGGCAGTCACGCCCAACCCCGCGGCAACCGTCCTGGATTCGCCGTTCTCGAGGAGACGGAGACGGGACTCGAGGGCGAGATTCGCGACCCGGACGGCACGCTCGTCGAGTCTATTTCGGTGTCGACGGCGTAGCGGACAGCTCGGCTCGAGTCGGGTTCGGACTGTCGGTGGAGGGCGACGTGGGCCGAACGTCAGCGGGAGATGGGCGATGATGGGGGCGAACCCGACCGACGGGAGCGGTGTCGTGACGGGCTCGGGACGCGTCTTTGCGACCGGTGGGGTGGAATCGAACTGGCGGGTGTCGATACCCTGCCAGGCCGGCGTTCGAGACGCAGTTTCGGGTACACGTCGTCGGGCATTATATACAGCGGAAGCTGAAACACGGATTTCACCTACCGGAATCGTCGGTCAGCGAGCGGTGGGCGACCGGTGGGCAGTCGGCGGCGTCCATCCGATGTGGCCGGTGGGCGGTCGGCGGCGTCCATCCGATGTGGCAGGTCTGCAACGTCGAAACGGTTTTGGACGCTGGTCGGGTATCGCTTGCGTATGCTCGAGTTCCTTCCTGACGACCCCGTCATCATCGCTATCGTCCTGATCTTGCTCTCGTTGATCTTCTTCACCTACCTGTTGCTCCGACGGACGATCCTCGAGTTCCGCGACGGGATGCGCGGCGGCCGATAGCAGTCGGGCAGGATTCTCTCAGGCGGCCAATGCCGACTCGATCCGGTCGAGCGCCCGGTCGACGTCCCCACTCGAGACGTCTCGGTGGGTGCAAAAGCGAACCGTCGTCGGACCGAACGGCGTCGCCAGCACGTCGTGTTCGTCCAACCGCTCGAGGGCGTCTTCGACCTCGAGTCCGGTCCCCGAGACGTCGACGAGGACGATGTTGGTCTCCGGGGGCTGGACGTCGAGTCCGTCGACCCCCTCGAGGCCGTCGGCCAGTCGGCGGGCGTTGTCGTGGTCCGTCGCAAGGTCGTCGACGTTCTCGAGGGCGCGCAGTCCGGGTCCTGCGACGATCCCGACCTGGCGCATCCCGCCGCCGAACAGTTTCCGGGTGCGCCGGGCTGCCTCGATGAACGCCTCGCTCCCGGCCACCATCGAGCCGATCGGTGCGCCGAGCCCCTTCGAGAGACAGCACATCACCGAGTCGACGGGGTCGGTGATGTCCGTAACGGGCACGTCGAGGGCCGTCGCGGCGTTGAACACCCGCGCGCCGTCTAAGTGAACCGGCACGTCGCGGTCGTGAGCCGCCTCGGCCGCTGCGGCGAGCCTCTCGGGGGTGATGGCAAGGCCCCCGCGAGCGTTGTGCGTGTTCTCGAGACAGAGTAGCCCGGTTCCCGGTCGGTGGAGGTCCTCCTCGACGTAGCCTGTGGCGACCTGGTCGGGAGTGGGGACACCACGGTCGGCGTCGATCATCCGTACCTGTAAGCCGGAGTGCTGGGCCAACCCGCCGAGTTCGTACTTGACGACGTGGCTCTTCCGGTCGGCGAGTACCTCCTGGCCGCGGTCAGTGTGGACGCGGACAGCCACCTGATTGGCCATCGTCCCCGTCGGGAAAAACAACGCGGCCTCGAAGCCGAGGCGGTCCGCCACACGCGCCTCGAGTTCGGCGACGGTCGGGTCCTCGCCGTAGACGTCGTCGCCGACGTCGGCGCTATGGGCTGTCTTGCGCATCTCCTCGTCGGGTTTCGTGACGGTATCCGATCGAAGGTCGATCATGCCTCGAGGTGTGTGGCCACGGAAGAAATACCCGACGACGTTCGCCTCTCCCCGACGGAGGAGCTTCGAGGTCGTCGAGACCGCACCTCGAGTTCGTCGGCGGAGATAGCACAAGAACCTGTCGTCAGCCGGCGTCACGTCGTACTCACGGACGGCCTCGAGATCGGCCAGAATCGACTCGTACGTCTCGAGTTCGCCGTAGACGAACGCGGAATCGTTTCGACGCCGTCGACGGCCTGCCCGCCGAGGCTGACCTCGCGGCCGACGTCCGGCGACGCACAGATTCCCTCGTGAATCGGCGCGAGCGCCTCCGGGTCGTGGCCGAGCGACACGCGGACGGATTTCATCCGCTGGAGGATGCACATCGGAAAATATAAACTCCCGATAGGCTCCGCCGCAGATCGGAGACCGTCGATGCTCTTACTGCCAGCGAATCGAACTGACCGACGCCACGCGCAGTTTGATCCTCCCGACCGAAGGTTTCAATCGCCTATCGTGTGTGCTGGTCGATATGGTCCCCGAACCCAACTCGAGCCCGACTGCCAACGGCTCGGGCGAGCGTCCCTCGCGATCGGCCGCGTTCCCGCGCCACCTCGGCCATGTAACCGATCGCGTCGACGACATCCTCCCGTTCGTTACGGTGCCGTTCGCACTCTCAGTGCTCGAGGTCGAGCAGATCGAGCGCGCGCTCGATCCGACGACGGCGTCGATCAACCTCGAGTTCTCTCTCCCGTCGCCGCTGTTGACTCTCTGGGATCTGGTCGATCCGCCCGAGCCGTCGGGTGCCGACACACAGCACGTCGGTCCTGGGGCGTCGAACGGCGGACAGCCCGGTGCGACTACGACCGGCACCGACGTGTCGATCGATATGCCTCTCGAGACGTTCTTTCCGGCGCTCGAGTCGTCTCTGCTCACGGTAATCGGGATCGCGATTCTCGTCTACGCGGTCATGGCGGGACTCGTTACGGCGGGCTATCTCGGCGGGATCGACCGGCGTCTCCGCGATGAGCCCGCGGCGATCGGTCGCTGTCTCAGCCAGTACGGCCCTCGGCTCGTCCTGTACCACCTCCTCGTCTTCGGTGCGTTCCTGGCAATGTTTCCGTTCGCACTCGCTCTCCCGGGTCTGATACTGCTCGCGATCCCGGTCGTGCTCGTGCTCGGCTACCTGTTCTACGCCGTGCCATTCCTGATCGTCGTCGCTGACGTGTCGCTGGTCGATGCGTTTCGTCGCTCCGCTCAGTTTGGTCTCCAAGAGCGCGCGTACTTCTGGTTCGCGATCGGCCACGCGCTCGTGTGCGCCATCGCTTCGATCGTGCTCTCACTTCTCGTCACCGTTGGTGCCGGTGTCGGAGTGTTACTCGCCCTCGTGGTCGGCCCAGCGTTTGCACTCCTCGTAACCGCAGCGACAGTCTCGTTCGTCCAGGAACTCGCCCGGACAGGTGACGCTGGCAGGGTGGTTCGACAGTGAGTCAGCGCTGGCCTCGAGGCACTCCGTCGTGTTACGCGCTTGCTCGAGCGCTCGCCGGACTCGTGCGCTGCCAGCCGCTGGATCGACGGCTCGAGGTGATCCCGTGACCGGCCGCGCGCGAGCCGTCGTCTCGACGCTTCGGCTGGCGGCGCTCGCGCTCGTGATCGTCGGCTTCACTGGCTGGGTCGTCGACCACGGTGGGGAGCCCGTCCTCGAGTCGCCGTACACGCTCGCGTTCGGCCTTGGCGTCGCGTGTGCGCTGGCCTCGATCTATCTGGGAATCTTTCTTGCAAACCGCGACTGACCGACTGGCTGGCCGAGCTGGCGGGGGATTTCGATCCGAAAACGGTATCCGATCGCTTGCAGTCCAGTGACATATGGATCCACGCATTCGCGAACACGCCGAGATCATCGCGAACCACTCGGTCGACCTGCAGGCTGGCGACAACGTCGTCGTCGACGCCCACCCGGTCGCCGAGGACCTCGTGGTCGCCCTCCACGAAGTGATCGGAGACGCGGGCGCGAATCCCGTGACGACGAGCCAGCGGACGGGCAAGCGCGCCCAGCGGGCCTACCTTCGGGCGTCTGATGACGAGTTCGAGACGCCCGCCCACGAACTCGCGCTCATCGAGGAGACGGACGTCTACATTGCGATCCGGGCGAGCGACAACGTCACCCAGACCGCAGACGTCGACCCCGAGATCAGCGCGGCCTACCAGCAGGCCCACCGACCGATTCTCGAGGAGCGGCTCTCGACGCGGTGGTGTCTCACGCAGTTTCCCGCACCGGCGAACGCCCAGCTCGCGGAGATGAGCACGGAGGGCTACGAGAACTTCGTCTGGGACGCGGTCAACAAAGACTGGGACGACCAGCGCGCCCACCAGCAGCACATGGTCGAGATCCTCGATCCCGCCGACGAGGTACGGATCGTGAGCGGTGATACCACCGACGTCACGATGTCCGTCGACGGCAACCCAACGCGCAACGATTACGGCGAGCACAACCTCCCCGGCGGCGAGGTCTTCACCGCGCCCGTTCCCGACAGCGTCGAGGGTGAGGTGCTGTTCGACATGCCGCTGTACCACCAGGGCAGAGAGATCACGGACGTCTATCTCGAGTTCGAAGGCGGCGAGGTCGTCTCCCATTCGGCGGCGAAGAACGAGGCCCTCCTCACCGAGGTGTTGAACACCGACGACGGCGCGCGCCGATTGGGCGAACTCGGCATCGGGATGAACCGCGACATCGATCGGTTCACCTACAACATGCTCTTCGACGAGAAGATGGGCGACACCGTCCACATGGCCGTCGGCCGGGCCTACGACGATACCGTCGGTGAGGGCAACGAACAGAACGATTCGGCCGTCCACGTCGACATGATCGTTGACATGAGCGAGGACTCGTTCATCGAGGTGGATGGCGAGCGAGTCCAGGAAGATGGGACGTTTGTGTTTGAGGAGAGCGAGAGCTGAGCGAAGCGAAGCTCTCGAGTCGGAACGGGTAGCGTAGCGACCCGTGGAGAGAGCGAGGACTGACCGAAGGGAAGGCCTCGAAAATGCGAACGGGGAGCGTAGCGACCCGTGGGTAACGCGGTTTAGAGCGAGCAAAGCGAGTGAGAACCGCGGGAATGCGAACGGGGAGCGTAGCGACCCGTGAGCAAAAGAGCAAAGAGATCCGTGTAGACGAGTTGAGGTTCCCGCTCGTCTGCAGTCTCGGCTGCATTTAAACCGTTCGCGCGAAAACGCTCGAGTATGGCAATACTCGTCGCCTACGATGGTTCGGAGCCGGCACAGAAGGCAGCCAAACACGCGTTCGAACGGTATCCGGACGAGGAACTCGTCCTGTTGCGCGTCGTTGAGGCCGCCGACGGATCGACGGGCGCAGGCATCGAACTCGCCAAAGAGTACCTCGCGGAGCGCCGGGAGAACGCCTCCCAGACCCTGGTGGAGGAGATCGACGACCTCGCGACCGAGGAGGTCGACTACCGAACGGAGATCGCCGTCGGGAATCCAGCCCGCGAGATCGCAGCGTTCGCCGAGGAGAACGACGTCGAGCATATCATCATCGGCAACCACGGCCGTGCTGGCGTTTCTCGCGTCTTGCTCGGCAGTGTCGCCGAAAACGTCGTCCGTCGCGCGCCCGTTCCGGTGACGGTCGTCCGCTGAATTGGGCGCTGGTTCTCCAAGCCGGCACGCATTTCTGGGTGCCGACCCTCGCTCGGATCGCTCTCGTTACTGGGTGTTCGACATCCCGCCGTCGACGACGAGCGATTCGCCGTTGACGTAGTCCGCAAGATCGCTCGCGAGATAGACCGCCGCATCGGCGACGTCGTCGGGTTGGCCAGCCCGGCGGGCGGGGATCGACTCGAGGAATCCTGCTTCGGCATCAGTGCCGATGATGGCGTAATCGTCGGTGGTCATCGTCGTCTCGATCAGTCCCGGGTGGATCGCGTTGACGCGGATGCCGTCGGGGCCAAGCCGGCCGGCCATCGAGTACGTCAGGAGTCGCACGGCGCCTTTCGTTCCGCAGTAGGTGACGAACTCGCCGGAGCCCTCGAGGCCGGCGACTGACGCAAGGTTGATGATCGATCCGCCGTCGCCCTCGACCATCCGTTTCGCGGCCGCTTGCGCACCGAAGTAGACGCCTTTGACGTTGATGTCCATCATCCGATCGAACGCCTCCTCGTCGACCTCGAGGAACTCCTCGCCGTGGAAGATCCCGGCGTTGTTGACCATCACGGTTACGCCGCCGAACTCCTCGGCCGCCTCGACGGCGTTCTCGAGGTCCGAAACCGACGTCACGTCACACTCGACGAACGTCGCGCGGGCGTCCGTCTCCGCTTCGAGTACCTCGTGGGTTGGCTCGCCGCCCTCCCGTGGTTCTTTCTGGAGGTCGGCGACGACGACGTCCGCTCCTTCGGCTGCGAACCGTCGGGCGATCGCCCGGCCGTTGCCGCTCGCTGCACCGGTGATGACTGCGACGTGGTCTGTGAGTAATGGTTCCATTGCACACACTACTACGATGTCTGTAAGCAAAAGTACGTCGGGGAGTTCACCCGTCACAGTTGCTCAGTCGTCAGAATCAGTGATATTCTCGAGAATCTCGACGTCGCCGACCTGCCCCTCCTGCTGGTACTCACAGCGGTAGGTCGCCATCTCGGGTGTTGCCTCGAACCTGAGCGTCTCGGTTTCCCCCTTCTCTTCGTTGCCGTCGGTCGCGTAGTCACGGACGCCCTCGCGGTCGGCGTCCCAGAAGGCGAAATTGTGGTGAACGCCGTCCATGTTCTCCCAGGTCAGTTCGTACTCCCGACCTTCGACAAGGACGAGCGTCGGGTTCTCGACGCGGTCGATGACGTCGGGTTCGACGCCGACCCAACCGCCGACCCAGCCGTCGAAACGGATCGACTCGACCTCGTGCCAGGCATCCGGATCGGTCTCTTCCTCGAGCGACTCTGCGGCGTCGACGACGGGCTCGGGTTCGTCCTCGTCGTCGTCCTCGAGACAGCCAACGAGAGCGATGGTCGCGAGCGTGGCACCGCCAGCCAGGAGCGTTCGCCTGTCGATCCTGCTCGAGTGCATCGCCGCTTGTTACGGCTGACAGCCCCAAAAGCAGTGGGTCAACTGGACCGAACGCTCTCGGCTACTGACCGATCTCACTTAGCAATGAGGGCCGTGACCAGCTCCGAGACGGCCTCGAGTTCGTCCCGATTGATGCCGTGGCCCATCCCCTCGTAGATGCGCGTGGTGACGTCGGCATCGAGGGACTCGAGGATGGTGGCGGTCTCGTGAACGCGTTCTTCGGGAATGTGGGGGTCGACGTCGCTACAGCCGAGGAAGACGGGGGTGTCCTCGAGCCGGCCGTCGACGTCGAGATAGTCGGCTTTGTCGATCGATTCGCCGATGAGCCCGCCGCTCAGGGCCGCCAATCCGCCGTATCGCCGGGGGATTCGCGAGACGAACTCGCTGGCGAGACAACCGCCTTGCGAGAAGCCGACCAGCAGGACGCGGTCGGTCGGGATACCGGCCTCGGTCGCCGTTTCGATGGCGTCTGCAATGGCACGCAGGCCTGAGGTTCGACCGGGCTCGTTCGTCTCGACGGGGGCGAGAAACGAGTTCGGATACCAGGTGTGTCGGTTCGCCTGCGGTGCGAGCAGGGCGACACCCTCGCGGTGGATCTCGTTTCCCAGTCCGAGGATGCCCCGGGCGGTTGCTCCACGGCCGTGGACGAGTACGACTGCAGCCTCGGCCGTCTCGAGCGGCGTTCCGGCGGCCTCGAGCGGCTGACTCTGGTGAGGGCCGTCGACGGCGTCGATGTCGACTCCGCTCATCGAACTGGCTCCGTGGGCATCACTTGAGACCACCGACCCCTGCACTGGCGTCGGGGAGGTCGTGTTCGACGACCTCGAGGCCGAGTTCCTCGATGGCACCTCGGAGGTGCTCGTCTTTGGCGTACTCAGCGCCGTCGGCTTCCCGGAGTTCCTGGGCTTTCGCCAGGACCTCACCGCGGCGGTCGTTGGGGATCTCGTATTTGTCCGTCGAGAGTTCGATCACCAGCCCGTTGTTGTCCCGGGTGTAGATCGAGTGGAAGATCCCACGGTCGAAGACGTTGTAGTGGTGGCCAGCGTCCTCGAGCGCTCGCATGGTCCTTTCGTACTCCTCCGGAGCGACGCTGAAACAGAGGTGGTGGACGGCGCCGACGCCGCCACGCTGGCCCTTCGCGGAGGGTCGATCGCCGACGAAAAAGGTGAGGATGCGCCCGTCGCCAGTGTCGAAAAAGAGATGTGTCTGGGAGGGATCGTCGAGGTTCGGTTGGCGCAACACGAGGGGCATCCCGAGGAGGTCGCGGTAGAACGCGATCGTCTCCTCGGCATTGCTCCCCCAGATAGTGATGTGGTCGGTTCCGGTCGTGTGGACGGGGCTGTCGGGCAGGTCGGGGGTGACTGGAAGGGTATCGTCTGACATTGTGGTGGGTCGTCGGCTGTGGTGTTCGGTCGTCGCAGCTTATTCGGCGACGTGCTCGCCAAAGACGCGTGCCGCGTCGGCGGGAACGTCGAAGTCGTGGTAGTACTCGCCTTTCTCGCTCGAGAGGATGTTCAACGCAGCAGCGGCCCCGTCACCGACGGCGATGGCGGCTTGCCACTCTTCAGGGCGAACCATCGCACCCGTCGCGTAGACGCCGTCGACGCTGGTTTCCATGTCGACATCGACGTCGACGAGGCCCTCGTCGGTGAACGCACACTCGAGGTCGGCCGCGAGGTCGCGGTTGGCGCCGGTCGCGAGGATCACGTAGTCGGCCTCGTACGTGCCGTCGTCGGTCTCGACGACGAATCCGTCGCCGTCGCCCTCGACACTCGTTACTTCCTCGCCCTGTCGGCGGTCCGTGCCGAAGTCGTCGACCTGCTGACGGGCGGTCGCCATGAACTCGCTGCCGCCAACAGAGCCAATTCCGAGGTAGTTGAACAGGTGTGCTTTGTGCATCCAGGTCTCGTCCGTATCGAAGACCGTCGTCTCGAGGCCGTTTTTCTGTGCGAAGAGGGCTGCGCTCAGTCCGGCAGGACCGCCGCCGACGACGATCACAGTTGCATCCATCTCGGTCTCGTCTTCAGTCGTACTCATTGTGGTTTCACTTTGTTACTGCAACGGTATGAATGCGCCAGCTACCCTGATGCAACCACGTAACACTAGAGTTATCGGCTGTGCGAGGGAGTCGTTCGCCTCTCGGCGGTGTCACCGCCAAACACGAGTGACAGCCATGGTCAATCTTGTGGCTGGCATCTGCAGGCTCAACGGCTTCACTTGGATAGCCTGTACCCCGCGTTCATAGGACAGAAGCGGAATTCGGGCACGGTCGACGCCGACGCGACGCCGGTTCCGACAGTGTCCGACACTCGTGGTCCGGTGACAGTCTTTCGAGGGCCATCGCTGACCCCAGTCCAACGGAGCCATCCATGAAAACCAGCCTCGAGGTAGAGTACTGGGTCGTCGACGACGACGGCGACCTGGTTGCCCCCGACACACTGCTCGACGTCTCCGATCAGGTCGATCCGGAGTTCGTCGAGCCGATGCTCGAGTTGAAAACGACCCCGTGTGCGACGACAGCCGAACTCCGTACGGAGTTTCGAGCGCTGCTCGCAGACGTCGTTGACGCGGCCCGCGAGGCGGACAAGCAACTTGTCCCTCTGGCGACGCCGCTGCATGCTTCCGCCGCCGATCTCCCTTTCCGGGAGAAATGCGGTACCGACCTCCAGCGTCGAATCGTGGGGCCGCCGTTCGACGATGCCAGGTTCTGTGCCGGAACCCATCTTCACTTCGAACAGTCGAACGTTCCCGACCAGCTCAATGCGCTAACGGCGATCGATCCCGCCTTCGCACTCGTCACCAGCTCTTCACACTACCGCGGTGAGCCCATCCACGCGTGTGCTCGACCGTACCTCTATCGGCGTTCGTGTTACGGCGCTTGTCCCGAACAGGGCCAGCTCTGGTCTTACGTCGACAGCGTCGACGAGTGGGAGGCCCGCCTCGAGTCAGCCTACGAGGGGTTCCGGGAACGCGCGCTCGAGCGCGGTGTCGATTCTGACGTCTTCGACGACGAGTTTGCCCCCTACGACGCCGTCTGGACGCCGGTCCGGCTCCGCGAGGCCATGCCGACCGTCGAGTGGCGCTCACCCGATACGGCGATGCCGAGCCAGGTGCTCCAGCTCGCCGAGGAAGTCTATTCGGTCGTCGAGCGAGCGGACACCCGGGGCACCGTCGTCGAGACGTCTTCGCTCGCGGCTGACGGCGGCAGGCGACGCGTTGGCCGAGAGCAAGGCGATACCGTCAGGCTTCCTTCGTTCGATATCGTCGAGGCGGTCACCGACGCCGCGATCCGTGACGGGCTCGCGGATCCCGACGTTCGGCGTTACCTCCGTCGCATCGGACTCACGCCGTCGGCCTATCAGCCGCTTGCGCGTCGCCATCCCGACACACGGCTCACGAAACGACAGGCCCGAAACCACCGACTCCAAGCCGCCTCGAGACTCGAACTCGAGGTCGAGCGACATCGGGCACGGGCCTGAGCCGGTGTCTCCTGCAGCCACAGTTGACCGTCCCGTTCGGCTCCGCCGGGACTCGGGACGGGCTCGACCAACACTTATCACCTGATAGACTGAACTTCGACAGTGAACGATGAGCCGCGACCCGTCCGACGCCGGCCTCTCGTCGACTCGAGACGCGCGATGGACGACGACCGGCCGGAACCGACTTTCGGACGAGCTTCGAGGGGCTGGGCTCATGCTGGGGCTGGTGCTCATCGCCGTGGCGCTTTCGGTTTATGCGTCCGGCGGCTACGGCTTCCTGACAGCCACAGCGGTGGGCATCCTCGGCGTCGCCGTCCTCGCGCTCTCGGTTCCCGGCCACGCGTTCCGCGAGTCCGAGCGCGAACTGGCGGTCGTCAACGCCGGCGACGAACAACTTCGTACACAGCTTCGAGTTGCACCGCAAAACGGCGGCACGGACCGTGTCGTCTACGACCTCGACCTCGCCCCCGGTGAGCGGACCGTGGTGGCCTCGCCGTTCGAGCGTAGCGAGCCGTACGAACTCACGGTGCCCACCACCGGCGGGGTCGCCCGCGCCGAATTCGTGCCCCCAGTCCCGACCGAGACAGATGCCGACGCGCCGGTCGCGACGCTCGAGGTCACTTCGGAGTCGATCCGCTGTACCCAATCTGGTTCTGGCGAGCAGGCGATGCGATCGGTGTAGACCTCTGGCCTGGGTGTTCGAACGATCGACTCCCTCCTCCACCGACCTCCTCACACGATCGTATTCATGCCGGCTGGCGGTCTCGCCTGTAGACCCTACTCAGGTAGGTAGCATGTCAATACGGATCTGGATTGTGAGTAGTTCTATGGCAAGTGAGTACGATTTCGAGTGGACCATCACCGTCTGTACGAACTGCGGACGGCTATATGGCGCTCGGACGCGCTCTGACGGCCCCCCGCATCCGTTCGGGACGAACGCCGACTGTCCGTGCGAGCAGCCGGCATTTCGCGAGTACGACTGGTAAGACGGCACACCGATTGCGCTCGAGGCCGTGTCGCCCGTCGGTCACCGGTGGTACTCGTGACCGGTTTCTGGTTTCGTTCGGGTGGCGATCTTTCGATATTTGTCACTTCTTTGGAATTCTCCTGATAGTTAACCAGTCGCCACGACCCCCTCCAATAGAGGGACTTACAATGGCAACGAAGCGCCAACCGTCTGAACAGACGATCGAATCGTCGTTACTCGGCCGTACTGTCGCGTTTAACTACTCCGAAACCTGGGTGGCCTACTCCATCGTTGGACTCCGGCTCGTGATGGCCTGGGTCTTCCTCCAGGCTGGCCTCGAAAAGTGGGCCGACGGGGGCTGGGGCGACCCACTCGCGTGGTCTTCGGCGGGCTTCCTGAACAACGCCGTCGCCGAGGCGAACCCGCTTTACGGGCTATTTCTCTGGTTTGGCGACTACGCGGCGCTCATCGATCCACTCGTCATCTTCGGACAGGTCCTCATCGGGCTGGCGTTGCTCTTCGGCGTGTTCTTCCGTTTCGCCGCGATGATGGGCGCGGTTCAGATGGCTTTCTTCTGGACTGCGGCCTGGCAGGCCGGACTGAGCCAGGGCTTCCCGGTCGAAAACGGCTACCTCATCGACAGCTCGTTCGTCTATATGCTGTTGCTGTTCGGCCTCGCCGCCTGGGGTGCCGGCCGACTCGCCGGTATCGACGGTATCCTCGAGCAGTCCGACGTCGTTCGATCGAACCCCTGGCTGCGGTACTTACTCGGCTAACCCGGCTCCGCCATCGATCCGTCGTCGGACGTCATGGGTGATGGGGGCTCGGGTTCGACACGTGTGACTGCCTCCATCGTGGGACCGCCGGTCTTTTTGTCGGTTCGAGAGTCTTCCGCCATCGAGAGGGCGATGTACCGGCCGAGGACTCGAGGTCCCACCTCTCGGTAGGCTCGAGCTCCGAAGCAGTTCAGTGGGCTCGAGTCAGCCACCGTCCAGCACCCGAGTCGCCAGTCCCCGTCTGATCACCCTGTGTGAGCAAGTTCCACCCGAAGCAGGGGGGTTGCGCTCGTCGACTGCCTGACGTCGGTTTCCGGCCCAGTGGACGACAGCCCCGTTCCCTGACCGGTCGCTCGCCCCGAGACCGCGCACGACCGACTTCTTCGACTCGAGCCACCAGCGCGTTACGCCAGTAGTCTCTCGACTCCCCGATGCGCCCGAACGTGACTGAGGGGGTCCGCTCGAGCGCCACCGTGGCGTTCCCAACCGGCTGGAGTTTCGACTGTCGTTATATGTACACCACGAGAGAACCGGAATGCGAGGCAGCGACACGGTAGTTTGGCAACGACAGACCGCTGCCCCGCTACGTTGTTCACCACCCTCTATGGTTTGAACGTGATGGCCGAATTCTCGGGTTGACTCGTCTCAATTCCGCGTTGAGTGCCTGTTCAGATCTGGAAACGAGGCCTGGAAACCGCGCGGAGTCCGCGGCTCAGGCGTCGACCACGCTCGTCGGTCGAGTTCGTCCCGACCGATCTCCCCCAGGAGCTTCTCGAGGGACTTCACGCAGACCACCTCCGAACCGCCAAAGCGGTGTGCGGTTGTTCGCCGACAATGAAAATGTCATGACGGCAAAGGGGCGCGTTAAGCTCCTGAACGGGCACCGAATTTTCAGGATGGAACGCGGGTCGGAATTCGTCGGATTTCTGCTGCTGTGGCTTCTCTACCGTGCCATCTGCGAGAACCACTAAACCGACCGTTTCGGGACGGGCACGATGGGATTCGAACCCACGACCGTCGGATTAGAAGTCCGACGCTCTATCCAGACTGAGCTACGTGCCCTCGAGCACACATCACCGACGAATCGACATAAGCAGTGCGGATCTCACCCCGCTCAGCCGTGAAACCGGTACAGCGAGGTCACGACTGGCAACCGATTCGCCATCCAGATCGCCACCGGAAGCCCGATAATCGTGATCGCGAATAGGGCCGCGAGATTCGCCCAGAGGAAACTCAGCCACCAGCCCACGAGTACGAAGTAGATCGCCCGGATCAGCAGCGAGCGCTGGCCACGCCCGTATTCTGGAGCGGCGAGCGACCGGGGTTCCTGCAGTGTTAGCGCCGTCGGCACGAGATTCACCAGCTTGATCCCGACCGGCGCGAGGACCACCGTCACGTTCAACGCCCACGCGATATTGACGAGAATGGGCGTCACCCACCAGCCGATCAGGAGGAACCAGAGCGCACGCACGAACAGGGACCGCTGTGTCATACTCAAGTAGAGGCACCGAGCCTGAGATACGGCTTTCGCCCTCGCTCGAGCGCCCCATCCCGCCGGGCTACGCGCCTCTACAGGTCCATAAAGCGCAGGAAGAGCCCGGCCGCCACCAGCACGACTCCGATCGTCGCCCCGACCAGCGGCGGTAGGATGGGAATCGGGAGTACGATCAGTAGGACGCCGACCAGGAGCACCTTCGTGGACAGTCGCATGGTCGGTCGTCCACGCCGAGGCTCAAAGTCCCGGGGGGTGTCCGGCTCGGTTGGGTCGAGCTGAGACTGCCGGACAGAACGAGTGTGAGAAGTGGTCGCTCCCTTCCGGCGAATGCGCTTTCAGTCCCCTCTGTCTGATGGTATAAACCGTGTCAGTCGATCAGTTTCTCGAGGCGAGGCACAGTCCTTAAGCGCTCGTCGCCGTTATCCGGGGGTAATGCACGTCATCGGAACGGTGGGGTTGCCCGGCAGCGGCAAGGGCGAAGCCGCCACCGTCGCACGCGAGGAGGGAATTCCGGTGGTGACGATGGGCGACGTCGTCCGCCAGGAGACGGCCGATCGGGGGCTCGACCCGACGAAGGATCACGGGAGCGTCGCACAGGCACTGCGCGACGAACACGGCCCGGCGGCGATCGCCGAGCGCTCGCTCCCGATGATCGAAGACCGCCTCGAGAATCACGATGCGGTCGTGGTCGACGGCTTGCGATCCGCCGTCGAACTCGACGCCTTCGAAAAGCGTTTCGGTGAAGACTTCACGCTGGTAAGCATCGAAGCGCCGTTCGAGGTACGCGCCAAGCGGATCGACGCCCGCGGCAGAGACGCCGATGCCAACGACGGCGGTGAGGACCTCACCACGCGCGACGAACGCGAGCGTGGCTTTGGAATGGACGACGCGATGGCTCGTGCGGACGTCGTCGTCGAGAACACGGATACGCTCGAGGCGTTCCACGACCGGATTCGAGCGATCATCCGCGAGGGGACCCGGGCGTGTGAGGAAGCCGACGCGCTCGAGCGTGACGACGAACCCACGGAGGCACGCCAGCCATGACCGACGTCTATCGGGTCGACGTCGAGATCACCGCACCCGTCTTCGACACCGAGGTAACGAGCCGGGTCGCCGACGCGATTACGAGCATCTTCCCGAACGCCGATCTCGAGGAGAGCTTCGGCGAAATCCGGGGGGAGGCCCACTCGCTCGAGCACTTTTCCGAGTTGCTCCACCGACAGGAAATCCTCGATACGGCACGCGGGGAGTTCTTCTCGAATCGCGAGGGAGACGTCTTTTCGTTTGCGCTGAAAAAGCAGGCGGCCTTCGAGGGGCGAGTCAATTTCTCGGTCGGCGAACCGGACGAACTCGGCGAGATCGCCGTCCGGGTTCGTGTCGACGAGCCGACGCTCGAGGCGTACGTCGATCAGGTCGCGCCGCCGACGAAGGACGGGTGGCCGGTCGAGGGGTGACCGACCCGGGTCTTCTCAGACCATGTTTTTGTAGATTTGAACCGACCCATCCGAGTCGATTGTTAGGGCGAAACCAAGCCCAGGACCGATCAAGTCAATAGTCGTCTCGACGTATTGGCTGTCTGACAGGTCGTTATCGCTTGTTTCTACCCCGATCGAGTTGTTCTCACGGATTATTTCGCTGATGTCAGTTCGTGACTCGTTTAGGTCGAGCAGATCCGACGGGACATCAGTATCTGTCAGTTCGTCGAACCCGTCGTACAGATCGACGCCGACCAGAAACCAAGCGCCCGGCCAATCTTCTCCGTCGCGTTCGATGGTTACCGATATTGAATCTCTTTCGTCGGCTGGTACCCTCATCACTTCATTTACGGGCCGTTCATCGCGATCCAGATCGTGGAGAACGATCGCAACTTCGTGATCGTCGTCTCGGGTATTTCTGATCGAAATTGGAAAGTCGTATTCAGTTTGTTCTTCAGTCTCTGTAGAGCAACCGGCGAGCACAGCTGCAAGGACCGAACCAGTAGCGAGAAGTGTTCTCCGACGGCAACTCTCAGCGTCCATATTGTGTTTAGACAAATACATTATTTATAATTTTATCTTGAATTCTCACTCTATATTAGTGCTCTTCTTCCAGATACTGAATGGCATTTTCTTCAGTACAATCAGAGAGAGTAGCTTCCTCGCCCCGTCTCGGTCGACGACCGCGTGACCGCGGCGTGTGAGGTCTCCGAGAAACTGGGAGACCCGAGATACCGGATCGACACGATCGTCGAAGACGGCGAGGGGACGGTCGTGCTCGACGGTGACGCGGTGGTACTGGTCGACGCGTTGCCGGTCGAAGCGGACGACTGATCTGCGGTGAAAACGGGTGAGAACGAAGCGGACGTGCCTCCTCAGAACGGTCCCATGCCACCCATACCGCCACCGCCGCCTTGCTGTTCCATCTGTTTCATCATGCGCTGCATCTCCTGTTCGGAGCCCATATTCTGGAACTGCTTGATGGTCCGTTCCATCATCTTATACTGCTGGAGGAGTTCGCGGACGTCGTCCTCGCTGGTGCCCGAGCCGCGGGCGATGCGTTCGACCTGGTTCGCGCCGACGGCCTTTGGGTACTCCTTTTCGGCGTCGGTCATCGAGTCCATGATGACCTGAAACCGTCGCATCCGATCCTGCGTGACGTCCATCGCGTCGTCGGGCAACTGGTCTTTGATGCCGCCGCCGAAGCCGGGGATCATATCGAGTACCTGATCGAGCGGCCCCATGTTGTTCATCGCCTCCATCTGCTTTTGCATGTCGTTCAGGGTGAAATTGCCCTGCAACATGTCCTCGGGGTCCCAGTCCTCTTCTTCGATCTCCGTCTGCTCCATCGCGCGCTCGACGCGTTCGGCGAGCTGGCCGAGGTCGCCCATCCCGAGCAGGCGGGAGATGAAACCGTTGGGCTCGAAGCGTTCGACGTCCTGGACCTCTTCACCGGTTCCGAGGAAGGCGATCGACGAGTCCGTCTGATCGACTGCGGTCAGTGCACCGCCACCTTTCGCCGTCCCGTCTAACTTCGTGATGACGACGCCGTCGATGCCGATCGACTCGTCGAACTGGCTCGCCTGTTCTTTTGCCCCCTGGCCGATCGCCGCGTCCAACACGAGCAACGAGGTGTCGGGCTCGACGACGCCTTCGATCTGTTCGATCTCGTCGATGAGGTCGTCCTCGAGCGCGTGGCGACCCGCCGTGTCCACGATGTGGACGTCTGCTTCGCTCGTCTCCTCTAAGCCCGTCCGGGCGATCTCGACGGGGTCGTCGTTGTCGGGGTTGCCGTAGAAGTCGACTTCCGCGCGCGAACACATCTGTTTGGCCTGGTCGTACGCACCCGGCCGGAAGGTGTCGGTCTGGATCACGGCGGGGCGAAGCCCTTTCGTCGAGAACCACCAGGCCATCTTCGCGGCGGAGGTGGTCTTTCCCGACCCCTGCAATCCGGCGAGCAGGATCGTCTGCTCTTCGAGGGGCAGTTCCGTCGACTCCCCGATGAGTCCCACGAGTTCCTCGTAGACGATTCGGAGAACGAAGTCACGTGCCGGCGTGCCGGCTGGCGGCTCCTCCTCGAGTGCGCGTTCTTTGATGCTGTCCGATAGCTCCATCACGAGCGAGACGTCGACGTCGGCGGAGAGCAGCGACCGCTGAATCTCCTTGACGATCTCCTCGACGTCCTCCTCGCTGATTCGTGATTTCCCACGGAGTGTATCGAGGGTGCCCCGCAGAGAACTCCCGAGATCGTCGAGTACCATTTGCTCGATGTACGTGGCGACGGCGTTAAAGGCTTTTTCTACAACCGACAGGTCGCCACTCGAGGCTCGTCGTCGGTGGGCGTTGCACAGTGGACTCGTCGGTGGTCGTCGTACAGTCGACCCGCTGGCCCGATCTCGATCGGCTCAGCACCCACCGAGCCAGTACGTGCCGGTCGTTCGTGATCGACGATGAGTTTCGAGGATCGGACCACAAACGTTAGCATGACACCTCTTGTCTAGG
Organism: Natrarchaeobaculum sulfurireducens; assembly: GCF_003430825.1. Lineage (NCBI taxonomy): Archaea > Methanobacteriati > Methanobacteriota > Halobacteria > Halobacteriales > Natrialbaceae > Natrarchaeobaculum > Natrarchaeobaculum sulfurireducens. Next base: position 3,454,597 of record NZ_CP024047.1, on the reverse strand, counting down.
CTGCGTATGTGCGGGGATGGGGTGAGCGACGTGTCGACACGTCACTGTAACTGGGACGGCGAGCTCCCGAGCGTCGCCGTCGTTCGGGCCATCGCCGACCTCGAGGGCGTCGACCCGCTCGACCTACCGACGACACACGTCGGCCGACTGATCGAGCACGTACACCCAGACGCACTCGACGTGCTGGTCACCGAAACTGACGAGGTTGTGGTTTCGTTTTCGGTGAATGGGTACCACGTGGAGATCGACGACGCCGAACTCACGGTTATCGAACGCTGACTCCTTCCGGCAGTCGTCATCGGTACAGCCTGCGTCGGTGCGTATTTCCCCCGTCGCCGACAACTCACGGCCATGAGCTCCGACGAAGTCCTCGATCTCGAGGAAGCCGACGTCGATCCGACTGCCTACGACGAACTGACGGACGCCGACGTCCGCCTTCGGGTCAACGAGCACGGTCTCCACATCGCCGACGACCTCGAGACGGGCGTCTCGAGCCAGGGCCAGGACCCCGAAGAGGCGATCGAACACCTCGCACAGGCAGTCGACGCCTACCTCGAGGCAACGGACGACGACCCCGGCGACGACTGGCTCTGAACGGCGGTTACTCGATTGGTACGATTCGATCCTCGAGAGCCAGCCCTGCGGCGACTTCGGGGCTAAGTCCAGCGACGGCGTCGCGGAAGTTCGTCCGGTAGCTGCCCGGCCCCTCGTACTCGAGGTCGGCCGCGTGCTCGCCGGCGATGCCGAACGCCAGCGTGGCATAAAGGGCGGCCACGTGAGTGTCCTCGAGCGCACCGCAGAAGGCGCCGATCGTTCCGCCGAGCATACAGCCGGTACCGACGACTGCACCGAGCATCTCGTGGCCGGCAGAAATCCGGACGACGCCATCGGTGTCCGCAACGACGTCTTCGACGCCCGAGGCGACGACGGTCGCGCCGGTGGAGTCTGCGAGTACGCGGGCTGCGTCTTCGATCTCGTCGTACTCGCCGACGGACTCGACGCCTTTGACCTCGGCTTCGACGCCCGCGAGAGCGCTGACCTCGCCGTAGTTGCCCTTTACGACGGCGAACTCGAGTTCGGAGAGCAGCCGTTCGGCGACCGACTCGCGCGTTGGCGTCGATCCGACCCCGACGGGATCGAGGACGACTGGAATCCCGCGGTCGTTAGCGGTTCGTCCGGCCTCGACCATCGCTTCGACGCGCTGGTCAGGAACCTGGCCGATGTTGAGCACGAGTGCACTCGCGAGTTCGGCCATCTCGCCAGCGTCGCCGGGCGTGTCGGCCATCACCGGCAGCGCGTTCCAGTGGAGGACGACGTTTGCAACGTCGTTGATCGTCACTGTGTTGGTCAACGACTGGACGAGCGGCTCGGCGTCGGCGAGTCGCTCGAGCGACGCCGCGAGGTCGGCACCGGTTACGTCGGCTGTCGATGGCGCTGTCATCGTCGGCTCCGTTCGTTGGCCTGGCGTTTCGTCCTTTCGACGCTCGAGGCGAGCGCGTCGGTCGCTGCCGCTGGGTCGTCGGCCGCCGTGATCTCGGAGATGACGGCGACGCCGACTGCGCCCGCTTCGATGACCGATCCCGCGTTCTCGGCGGTCACGCCACCGATGCCGACGATAGGGATCGAGACGGCTTCGGCGATCTCCGCGACGCGGTCTGGGCCGACGTCGTCTTCGGGTTCCGGAACGTCCTTCGAGGTCGTCCCGTAGATGCTTCCGACGCCGAGGTAGTTCGCGCCGTCGGCCTCGGCGGCTTCGGCTTCGGCGACCGTCGACGCCGAACAGCCGATGACCGCCTCGGGACCGAGGAGCTCACGAGCCACCGACACCGGCAGGTCAGACTGGCCTACGTGGACGCCGTCGGCGTCGATGGCCGTCGCGACGTCGACCCGGTCGTTGACGATCAGATCGACGTCGGCCGCAGCAGTCACCTCGCGCACCTCGAGTCCGAGGTCGTACCGCCAGCGCGTGTCTGTCCCCTTCTCGCGCAACTGGACGACGTCGACGCCACCTGTGACTGCCGCCTCGACGACCTCGAGCGTCGACCGGCCGTCCGACAGCGACTCCTGTGTGACGAGATACGTCCCGTAGTTCGACGGTTCCATGGCGGATACGGCGGGGGTGAGCCACAAAGCGGCTTCGGTCAGCCCTGGATGGTGTCTTCGCCGACCCCCAACAGTGATTGGAATTCGGGGTCGTCCCGGACCGTCGGAAAGGGGATGATCGGTGCCGGCTCGTCGCCCTTCTCACCGAGTCGCCGCCGCCACCAGGCGACGTCGTGCCAGTCGCCGTCGGTGTATCCCATCGCGGGGAACTCGACCAGCCGCTCGAAGTCGAGTCGTTCGTGGAACCGGACGGTGGCGGGGTTTGGCAGCGTCGTCACTGCGTAAGCGTCACGGACGCCCTGGCGCTCGAGGATTGCGAACAGCGACTCATACAGCGTCCGCCCCACGCCGAGTCCGCGGGCCGCTTCGGCCACGTACACCGAGAGTTCGACGACCCACTGGTAGGCCTGCCGTTTGCGGAGCTTGCCTGCGTACGCGTAGCCGATCACCGTCCCGTCGCGCGCTGCGACCAGCCACGGGTAGGTCTCGAGCGTCGACGCGATCCGAGCCGCCATCTCGTCGATACTCGGCGGCGTCTCCTCGAAGGTGACTGCCGACGATTCGCAAAACGGTGCATAGATCTCGCAAACGGCGGCCGCATCCGACCGCGTCGCGACGCGAACACTGATCTCCGACTCCTCGTCCATGGTTCGCCAGACAGTTCGAGGCCGACGAAATAAGTGCGCTGGATCGCGCAATCGACCTCGAGACGTCCCTACTGGCCGGTGGTGTGGATGACACGCAGTGTGACCAGCGTTCGATACAGCGTTGGCTGGCCAGGACTCAGTGGCGTAGAATCGAGAGAACGCAACTCCCCGTCGTAGCTATACCTTGTGACCAGAGGCACTTAAGTGAACGCTGGGAACCGACCGTTGCGATCGGTTCTCGATCGGCCGCTCGAACGATCGGTCAGCGAACGGCGAGAGATACGGCTCGCACTGTCGAACTCGAGTACGCGTAGAACGACGATCTCCCGTCATAGCTCTACCTTGTGACCAGAAGCACTTAAATGAAGAACGGTCACCGCCGTCCGATGGTACCGAATCGCCGACACCGACCTGGGGCTACTCCTCGGCGAGCAGTCGGTCGACCATCTCGTCGGGGTCGAACGGCTCGATATCGTCGTAGCCCTGGCCGACGCCGAGGAATAGGATCGGCTTACCGGTTACGTGGGCGACCGAGATCGCGGCACCGCCGTTGGAGTCGGCGTCCGCCTTCGTGAGGATTGCGCCGTCGATTTCGGCGGCCTCGTTGAACTCGCGGGCGCGGTTGACGGCGTCTTGGCCCGCGACGGCTTCGTCGACGAACAGCGTCAGGTCGGGGCCGACCACGCGGTCGATCTTTTCGAGTTGGTCCATCAGGCCCTCGTCGGTATGCAGGCGACCGGCAGTGTCGCCCAGCACGATATCGATGTCGTTGGCCTGGGCGTACTCGACGCCGTCGTAGAGGACAGCAGCGGGGTCACCGCCCTGTTCGTGGCTGATGAGCTTCGTCTCTAAGGCGTCGGCGTGCTCCTGAATCTGCTCGTTCGCGCCAGCCCGGTAGGTGTCGCCGTTGGCCATCACCGTCGAGTAGCCACGCTCCTCGAAGTACCGACTGAGCTTGGCGATCGACGTGGTCTTGCCGACGCCGTTGACGCCGGTGAAGACGATGGTGACGGGTTTGTCCTCGACAGCGATGCGCTCGTCGAAGTCGAACTGCCCGACGCTGATCACGTCGTAGATCGCATCGCGCAGCGCCTCCTCAACGACCTCGCCGGTCGAGGTCGTGAACGTCCGCGTCTCACCGACCAACTCGTCACGGATGTTGTCGAGGATTTCCTGGGCAACGCCCATCTCGACGTCGCTCGAGAGCAACGCGAGCTCGAGTTCGTGCAGTGGTCCCTCGAGGTCCTCTTCTTCGATGACGAACTTTCCGCGTACGAGCGACCGAGCCTTGGCACCGAAACCAGTCGAGTTGTTCTCGGACGTCGTTTCGTCAGTCTCGGTTTCGCCAGCTTCGGCGTCAGCCTCGTCGTCCTCGACGGCAGCCTCGGCTTCGGCGTCGACTTCGGAGTGCGACTTGGCCTCCTCTTGCAGTTCGGACCCGTCAGCGGACTCGTCCGACTGCTCGTCGTTGACCGCGGGTTCGACGTCTGCACCGGTGGCCTCGGTAGGCGAGTCAGGTTCGGCCCCTCCGGCGTCGGCGTCCGGCTCGCCGTCCGCGTCGGACTCGAGCTCCGCATCGACTGCACCGGTTTCTTCGTCCTCGAGTTCCTCGAGTTCGTCCTCGTCGACGTCTTCGACGTTCTCTTCGGCCGCCTCTTCGGCGTCCTTGCGGAAGCTCCCGAGTTTTTTCTTCAGGTTGTCGAACATGGTACGACCGGCTTACTCGTCGGGTTGTCCCTGGCCTTGCATTCCCTGAAGCTGCTGTTGCATCGCTTGCTGTTGGATCTGCTGGGCCTGTTGCTCGAGTTGCTCCTGTTCGGTCTGGAGCTCCGAAATCTCCCCGTTGAGATCGCTGATCTGCTCGTCTAGGTTCTCCTTCTTGCTCTCGAGGGCGGAGACAGCGTCGCCTTCCTCGAGTTCGGCGGCGTAGTCGCCGCCGAGGTCGACGATTACTTCGTCGATGTCCTCGACCGTCGCCCGAAGGTACGCTCCGCCGCCGATCGGCACCTGGACGGTCGAGTCCGTCTCGAGGGAATCGAGGGCGTCGACCGCTTCGTCGACGCTCGATTTCTCTTCCTGGGTGGCCTCGACTTCGGCCTGGAGCGTTTGGACCTGCTGTTCGATCTCCTGGAGTTCCTGGGACAGCTGCTGAAGTTGTTGTTGACTCATTAGTGAGTACCCTCGTCGAGTTTGATTTGCGTGAGCCCGTGCTGGCTCCCGAGTCGGGAGTAGGCGTGTTCACGGGCGACGTCCGCAGTGTCCGCGTCGATGGCCGGCTCGAACGCCGCGTATCCGTCACGCGAGTTGAACCGACCGGTAACCGTGAACTGGCTCATGTCCCCCACTCCGGCAGGCAGTCGGAAGAATCTTCCCTTCCACGATCCGGTCACCTGCCCCGGAATCGGCGTTTCGGGCGGCCGATTCTGGGGCGAATTCCCGTACCGATATACCAGCACAATCACGATTCACGCGGCGGATGCGCCGGAACCGGCGTCCAGTAGCCCGGACGGGACGCCAGCCGATCGTTGCCACCACGGTACGCAGGGAGGGCGAACGGTTTTGTTCGCGGCGACAAAGACTCCGCGTATGGCAGAGATCGACGCAGGCGAGGTACTCCCGAACGACCGAATGGAACAGCAGGCCCTCGAGGGCGAGGTGACTCAGATCCACCGCGGCCACCAGTACGCAGACGAGGGCGATACGTTCACTATCGGCGACGAGACCTTCGAGGTCGTCGACGTCACCCATCGTACGCTCGGCGACCTGACTGACGAGGACGCTCGAGCCGAAGGCGTCGACGACCTCGAGGGCTACCGGCAGCTGCTCGACCGCGCCCACCCAAACTTCGAGTGGGACGACGGGAGTGAGGTCGTCCGCCACCGGTTCGAACGACGGTAGCGGCGCTCGCGCTCGGGCGTGAGTTGACGGTTCGAAGAGAGAAAGCGGGTGTGTTGACGATCAGTCGAGGTATCCAAGCGCATCCTCGATGCGGCCGAGCTCAGGCCCGGTCGTGTCCTCGCCGACGACGTAGCCCCCCTCGTTGGCGAGCAGCCCCGAGCCCACGAGTGGTGCGCCGTAGTTGATCGTCCCGACGTCGGCTCGGACGTCGAGCACTTCCTCGAGGTGGTCGAGTTCCGCGTCGGTCGCCTTCGGGTGACAGAGGACGCCGCTGTTGGTTGCGACGGCGGCGGTCCCGACCGTACGGACGCCCGCGAGGTCGCCGCGTTCGACGGGGACCTCGAGTGCCTCTTTGACGAGCTGGATCGTCTCTCGGGGCAGGTCCGGGTGGACGTACGCCCCGTAGTCGTTCGCGAGGACGACGTTGCCCGCGGCGTTGATGTTCCCCGGTAGCTCCGTGACGGGGACGTCGAGTTCGTCCTCGAGGCGCTCGCGTTCGTACCCGAGGACCCGCGAGCTGACGAGCAGGCCGTTCTCGTTACCGGTCGCTAACGCGCCGACCGTCGATGAGCCACCGACGGTCGTCGGGACGGCAGGCACCTCGAGTTCCGCTTTCAGGTCGGCGACGAGGTCGTCGTCGACGTCGGGGCGGACGAGTACGCACGAGTCGGTCGCGCAGGCGAAGACGCCGACGTACGCCGACCCGGCGAAGGCGAGACGCAGCAAGTTTACTCGGCGACCTCGGCCTCGACGACGGCCTCACCCTCTTCGTCGAAGCGTGCAGCGCGTACGCGAAGCTTTCGCGGCGGGTTGGACTTGCCGCGAGCCCAGACGGCTTCGTTGATCGAGGGGTCGAGTCGAATCGCGTCTTCGTCGACCGCGAAGTGTTTCGCGAGGTGTTCGCGGACGAGTCGCATTGCCAGATCCGCGGCCTCGTGGTTCGCTCCCTTCTTGACGTCGCGCAGCGGAACCGTCACGACGCGTTCGTCGAAATCGCTTGCACTCATGATTACTCGTCAGTGTCGCTGCGCCGCCAGTTGCGTCGCTTCGGGTTCCGCGTCGTCTCCATGTCGGTTCGGAGCATGACCCACGTCGGAACGCGGCTGTTCTGCTTCTCGAGTTTGGCAAGACGCTTCTTCTTGCCCTTCGATTTCTTACCCATAGTGGCCGAACGTAGCCCGCGGTGGCTTAAAATCTTGTCCATCTGGGCGACAGCGCCTCGAGCCCCTACATTCCGGTTTTCACGCCCCATAGCGACCGATTCTGACGTGACCAACGTCGGACGCTCACCGCCGGCGCTCGACGCCGTCTGTGAGCGGTAGCGATTGGGACGACACCATCACTCGAGTGAAACCGACTCGACTGTCGAGTAGATCGGGCCCGCGTCGGTGAGCGTACTCTCGGTGAGCCGAATCGCGTCGACTGTCGCCTCACCGATGGTCGGATCGCGCTCGGTGACGAGTTCCTGGACGTGCTCTTTGCCGCCAGCGTGTTCCATCCGCGCGAGCGTGACGTGGGGGGTAAACTCGTGATCTTCGGCTTCGAATCCCATCGCCGTCGCTCGTGTCTCGATCGCTTCGTGCAGTCGTGTGAGTTCATCGGACCCCTCCTCGACGCCGAGCCAGACGACACTGATGTACTCGAGACTCGGGAAGACGCCGAGTCCACCGTAACGGACCGTGAACGGGTCGATGTTGGCGTCGTCGACGGCGGCTGCCAGTTCGTCTTCGAGGGCGGGAACGCGCTCGGCGGCGACCTCACCGAGGAACTTCAGCGTGAGGTGTGCCTGCTCGGGATCGGTGAAGTTGAGTCCACCGGTGCCCGCGAACTCGTCCTGGAGGTCGGCGATCGGCACCGCGAGGTCGTCGGGAAGGTCCACGCTGACGAACAGGCGCATACAAGGGAGTCGGACGGGCAACCCCTTCAAACGCATCGGTCGCGATGGGCCGTGATCGTCGTCCCGCCGGTCGGACCGGTTCCCGGTCTGGAGCCGGTCCGCGGGTGTGTCGACACTGACGGACGACGGTCGATTCAGGCGTCGTGCGGGTGGAACCGCTTGACGGCGCTGCTGACGGCTTCCTCACGGCCGATGAACGTGATGCGGTCGCCCGCCTCGAGGGCCATCTCCGCGTCGGGGACGTAGGTTTCGCCTTCGCGAGCGACGACGGCGACGATACAGCCGTCGGGAATCTCGGCGCTGAGTTCGCGAATCGTCGCGCCGTCTAGCTCTTCGGCGGTGACGACGATCTCCTGAGCGTCGTGGCCCTCGCCGAGTTCGTTCATCCAGTGGGCCAGTGCCGGCCGTTCGATCTCGTTGTCGATCGACCAGGCGGTCGCGCTAGCGACGTCGATCGCTTGCACGCCGACGGCGTCGAACGCGCTGACGTTTCCGGGAGTGTTGACCCGAGCAACGACGTTCTCGACGTCGAAGGTGGTGCGGGCGAGCTGGGAGACCAGCAGGTTGACGTCGTCGTCGGCGGTCGTCGCGACGACGAGTTTCGCATCCTCGATTCCAGCGGCCCGGAGGGTCTCGGCGGCGGTTCCGTCTCCCTCGTGGGCGGAAAAGCCGTCTTCGCGAAGGGCCGTGACCGTATTGGGGTCGCGGTCGATCAAGTGAACGTTCTCGCCGCGTTTCTCCAGCCGTGTGGCGAGCGCCCGGCCGACCCGGCCGCCGCCGACGATGATGCTTTTCATGGGTACGACGTGTAGACGTTCTGCGATTTGTCTGGCTAACCCGGCCTGCAAGACGACGGTAATGAAGATGACCAGAAAGACCGTTCCGGCGAGCGTCCGGGCGGCTTCGAACTGGCCTGCTGCCTCGAGTTCGATGGCGAACAGCGTCGCCACCGATGCGGGGATGATCCCGCGAGGGCCGACCAGCGAGAGGAAGTATTTCTCGTTTCGGCTGAACCGCCAGTGGGTCGTCGAGATGGCGACGAGGATCGGGCGGACGACCAGCGTGACCGCGACGACGACGGCGACGCCGCCGATTCCGAGGCCGAGCAGCGCGTCGAAATCGATCAACGCTGCGAGCGAGATGAAGACGAACGAGAGCACCACGAGGGTGAGGTCGCGGTTGAAGCTGAGGATCTCCTCACGGTGGGGAAGCTCGAGGTTACCGAGGACGACGCCAGCGGCCGCAGCGGCGGCGACGCCGGTTTCGGGAAAGATCGATTCGGCGAGGCCGAACGAAACGAGCGCGCCGGTGAGCGTCACGAGCCGCGCGACCTGCGTGGCGTCACCCGCCGGCAGGCCGACGTCGACGAGCAGGTACCGGACGGCGATCGCGACGACGATGCCCACCCCGATGCCAGCGACGAGCCGCTGGAGGAACGCGACCGGAATCTCGGCCGGTGCTCCGCCGACGACGAACGCCTCGAAGATGACGATCGCCAGCACCGCGGCGCTCACGTCGTTGAAGATGCCTTCGGCCTCGAGCGTCGTTGCGACGTGGTCACGGACCGTCACGACCTCGAGCAGTGGTGTAATCACCGTGGGCCCGGTCGCGATCAACAACGCGCCGATCAGGGCGGCGACGTCCCAGCCCGTCCCGAGGAAGACGCGGACGGCGAGCGTCGTGCCGAAAAACGCCAGTGCAGCCCCGACCGTTGTCATCCGGAACACTGCTCGAGGCGCTTCCCGGAGCTTCTCGCGGCGGAGGTGGAACGCGCCATCGAAGATGATGATCGCGACGCTGAGGCCGACGACGGTCGATAGCCCGTCCCCAAAGGTTTCGATCGAGACGAACCCGAGTCCTTCGGGACCGACTCCCACTCCGATGACGATCAGAAAGAGAACGCTCGGCACCCGGAGTCGCTTGGCGAGCACCTGTGCGCCGACGCCGAGTGCGAGGATGCCGACGACGACGGGGAGTACGTTCTCCACGACAGCAACTCACACGTTCTCGGTGATAAATTTCGTTCCAGACAGGTTAGGGGGAAGTGGTGTTCTCTCGGTAGGTCGGTCGGTGTCACCCCGTCTCGTCGGACGCCGAATCCGCTCGTTGACGTCGGCCAGGCTACTCGAGAGTTCATGCTGCCGGGTCCGACAGTCTGCGTCGGATCGATCGCTCGATTCGGTGCTGTTTTGTCCGACTCTCGGTAGCGTGGCCGTCGCCCGAGGATTCGTCTCTGACGTCGTATCTCGAGGGGAAACCCGCTTGAACCTCGGGGACTAGGTTCAGCTATGAAACAGCGACGAGCGCACCTCGAGATCATGGGGATGTCGTGTTCGACGTGCTCGGGATCGGTCGAGGACGCAGTGGCTGCACTCGAGGGGGTCGAGGAGGCGAGTGCGAACTTCGCGACGGACGAGGGAACCGTCGCGTACGATCCGGCCGAGGTCTCGCTCGCGGATATCTACGACGCGATCGAGGACGCCGGCTTCGAGGCCGCTGCCGAGACGAGAACGATCACCGTCCTGGGCATGTCGTGTGCGACCTGTTCGACGGCGGTGGGCGATGCTCTCGAGGATCGGTCGGGAGTGATTCGGGCGGACGTGAACTTCGCGTCGGACGAGGCCCGCGTCACGTACAATCCAGCCGACGTCTCACTCGCCGAACTCCACGCAGCGATCGAGGGGGCAGGATTCGAGCCCGTCAGTGAGGAGACGGAGGGAGACGAGAGTCAGCGCGAACGCGCCGTCGAGAAAGAACTGCGACGCCAGCGTCGGCTGTTGATCGGTGGCGGCCTGCTCACATTGCCGTTCGTCCCGATGATGTTCGAGATGCTGTTCGAACTCGCGGGTGTCGCGTCGCCGATCCCGATGGCCATCGCCCACCCGCCGGGCTGGCTCGAGTTCGTCCTCGCGACGATCCTGATGGCCACGCTCGGCAAGGAGTTCATCCAGGGGGCCTACCGCGCGTTCTCACACGATCGGCGGGCGAACATGGACACGCTCGTTGCGGTCGGCACGAGTGCGGGATACGTCTACAGCGTGGCCGTCCTCGGCGGGGTGCTCGTCGGCGGGCTCTACTTCGAGGCCGTCGCGTTCATCCTCTGGTTCATCACGCTCGGCAACTGGCTTGAGGTGCGCTCGAAGGCTCGCGCGGGCAACGCGCTTCGCCAGCTACTCGAGATGGAGGCCGACGAGGCCACGGTCGTCCGCGACGGGGAGGAACTGCAGGTGCCACTCGAGGCGGTCGAACCCGGCGACGTACTGAAGATCCGTCCCGGCGAGAAGATCCCGACCGACGGCGTCGTCCGCGAGGGCCAGAGCGCGGTCGACGAGTCGATGCTGACCGGCGAGTCGGTCCCGGTCGAGAAAGGAGAAGGCGACGAAGTCGTCGGCGCGACGATCAACGAGAACGGCGTCTTGCTCGTCGAGGCGACGAAAGTGGGCTCGGAGACGGCGATCCAGCAGATCGTCGAGCGCGTCAAGGAAGCCCAGTCGCGCCAGCCCGAGATCCAGCGGCTCGTCGATACCGTGAGTGCGTACTTCGTCCCCGCGGTGATCGTCAACGCCGTCTTCTGGGCAACGGTCTGGCTGCTCGCACCGGAACTGCTGTTCGGCGTCTCCTCGTGGCTCGGTTCCTGGATTCCCGTCCTCGAGCCCGTCGGCGGCGGCCCCGTCGACGCGGCACCCGGCGGCGTCCCCGTCCTCGAGTTCGCTGTCGTCGTGCTCGCCTCGGCGCTGTTGATCGCCTGTCCCTGCGCGCTAGGGCTTGCGACGCCCGCAGCGACGATGGTCGGCTCGACGCTCTCGGCGACCAACGGCGTTCTCTTCAAAGGCGGCGACGTCCTCGAGCAGGTTCGGGGCATCGATACGATCGTCTTCGACAAGACGGGAACGCTGACCCATGGCGAGATGGTGCTGACGGACGTCGAACTCGTCGGCGAGCGAGCGGCCACAGACGGCGGGACCGACGCCACGCCCGACGGTGGCGTCCTCGAGCCCCCCTCCTCGGGTGAGGACGCCCTCGAGTCGTTCGTCCTCGGTGCGGCGGCGTCGGCCGAGTCCGGCTCCGAACACCCCATCGCCCGCGCCATCGTCGAGGGTGCCGACGACCGCGGCGTCGAGATCGGCGGCGTCAGCGAGTTCGAGAACGTCCCTGGTCAGGGCGTCCGTGCGAAGACCGACCGCGGTACGGTCCTGATCGGCCGCCGCAAGTTGCTCGAGGATTCGGGGATCGACACCGGGCCCGCCGAAGGGCCTCTGACCCGCCTCGAGCGCGAGGGGAAGACGGCGATGCCGGTCGCGATCGACGGCGAGTTACAGGGTGTGCTCGCGGTGGCCGACGAGGTCCGCGAAAGCGCCAGAGAGACCGCCGCGGCCCTCCTCGAGCGAGGTTCCGAGGTCGTGATGCTTACCGGCGACAACGAGCGTACGGCGAGAGCGGTCGCCGAGCAGGTCGGGATCGACCCCGACAACGTCCGCGCGGAGGTACTGCCGGAGGACAAGGCCGATCACGTCGAGGAGCTTCAGGCCGGCGGGGCACGCGTTATGATGGTCGGCGACGGGGTCAACGACGCTCCGGCGCTCACGACGGCACAGGTCGGCGTCGCGATCGGCTCGGGTACCGACGTCGCCATCGAGAGTGCGGACGTCACGCTGATGCGCGACGATCCGGCAGACGTACTCAAGGCCGTCCGCATCTCCGAGGCGACCATCTCGAAGGTTCGCCAGAACCTCTTCTGGGCGTTTATCTACAACACGACGCTCATTCCGATCGCCTCGCTCGGCCTCCTCAACCCTGCGCTTGCGGGATTGGCGATGGCCACCTCGAGCGTGAGCGTGATGACCAACAGCCTCGCGTTCGCGAAGTACGACCCACACGAAGACTACCAGCTTGCGGTGACGAAGCCGCTCTCGTGGTTCCGTCGGTAGCGGCCATCATCCTCGACTCGTCCGGCGACGTGATCTCCACTTCGACCACCGACCGCCGAACGAGCTACGGCGTCGGCGGTTCCTCGGCTATTCCCTCGAGGCGGTCGGCGAACAGCATCTCGAGCAGTTCGGGAGTGACGTAGGCCTCGACGAACGCGGCGAGGACGAGCAGGAGCCAGGCGAAGAGCACGAGCGCGGCCGTCCGTGTGACGTACGGTTTCGTGAAGAATGCGTCTCGAGCGCCCGAGAGCCGTTCGCCGAATCGGTAGATGATCCGAAAGCCGACACCGGCGGCGATGAACAGCGCAGGCAGCTCGAAGATGCCGTGGGGTGCCAGCCCGACGACGATGTAGTCGACGCCGATGAGGCTGCCAACGGCAGCGCTGACGTTGCCGACGATAATTCCGTTGAAGATCATGATGATCGCCGTGACCAGGCCGAGCGAGAGCGCCCCGAGGATCGACAGCACGAACGGTTGGGTGTTGTTCGTGATGAAAAACGTCGCCGTGAGCTCGAACTCTTCGTCCTCGAGTTCGGGGAACAGTTCCTCTTCGAGCAGGTCGGCGATCAGCTCGAGTAAGTTGACGCCGGCGAGCAAAAGCAGTATGCCTAGGAGGGTCCCGAACGCGAAGAGGCCGACGGCGAACCAGGTGTATCGGCGGTGCTCGGCCCAGCCAGCGGAGAGAACGCCGAGGATCGTCGACTCGCTCGCGCGGGCGATCACGACCAGGGCGCCAAAGCCGAGCCCGAGTGCCATCACACCGGCGACGGGAGCGGGGTCGTCGTGGGTCGCGTAGGTGAACGCACCTGTGCCAATTGACACCACTGCTAGCGCAATCAGGAGGGCGGTCCAGTTGCGGTCGGCGTTCGGCGCAGGGCCGGGACCCGTTCCGAACGGATCACGGCCGGGGTCCGGATCTCGGTCAGGGCTCGAGTCGTCGGGACGGTCGTCGTCCGACGCCGGTTCGTCGGTCGCAAGGTCGACTTTGATCCGTCGGTTGCCGGTTGATTCGTGCTCACGCGATGGATCGTGTGGTTCATCCTCGACGGGCCGTTGGTCCGGCCCGAACTCGAAGCCCCCTTCGGCGTCGTCGGAGCCGTCACGGTCGCCCGGCGGTCTGGAGCCGTCGTCGTCCGTGCGGTCTCCGTCGTCGGCGCCGTTCATACCCCTCAGTTAGACGATGTGGGGGATAAATCCGCCGACTACGATCGTGATTCGAGCCGTTGTGGGCCTCGATTCAGTTTGTGCCGCTGGTATCCGCCCGAACCGACTCGACGATACGGCCGACTAGTCGGCCGCATCTTCGGTTCCGATCACGCCCGCTGGCGAACAGTAACTCCTCGGATGCCGGTCCAGACCGCTACGAACGATTAAGTAGTTTGGTGTGTTATACCGTAGTATGGATGCTGTAAACAACACCCGATATGCTGGGGGTCGACCCGACACGACCTCGAGTGACTCGTGGTTGGACGGTGAGCGCCGATGAACACGATCACGTACTCTGCGCTGGCTGCCGCGTGTCTCGCACTAACGGTGTTGACGTTCGTCGTTCTCGGCGGTGCTGGATCGTACATGCTCGTCCTGTTTGGCGGGCTGTTAACGTTCGTCTTTGCTGCCTTCGCCTACGAGAGCCGTTATCCCGTGGACCCAATCGAACCGTCGACGTGACGGCGACCCGTCACGAACTGCCATGTCGTGAGACGCCTCGACGCCCACACTCGCCAGGTTCTCTACCGCTGCTACCACCGACTGGCACGGGTGAACTACGATCGTGAGCTGGTCTCGAGGCGAAATCGAACGCCCGCCGGGAGCGTTCGCTGTTACGAACCGCTCAACCGCCACGCGACTGACGCGATGCTCGAGGAGCTTTCGACCTGCTGTAGTCCGGCCGCGGTGGTCTACGACGTCGGTGCACACGTCGGTATCTACGCGCTCACGCTTGCCAGTGGAAACCCTCGACGTCGCGTCGTGGCGTTCGAGCCCTCGTCGACCGTCGTCGATCGCCTCCGGACGAACGTCGGACTGAACGGGCTCGAGCGGCGGATCGACGTCCGACCCTGCGCGCTCGGAGACGATGACGGCGAGCGTTCCTTCTACCGGTCGACGAACCCCGAGCTTTCGGGCTTCGATCGGGAAGCGGCGACGCGTTGGGGAGCCAGCGTCGCCGAGGTAGGTTCGGTTCCAGTGCACTGCCTCGACTCGCTCGTCGGCGACCACGAGAGTCAAGCGGGAGCCGACGGCGGCCGACTTCCGGCCCCGGACGTCCTGAAGATCGACGTCGAGGGGGCCGCCCCATCGGTGCTTCGCGGCGCTCGGGCGACCCTCGAGCGCCACCGGCCCAGACTGTTCATCGAGATCCACGACGTCGGCCTCACAGGCGACGTTCCAGGCGAAACGAAGGGGTTGCTCGAGACGTGTGACTACGACGTGCTCGAGCGAGCGGATTACTGGCGGTGTGATCCGACGTGAGCCCCGACGTCGGGGTCGGCGCGTTGCTGGCCAGCCGACCGGAATCGACAGTATAAGACTGCCGGGCGAGAACCCTCGGTCCATGACGACGCTTTCCGTTACCGGCGGACACGTCCTGTTGCCCGACCTGACGGTGACCCGTGCGGACGTACTGGTCGATCAACCTACTGGCGAGATTCTCGAGGTCAGTCCAGACCTCGCGGGCGAGGGCGATGAGACGCTCGACGCCTCGGGCGGGCTGGTGACACCCGGCTTCGTCAACGGTCACTGCCACGTCGCGATGACGTTGCTGCGTGGCTACGCCGACGACAAGCCGCTCGAGGACTGGCTTCAGGAGGACATCTGGCCCGCCGAGGGCGAACTGACGGCCGAAGACGTCCGTATCGGGGCCGAACTCGGCGTC
Source organism: Natrarchaeobaculum sulfurireducens (assembly GCF_003430825.1). Classification (NCBI taxonomy): domain Archaea; kingdom Methanobacteriati; phylum Methanobacteriota; class Halobacteria; order Halobacteriales; family Natrialbaceae; genus Natrarchaeobaculum; species Natrarchaeobaculum sulfurireducens. The sequence goes on along the minus strand of NZ_CP024047.1, from coordinate 3,439,251 downwards.
CTCGAGATGATCAAATCCGGGACGACGGCGTTTGCGGATATGTACTTCCACGTCCCCGAGATCGCCGCCGTCGTCGAAGAGGCCGGGGTGCGGGCCCGACTGGGCCGCGGCGTCGTCACCGTCGCCAAAGACGAGGACGCCGCCCACGAGGACGCCGAAGCGAGTCTCGAGGTCGCTGCCGAGTACGACGGCGCAGCCGACGGCCGAATCTCGACGGCGTTTATGCCCCACTCGCTGACGACCGTCGGCGAGTCGTATCTCGATGAGTACGTCCCGCAAGCTCGTGAGCTCGGCGTTCCGATCCACTACCACGCCAACGAGACCGCGGGCGAGGTCACGCCGATCGTCGACGACCACGGCGTCCGGCCACTGGCGTACGCCGCCGAGAAGGGGCTGCTCGAGTCCGAGGATTTCCTCGCTCACGGCGTCCACGTCGACGACGAGGAGATCGAGTTGCTCGCCGAGGCGGGGACGAGCGTGATCCACTGTCCGGCCTCGAACATGAAACTCGCAAGCGGGATGGCTCCGGTCCAGCGACTGCTCGAGGCCGGCGTCACCGTCGGACTCGGCACCGACGGTGCGGCGTCGAACAACGACCTCTCGATGCTCGATGAGGCCCGCGACGCGGCCATGCTCGGGAAACTCGCGGCCGCCGACGCCAGTGCCGTCCCCGCGGACGCGGTCGCCGAGATGCTGACTGCCGGCAGCGCCGACGCGCTCGGCCTCGAGACGGGCCGCCTCGAGGCCGGTGCACCGGCCGACCTCGCCGTGATCGACCTCGAGAGCCCACACCTGACGCCGCGTCACGACCTGGTGAGCCACCTCGCCTACGCCGCGGCGGCCGCGGACGTCCGCCACACCGTCTGTGATGGTCAGCTACTCATGCGTGACCGAGACGTGCTCACGGTCGAGGAAGCGGCCGTCCAGGACCGCGCGCTCGAGGCGGCCGAGGCGCTCGCGGCTCGAGTCGACGGCTGACCGGCGAAACCAACCCGTCTCTGTGAACGGAACGTAAACCCTCAGAACGGTGGATAAACGCTCTGAACGAAATTCAAGTGGTTTCGAGCATCGAAAACCATTGGAAACTGCTGCCGGGGTTTATTCTTCGATACGTGAAGGTACTGGCCAGATGAATAAGTTCAGAACCCTCACAGTGGCGCTCTCCATCGCCTTGGTCGTCGCCGTGCTCACCCCACTGGGCATGGCCGCGGCCGAGCCGGACGACGACGACCTGTCGCTGGTCGTCGACGACCGCATCGTCGACGTGACGGCGAACGACAGCACGGTTGAAAACGCGACTGTGACCGTCTCGACCGACGATGACGAATCGTACGCGGACACGGGCACCTACACGACCGACGCCGACGGCGAGGTCGAACTCCCCGAACCCGACGAACCGGTCAATGTGACGATCACCGCCTCGACCACCGAAGACGACGTCGAAACGACGGCGACCCTCGAGCCCGACTACGTGCCTGAGGATCTCGAAGTGAACGTCACGCAGAACGACGACGTAACTGTCGACGTCACCGACGGCGGCGACGCCGTCGAGAACGCGACGCTGAACGTGACCGCGGTCGAAAACGTTTCCTCCGTCGACGAGGGCGAGTACGAGACCGACGAGAAGGGCACCGTCTCGCTCGCGTCGCCCAACGAAACCGTCGACGTGACGTTCAACGCCACGCTCGAGACCGTCTCCGCGGAGACCACCGAGACGCTCGAGCCGGCCGAAGACGACGAGGTCGACGAGCCGCGGAACTTCGGGCAGCTCGTGTCGGCGGTCGTCCAGAGTCTCCAGAGCGACGGCCCGTCCGGTATTTCGATCGCCGAGTTCGTTACGGAGAACAATCCAGGTGACGCACCCGATCACGCTGGCCCACCGGACCACGCTGGACCGTCTGACGGCGGGACCGACGACGGCAACGAGAGCGACGACAGTCAGCAGGGACCACCGGACCACGCTGGCCCATCGGCCGATAACGAGGCCGACACCAACGAGAGCGACGACGGAAACGACGCCGATAGCGGCGGACCGCCGGATCACGCTGGCCCGTCCGACGATGACGACGATAGCGGCGGCCCACCGGGTCAGGCGAACTCGTAACGACCGACACCGTCCACTGCCGACGCCGACCGACGACACGCTCCGTTCGCTGTCAGAGGCACGGCTCGTCGCCGGCGTCGGCACAAGCCCTGCCCCATCCCGCCTTCACGGTCGAGCCCCCTCCTGAGGCGGTCGTGCCTGCCGTCCCCGCTGATGCCGATCGATAGGCCCTCCACCGACGACGCCGTACCGATCCGATCGACTGGCCCGCCGCCGACCTCGCGACGGTCTGCGTCGGTGCTTGCCGCTGACTGCCCTGTTTTCACACCGCTCCCGTCGTGGGACGGCTTCGGTAGCGTTTTGGCTCCGGTCCCACTCTATCGAGCCATGACCGACAACGCGTATCCGCCGATCAGCGATCAGCTGGACGAGACGGAGACGGCCCGCGAGGAAGGCCGCCGAAAGATGGACTGGGCCGCCCAGCACATGCCGATCATGGATGCCGTCCGCGAGGAGTTCGTCGCCGACCAGCCGCTTTCGGGCGAGCGGATCGCGATGGCGATGCACGTCGAAGCGAAGACCGCAATCCTGGTCGAGACGCTCGCCGAGGGCGGGGCCGAAGTTGCGGTGACGGGCTGTAACCCGCTGTCGACCCACGACGACGTGAGCGCCGCGCTCGACGCCCACGAGTCGATCACCTGCTACGCAAAGCGCGGCGTCGACGACGAGGAGTACTACGACGCCATCGAGGCCGTCATCGCCCACGAGCCCACCATCACCGTCGACGACGGGATGGACCTCGTCGCCGCGATTCACGAGGACTACCCCGAACTGATCGACGGCATCGTCGGTGGCGCAGAGGAGACCACCACGGGCGTCCATCGCCTGCGTGCGATGGACGACGACGGCGCACTCGAGTACCCCGTCTTCGCCGTGAACGACACGCCGATGAAGCGGCTGTTCGACAACGTCCACGGCACCGGCGAGTCCTCGCTGGCGTCGATCGCCATGACCACGAACCTCTCGTGGGCGGGCAAGGACGTCGTCGTCGCCGGCTTTGGCTACTGTGGCAAGGGCGTCGCCCGCAAGGCCGCCGGCCAGAACGCGAACGTGATCGTCACCGAAGTCGAGCCACGACGCGCCCTCGAGGCCCACATGGAGGGCTACGACGTGATGCCGATGGCCGAGGCAGCCGAAGTGGGTGACGTCTTCCTCACCACGACCGGTAACCGCGACATCATCGTCGACGAACACTTCGAGCGGATGCAAGACGGCGTCTTGCTCGCCAACGCCGGGCACTTCGACATCGAGATCGACCTCGAGGCGCTCGACGACCTCGCCGTCGACCGCTACGAGGCCCGCGAGGGCGTCGAGGCGTACGAACTCGAGGACGGCCGCCGACTGAACGTCGTCGCCGAGGGTCGCCTGGTCAACCTCGCCGCGCCGATCGCGCTCGGCCACCCCGTCGAGGTGATGGACCAGAGCTTCGGCGTCCAGGCTGCCTGTGTGCGTGAACTGGTCGAGAACGGAGCCGCCTACGACGCGGGCGTCCACGACGTTCCCGACGAACTGGACGCGGAGATCGCCGAGATCAAACTCGAGGCCGACGGCGTCGCGTTCGACTCGCTGACCGACACCCAGCGCGAGTACATGGGCTCGTGGGACCACGGAACGTAGGCGGGCGTCGCTCTGCTCGTCCGGTCGGCAGCCGACCACCGCCAGTTTACGCCCAGCCTCGCCCGCCGGTGTAGGTTACCGCTGGCTCGAGTCGTTTCGGCCGCCGGTGTAGGTTACCGTCGGCTCGAGTCGTTTCGGCCGTCGGTGTAGGTTACCGTCGGCTCGAGTCGTTTCGGCCGTCGGTGTAGGTTACCGTCGGCTCGAGTCGTTTCGGCCGTCGGTGTAGGTTACCGTCGGCTCGAGTCGTTTCGGCCGTCGGTGTAGGTTACCGTCGGCTCGAGTCGTTTCGGCCGTCGTTGTGTACCACCGCTTCGCTAGCAGTCGCGTTCCCGCTAGCTTCCGGTTCTCTCGCGGTGACTGGCCCCCATCGCTTGAAGTAGTTCTGACACGTACGTACCCTGTGACTGCCATCGAACTCGTCGATCTCACCAAGCGGTATGGGGAGACCACTGCGAACGACGAGGTTACCTTCGACGTCGGTTCGGGGGAGATATTCGGCTACCTCGGACCGAACGGAGCCGGGAAGACGACGACGATTCGACTGCTGCTCGGGCTCATCAAACCGACTTCGGGGACCGCGACCGTTCTCGGAGCTGACATCCGTGACCGACGTGCGCTCACCGAGGCGAAAGCGAACATCGGCTATCTCCCCGACGATCTCGGGTTCGAGGAGCGACTCACCGGTCGGCAGGTGCTCGATCACTTCGCGCGGATGCGCGGGGGCGAGCGCCGGGCGGAACTGTTGGATCTCTTTCACCCACCGCTCGAGAAGCCAATCGAGAACTACTCACACGGCAACAGACGGATGCTCGGGATCGTCCAGGCGTTCATGCACGATCCGGATCTCGTCATCATGGACGAGCCGACGTCGGGACTCGACCCGCTCAAGCAAGACCGGATGTACGCCTTTCTCGAGGGCGAACGCGACGCCGGGACGACGATCTTCTTCTCCTCGCACATCCTGAGTGAGGTCCAGCGCGTCTGCGATCGCGTGGGGATCATCCGGGAGGGCACACTGGTCGCCCTAGAGGAGATCGACGACCTGCTCGGACGCGGCGGGAAGGACGTCAGGGTGCAACTGGCGGAGCCGGTCGACGAGGAGACGTTCCGCACGCCAGAGATGATCGACGTCGAGACCGTCGACACGACGGTGCGGTTCACCTACACCGGCGAGCCCGCCGCACTGCTCGAGCACCTCGTCGGGTACGAGATCGACGACGTCGACATCGGTGATCCGCAACTCGACGACATCTTCAAACACTACTATGGAGACGAGCCTGTGGAGGCAGGATGACGGCTATTCTGCGCTTCGAATCGCGGAAGCTGGTTCGCGGGACGCTCACCCTCACCGGACTGCTCGTCATGCTCTCGGTGTTCTTTCTCGTCGTGTTTCCGGCCATCCAGGACGAAGCGGCGTTGCTCGAGGAGGTGTATCCGGCGTATCTCCTCACGCTCTTGGGGGTCGAAGAGCTCCACACGCTCGAAGGATTCGTCGGCGGCTACCTCTTCCCGTTTATCTGGATCCTGTTGGCCGGGATCTACTTCGCGTACGTCAGTGCGGGGCTGATCTCGCGAGACGTCCGCACGCGGCGGATGGATCTCACGCTCTCGAACCCGGTCTCGCGCGAGTCGGTCGTTCTCCAGAACGTCGCCGCCCTGTGGGTTCCGCTGGTCGGGTTGAACGCCGGACTGGTGGCCGTCTTGCTCGTCGGTGGGGTCATCCTCGAGGAGTCGATCGACCTCGTCCCGCTGGCGATGGTCCACCTGCTCGGGATTCCGTACCTGCTGGTCTGTGCCGGGTTGGGGATCGTCTTCTCCGTCGCCGTCGACCGCGTCGAGACGGCCCAGGCGACGGCACTGGTGCTGGTGTTCGTTCTCTGGCTGGTCGACGGCCTTTCGCAGATGAATCCCGACTTCGAGTGGGTTGGCGACCTCACGCCGAGTCGGTACTACGATCCGTCGGCGATCCTCGTCCACGAAGAGTACGCCCTCCTCGACGCCGCGATCCTCCTCGTGGCGTTTCTCGTCCTGGTCGGCCTCGCCGTCGGCATCTTCGTCCGGAGGGATATATGACCGCGATTCTCCGACTCGAGTCCAGAAAGCGTCTCCGGGGCTCGCTCCTCCTGGTCGCCGTCTTCGCCGTCCTGTCGGCGCTGTACTTCTCGATGTTCCCCGGCATCCAGGCGGAGATGGACGCACTCGAGGCAGCGTTCCCGGAGTATATGTTCGATATGTTCGGGATCGAAGAACTCCACACGATCGAGGGGTTCATCGCTGCAGAGATCTACTCGTTCTTCTGGAGTCTCCTCGTCGCGATCTACTTCGCGTACGTCGGTGCCGGGCTGATCGCGAGCGACGTCCAGGACCGGCGGATGGATCTCACGCTCTCGAACCCGGTCTCACGCGAGTCGATCGTCCTCCAGAAGATCGCTGCCCTCTGGGTCCCGCTGGTCGCGCTGAACGTCGGGGTCCCGATCATCGTCTACGTCGGCGCGCTCACCATCGGCGAGTCGTTCAACCCCGTTGCACTCGCCATGGTCCACCTGCTCTCGATCCCCTATCTGCTGGTCTGTGCCGGGATCGGGCTCGTGCTGTCGGTGGTCGTCGACCACGCGAGACGCGCCAGGGCAACGGCGTTGACCCTGGTGTTCGTCTGCTGGCTGGTCGACGGTGTCTCCCGCGTTGACCCGGAGTACGAGTGGATCGGCGCGTTTACCCCGAGTCGGTACTGGGAGGAGACCGACGTCCTCGTCCACGAGGAGTACGCGTTCGCCGACGCCGCGCTTTTATCGGTGGTCTTTTTCCTCCTGGTGGGTCTCGCCGTCGTCGTCTTCGTCCGCCGAGACATCTGACGGTGAGCCGTTTCAACGGACCGCCGACAGTCACCGAGTGACGAGGGTTGGGGCGGGCTATATCGGCGCCACCGGCGTATCGAACGGTATGAACCGAAGCCGACGTGACGTCCTCGAGTTCGCTGCTGCGACGGCGACGGTCGCGGCGTTCGGGCTTGCAGGTCCGAGCGCAGTCTCCGCACAGGACGACGACCTCCTGACGTACACCGACTGGCTCGAGACCGACGACAGCCTCGAGTTCGTCGCCGTCGACTGGGCGTCCGTAGCGGAGTACGTGACCGACGAACTCGAGGCGGCACAGCCGGGCGAGGCGGTGCCGACGGAGTACGAGGCGGACCCGATGGTCGCACCCGTCTCCGAGGGGATGCTCTCGGCGTACTTCGTCGTCGGGCTGGACCTCGCCCAGTACGGACTCGGCGGACTCCTCGACGAGGACGCCTTCGATACGACGGTCGAGGACGTGATCCAGACGGCCGAGATGGTCGTCCTGGCCGGGGACATCCAACGTGAGGAGATCGACGACCGGCTCACCGCCGAGCCGGAACTCGAGTTCGTCAGGCAGCTCGAGCAAACGGACGAGGTCGGCGACGACGACGTCTACACCCCAGTCGAGGGGAACGACGTGGCGATCGGGGTCGGCGACGACGCGCTCGTGGTCGTCGACGAGGTGGACGAGCCGACGGCACGACTCGAGCGAGCCATCGAGGTCTCGGCGGGCGACGACACCCGCGCGGTCGAGGCGTCCGAGTCGCTCGAGTGGCTCGTCGAGACGGCCGGCGACGGAGACGTCGTGGTCGGTCAGTACGGTGATCGGGTCGCCACGGCGGACGCGCTCGTCGACATGACGTACGCGGAACTCGAGGACGCGGAGGGGATCGTCTCCTCGCTCACGGTCGTCGACGAAGAGACCTCGACCGGCGAGTTCGCCGCGATCGTCGACGATCCAGACGAGGTCGCCCTCGAAGACCTCCTCGGCATCTCCGCGGACGAGGCGTCCGTCGACGTCGATGGGGACCGCGTGACGGCGACGGGAACGTGGCGAGCGGACGTGACGGTCACCCGACTCCGTGGTGGGGCCCGCTAACGCGGCCCAACCGGTCGATGGCTCGAGTCGGCCGACACGCTGAACTGGCCCGAGTGTTATTGTCGGCTCACCAATGAGTGGGGGCTCACTAGCGGGGGACGTGTCGAGAGACGGCTATCCGGTCGGACCGTTGCTCGAGCGATCGACGGTCGATTCGGGCGGGCCGATCGAGGTCGGCGTCTCGATGTCCGGGACGGAGCCGATCGACGGGAACGAACTCGACGTTTTTCTCGCCCGGACGACCATCGATCCCGGTGGCCGGATCGAACTGGGGATCTTCGTCTTCGGCGTCGGTGACCTCGAGACGACCGATCTCACCGTCTTCTACGACGACGAGACGCTGCTCGACCTCGAGAACCCCGGCATCGTTCGACGAAGTGCGGGGACGGTTCCCGGCCGACAGGTTGGGACGTCGGCATCCGGCTCATCGAGCGTCGGCGAGGGCTCGAGCCCCGACTCGATGGAGTACGTCCAGTCAGCGAGCTTTCGTGACGGTGAGGGAACCGACCGCGGTCTCGAGCGCGTCCCGCTCGATGGGAGCGCCCGCGCGGAACCGGCGTACATCCTCGAACTCAACACGGCCTCGGACGTCTCGACGGGGGAGGTCCGGATTCCCGTGGTGTTCACCTATCGGTCGGAAAACGGGATCAAACAGGTGAAACAGCTGCCCCGGCTTCGGATTCGAAGCCGACGCGAGCGGTGGCGGCCGTGGCTGGTTCGCCTCGCCGTCGTGGTCGCGTTCGGGCTGGTGATCGCGCTCTCGTGGTCGTCTTCCGTCGCCCTAGGCTGACGTCGAGTCGCTCGAGGTGGGCGTGTCGGCCGACGGCTCGAGGGGATCGACGACGAAGACGAGGCTCCCATCCTCGAGGCCATCGAGACGGACCCGGGCGGGAAACGTCGCCCCGGTTCGACGGCGGCCGGTGCAGGTACCGGTCCAGCGCCAGCCGTCGGCGACGGTCGGGATCGCCGTCGCCTCGAGTCGGTCGACGGTATCGTCGTCGAACAGCGTCTCCCAGGGGGTGGCCACGAGCGCGTCGCGTTCGTAGCCGAACTGCATCGCGAACGATCGGTTTGCGAACTCGAGACAGCCCCCGGGGCTGGAAATCGCGATCGCGTCACGGGCGAGTTCCACGCCGGCGAGCGACCGGTTCGACAGCGCGGCCAGTCGGTGTCGATCGACGAGCCGAGGGATCCGGTAGCGGAGTCGCTCGGCGAGTGTGTCGTCCGCTTCAGTCTCGAGAACGTCGACCCATCGGGTATCCGCGACCGATCGCTGCAGGGAGGCGGTCTGTTCGGAACTGTTCGTCAGGAAGACGATCGGGAGCCCACACCGTCGGGTACGGACTCGGTCGACGAACTCGACGGGCGCTTCGTCTGCGTGCGAGGCGCTGACGACGAGACAGTCGACATCGTCGAGTTCTTCGAGCGCTCTCGCGATGCTGGCAGGCCGATGAATCTCGAGTTGCCCCCTGTCTGCGGCCGTCTCGAGACTCTCGAGGGGCTGGTCGGCGAGTACCAGAACGGTGAGTCCCGACTCGCCAGCCGGAAGGCTCGAGCTGGCGTCGCCGATCGACGGAACGATCATGGCTGACTCGCTAGCAGCGTCCGAGCGGTCGGTTCCCGACGCGTTCTGATTGCAGCGATCGTCCTCGACGGGGAGTCAGTCGGCACCATGGAGCGTTCCGTCGATGCTGACGCCGCCATCGCTTCGTACTTCGACCGTGTGGCCCTCGTACTCGAAGCGGACGGACGCGGAGACGGGGGAGTCAGTGCGGAACAGTCGATCGAGCGCTTCCGGATCGACGACGTTGTACAGCGGTTCGAGCTCGAGCGGATCGGTATCGGTTGCGTCTGCGAGGGCTTCGACGACACGGAGACTGGGCGAATCACGGTGATAATCCAGGGTGATGCTTGCCATTTCGTTCGAACGAATGGGAACCGACGGCATCTCCCTGTCCACTATACTCGTTTGATCGCTGCCGGATGGACGCTATGAGTATAGCACCGGTATGAAAGCAGCAGGCTGCGACAGGGTGTGACTACTCCGTGATCGACGCGTCTCGAACCGACACGGATCAGAGCTGTGTTCCCCGCCCGTTTTCGATCGACCCAACGTATAATTCCCGTCGTGGTGTAGGCAACGTATGTGGCTCGGTTCGGTTTCGTCTGCACGTGATACTATCCCCTCCTGTCGACGTAGGACGCGGTTACTCCGTCACAATCCAGGGCTAGCGAGGCGTGAGTGGCTCGGTGGGCTACTCGCACTGGTGGTACTCGCCGTCCTCGTCGAGTTCGTAAGCGACCTCGCCGTCGGCTCGGTCGGGCCTGGCGTTCTCGCACTCGCAGCTGGGGGAAGCACCGACCGCTCGAGCCCGCTCGAGCGACTCACGGACGACGTTCGCGCGTTCGATGCCCGTCTCGACGATGGTGACGTTGCAGACCAGCCGCTCCCGGAGGGGGAGTTCCGGCTGGACCGCGACGACGAACTCGGCGAGTTATCGGCGGCGATCGACGACCTGACGAGCACCGTCGCCGAGCGGACCCGCCGGCTCGCAGCACGCGAGCGGCATCGGGAGGCGGTCCACCGGATCGCCGCAGAGAGTGACGACGACGGCGAGACAGTCGAACGGCTGCTCGAACTGGGTTGTAACCGACTCGACGCCGACGCCGGCGTCGTGGTCCGGTCCGACGAGAACGCCGACGCTGCCGTCGAGTTCGCTCACTGGAACGGCGTCGACGAGGACCGTCGAGCCGCCCTCGAGCGGGCGTTGTCACGACCTCACTGGCGACGGACGCTTGCGTCCGAGACGTCGATGGCGATGTCCGACGTCGATGAGGACCTCGTCAAAGCCGACCCCAGTGCTGGGGCGGACACGGATGGTCGGTGTCTGGGGTGGCCGCTCGAGGTCGACGGCGACCGGTACTGGACCCTGTGCTTCGTCGAGTACGATGCTCGTGAACAGCCGGTAGTCGACCACGAGCGGCGATTTCTCGAGGTCGTGGGTCGGGAGGTGAGCCGCGTTCTGGAGCGCTGGGTGGCGAACCGTACCCGCCGCGACGACGAACGCGACCTCCGGGAGCGAACCGAGTGGCTCAACGCGATCGTCGAGGCGTCGCCGGCAGCGCTCGTCGCGGTCGACCTCGAGGACACCGTCCGCCTGTGGAACCCGGCGGCAGAACGGATCTTCGGCTGGAGCGAAGCGGAGGTCATCGGTGAACCGTTGCCGACGGTTCCGGACGACTGTAAGTCGGAGTTCGACATATTCCTCGAGCGGCTTCGCGCCGGCGAAATCGTCACCGGCGTCGAACTCGAGCGCCAGACCAGGGATGGCTCGACGGTCGACGTCAGTCTCTCGAAAGCGCCGATCCGTGATACAGACGACGAGATCGTCGGGATGATGGGGGTGCTCGAGGACGTCTCGGAGCGTAAGACGACCGAGCGCCGACTTCACGAGCGCGAACGGGAGCTGTCGACCCTGATGAGCAACGTTCCCGGAATGGTTTACCGGTGTGCGAACGAGCCGGACTGGCCGTTCGAGTTCGTCAGCGAGGGTGCGCTCGAACTCACCGGCTACGAGCCCGAGAAACTGGTCGACGGCACCGTCAACTGGGCCGAGGACGTTATGCTCGAGGATCACGACGAACTCCGGAAGACGGTCCAGCAGGCGGTGGACGAACGCGAGACCTTTCAGGCCACGTTCCCCATCCAGACGGCCGACGGCGAGCGTCGGTGGGTCAAAGAGCAGGGTGGGGGTGTCTTCGACGACGACGGCTCGCTCGAGCACCTCGAAGGAGTCATCATCGACGTCACCGAACAGGTCGAGAACAAACACGAACTCGAGCGCACACAGCGGCTTCTCGAACAGACGAAACAGCTGGCGAGCGTCGGCGGCTGGGAACTCGACGTGACCGAGGAGCCGTACAATCTCCGATGGACGGCCGAGACCGGCCGCATCTACGGTCTGGAGCCCGACGTCGAGATGACGCTCGAGGAGGCTATCGAGTTTTATCACCCTGAGGATCTGCCGACGGTCCAATCGGCTGTCGATCGTGCGATTTCCGAGGGGGAGTCGTACGAATGCGAGGTGCGACTACTCACGGCCGGTGGCAACCAGCGGTGGGTTCGGATTCTGGGTGAGCCTGTCCGCGAGGACGGTGAGGTCGTCACGATCCATGGCTCGATCCAGGATATCACCGATCGGAAAGAACGCGAGCGCGAACTCGAGCGCTCGGAGACGATCATCCAGGTGCTCGACGAACTGGTGTACGAAGTCGACGACGAGGGCTGCTTCACCTTCCTCAACGATGCGATCACACCGATTCTCGGCTACGAGTCCGAGGAACTGCTCGGCGAGCACGTCTCGACGGTGATGACCGAGTCGGACGTCGAGACCGCCCAGGAACGGATCCGTGAACTGCTCAGAGCGAACGACCCGTCCCAGACGTTCGAGATTACACTTCGTACCAAAGACGGCGAGGAGGTCCACGTCGAAAACCACATGGCACTGTTGCCATTGACAGATGGCGAGTTCCAGGGGACGGTCGGCGTCCTCCGCGACGTGACCGACCGAAAGGAACGCGAGCGGGAACTCGAGCGGATGCGGACGCTGCTCGAGCAGTCCCAGCAGATGGCGAACGTCGGCGGCTGGGAACTCGACGTGGCCGAGGAGCCGTACGAGGCTCGAGCGACCGGCGAGGCTGCCCGAATCCACGGCGTCGAGCCGGACGAACTCGAACTCGGTGTGGGGCTCGATCACTACCACCCGGACCACCGGCCCCGGCTACGATCTGCGATCGACGAGGCGATTCGGGACGGAGAGGCCTACGACCTCGAGGCACGGTTCATTACGGAACAGGGTGAGCATCGCTGGGTCCGATCGCTGGCAGAACCGGTCGTCGAGGACGGTGAGATCGTCGCCGTCAGGGGGACGATCCAGGATATTACCGACCGGAAAGAACGTGAGCGAGAACTCGAGCGAACGCGGGCACTGCTCGAGCGGGTCGAGCATCTGGCGAGCATCGGCGGTTGGGAACTCGATTTGCGCACCGAGCCGCCGGTGCCGACCTGGACGACGGAGCTGTATCAGTTACACGGCTTACCGCAGGACACGGAGCCCGACCTCTCGATGGCGATCGATCAGTACCATCCCGAGGATCGAGCCCGGGTTCGCCAGACACTCGAGGCGGCCATCTCGAGCGAGACGGTCTACGACATCGAGGCTCGGATGCAGCCCACCCCTGGGGAAACCAGGTGGGTTCGCGTCTTCGGAGTGCCAGTCTACGAAGACGGCGACCTCATCAAATACCAGGGCGCACTCCAGGACGTCACCGACCTGAAACAGCGCGAACTCACACTCGAGTCGCTCCACGAGGCTGCCCGCGGCCTGCTCGGGGCGGAGACGGCCGACGACGTCGCCGAGATCGTCATCGACGCCGCAGAAGACGTTCTCGAGGCCACCGGCGTCGCGCTCTACCGCCTCGACGCCGAGGTGAACCGGCTCGTTCCGATCGCACACACCGACGCGTTCGACCGTCTCTCGAGTGACGACCCGTCGGCGACGGTCGGTAACGGCGACTCGGTGCTCTGGAACGCGTTCGTGACGGGCGCACAGACGGTCGTCGATGACCCGACCGCGTTCGATCGCTCACAGGTGTTCGACGCGGTGGTCGAGAGCGCCGTCGTCGTGCCGGTCGGCGACCACGGCGTCCTCACGGCCGCCTCCGACGGTGCGCCGATCGACGCCCAGTCACGCCGGTCGATCGAGACGCTCGTCGCGACCATCGAAGCCGCCTTCGATCGCCTCGAGAGCGAGGCCAACCTGCGCGAACGCGACGCCGAACTCGAGGCGCGAAACCGCCGGCTCCGCCGACAGATAACGATCAACGACACGATCAGGCGGGTCAACCAGTCGCTGATCGGCGCGACGAGTCGGGCGGAGATCGAACGAACGGTCCCCGAACGACTCGTCGAAGCCGACGGCGTCGCGTTCGCCTGGATCGGCCGGCCCGATGCGGCTGATGCTTCTCTCGAGCCCGTCGCCTGGGCCGGCTCGAACGAGGAGTATCTGGACCGGATCTCACTCGACGTCGCCGGCTCGACCGAGCCGTCCTGTAAGACGGCCCGCAGCGACGAGCCGTCGGTCGTCGAGAACGTGATCGAGGACCTCCAGCACGAATCCTGGCGACGCCAGGCGCTGGACGCCGGTTTCCAGTCGGCGATCAGTGTTCCGCTCGAACTCGAGGAGTACTCTTACGGCGTCCTGACCGTCTACGCGACCGAACCGGACGCGTTCACGGCGCTCGAGCAAACGGTGTTCACCGAACTCGGCGAGGCGATCGCGAACGCGGTCACTGCGACGAAGACCAGAGAGGCACTGCACGCCGAGACGCTCGTCGAACTCACGCTCTCGCTGTCCGATTCCTCGGACGTCCTTTCGCGGATCGCCTCACTGACGAACGCTCGCGTCGCATTCGACGGGCTGGGGACGAACACCGGCGAGGACACCGTGTTGTTCTTCGAGACGCGCGGCTCGTCACCCGACGCGGTCAGCGAGGTCCTGACGGATCTCGTCTCGGTTTCCGAACACCAGCTGATCAGCCACGACGAGGATCGCTGTCGCTTCGAAGCACTCGTCGCGGGCGACACTCTCGCCTCCCGGCTGGTTCGCCACGGTGCTAGCCCCCGAACGATCCGCGCCGACGGGGACGAGACCGTCGTGACCGTCGACGTCCCGACCGGAACCGACGTCCGGGAGTTCGTCGCGGTGGTCGCGGACCATCACGGCGAGGTCGACCTCCGCAGTCGCCAGCACGTCGAACGAACCATGCACACCCGACGCGAACTCGTCACCGCGCTGTTCGACGAACTGACCGACCGCCAGCTCGAGGTCCTGCGGACGGCGTACTTCGCGGGCTTTTTCGAGTGGCCCCGCGAGAGCACCGGCGAAGACGTCGCCGAGATGCTCGACGTCTCCCAGCCGACGGTCAACCGACACCTGCGGATCGCCCAGCAACGATTGTTAACCCAGCTGTTCGAGCCGGAGACGGCTACGCCAGCCGAGAGGGAGGCCAGCTAACCGGAGCCCCTCGTCGCGTCGACCGAGAGGGGAACGAAAAAGGCCCTCCTGTTCGTACATCGGGTCATGGACTCGTCTCCGCAGCGACTCGAGGACGGCCCGCTCCGGGCGATGCTCGTCGCGTTCGGACTGGCCGTCTTCGGCATCGCCGCCACGCAGGTGACGACCTACCCTGTACTGGTCCTCGAGCCAGCCATCGCCGGCGCGCCGGCAGAGACGCCAATCGCGACGCGGACGGCCTTCTTCGTCCTGAACTTCCTTGGCTTCGCCCTCGCAGGCGCGATCTACCTCCAAACGACCGGCCGCGGCTGGTCGTTCGTCGACCTCCGGTGGCCGACCGAACGGGACTGGCTATACCTCGCCGGCGGTTCGCTTGTGGCCATCCTCTTTTTCGTCGTCGTGAGTGTCCTCATCCAGTTACTGCAGTTGCCCGCCGCCGAGAGTCAGGTTCTCGAGTTCGTCGGCGACGACCAGACGATGATCCTGGTGATGATCGCCATCGTCTTCCTGTTCAACGCACCGGCCGAGGAGTTCCTCTTTCGCAATGTGATCCAAAAACGCCTCTATGCCGCGTTCTCCCGGATTCAGGCGGTCGTGGCCGCGAGCGTGATCTTTGCCGCAGTACACCTCCCCGTCTACGTCATCTACGCGGAGTCGGCACTGGCGACCGCCGTCTCACTCTCGGTCATCTTCGGCGGCTCAGTCATCTTTGGATATCTCTATGCGAAAACCGACAACCTTCTGGTCCCGACAGCCGCTCACGCGGTGTTCAACGCCGTCCAGTTCGGCCTGCTCTACGTTGCCCTCGAGTTCGACCTCGAAGGGGCCGAGACGCCGTCGATACTCTTCGACGCCCTGGCCGTCGTCGCCGTCGCGTTCTGACCCCTACCCGACAGCGGCTGGCTCCGCGTCGGGGTCCGTCCCTTTATTACCGACCGCATGAGAGAGGCGGGTATGTCCCAGGCGAAGGGTGACCGCCGCGAGCGGGAACTCGTCAACGCACTCGACGATGCCGGCTTCGCGGTGATGCGTGCGCCCGCCAGCGGCTCGGCGACGGACCGCGAACTTCCCGACGTGCTCGCCGGCGATGGTGAGGTCTTCTATGCGATCGAGGCGAAATCGAGTTCTGGAAACCCGATCTACCTCACCGGCGAGGAGGTCGAGGCCCTGATCTACTTCGCGAACAACTTCGGCGCGAAACCCCGTATCGGCGTCCGATTCGACCGCGAAGACTGGTATTTCTTTCACCCCGGCGACCTCTACGTTACCGACGGCGGAAACTACCGCGTGAAAAAGGAAACGGCGATTGCGGAGGGAACCGACTTCCCCGAGTTCGTCGGCGAGAGCGAGAAAGTCACGCTCGAAGACGTCGCCGCCGACGGCAACGACGGCCCCGACGAAGAGATCGTCCGGATACTGAACGCCGTCAAACAGGACGTGATGGACGTCGACGAAGCAGCGGAGTTGCTCGAGTAGGTGGCGGCCGGCACCGACATCGACGCCAGCGTCGGTCGCTCGTCGGGACAGTTGTGATCGGGTGCGAAAGACGGCTGGAGACGGACGTTCTCGCCTGTAATCGCCCGATTTTTAGGGACGTCTCCGACGGCAACATTGAACGGTCACTGAACGGCAACCGCGCCGATGAAGTGGGCGTCGGCGCGACCGTCAGGTGAGTCCAGCGACAGCGTTGGGTGGATTGGTGCGATTGGGTGGGTGTGGGTGGTGGGTGTGTCCCACGCCTAAATCCTGGAACGCGGCTTCAGTAACGGTTCTGGTACGACGTCCGAAACTGGGAATCGTCGAATGCCTGATTTTCTGTCCCAAAGCGAGCGGCGACGTCGGGCAACGGCCCCGGTCAGTCGTCGGCCTCGAGCGGCGTCTCGATGGCACCGGGTTCGACCGGCGCGTACCGGACGATCGCGTCGAACGCCTCGAGCGGGAGGCGGTCGCCGCTCGTGATCCCGCGGGCCTCGCGGTTCTCGAGTTCGGTCGTGACGAACCGCGTTGCGACCAGCGCCAGGCGGCCGTCACCTTCCTCGAGTTTCGCCTGGGCCTGCTCGAGCAACAGTGCCGCCGTGAACACCTCGAAAATATAGTGGGCGAGCCGTTTCGCCGAGAGCTGGACGTAGTCGTCGTCCTCGCCAGCGAGTGCGGCCAGCGCGGTCGCGAGGTCGGTGAACTCGGCGTCGACGATTGCGGCCGACTCCTCGAGTGCGGGGTGTGTCACCGCATCGAGCCGTTCCTGGATCGCCTCGGTCAGGGGCTCGTGGGCGGCTTCGGCCTCGAGCGCCCGGAGGACGTCGAGCGAGAGGATGTTCTCGGTACCCTCCCAGATGGGTAACACCTGGGCGTCCCGGAGCAGTCGGTGGGTGACGAAGTCGTTGACGTAGCCGTTGCCACCCTGGATTTCCATGGCGTAGGAGGTCGTATCGACGGCCATCCGGCCGGTCCGGAGTTTGGCGATCGGGATCAACAGCCGCATCAGCCGATAGGCGTCCTCGGCGACGCCCTCGTCGACGTCGACCGACTCGTCGCCGCGGGCCGCGCGTTCGGCTCGCTCGCGCTCCGAGAACAGCCGCGCCGTCTCGAAGACGTACGCCGTCGCCGCCTCGTAGTCGACGGCCATGTCGACCAGGTCCTCGCGCATGAGTGGGTACTGGTCGATCGTGTTCCCGAACGCCTCGCGGTTGGCGGCGTGGACCTTGCTCTCGAGCAGCGCCCGGCCCATGATCCCACAGGAGGCGGCGGCGTTCGACAGTCGCTCGAGGTTGAGCATTTCCGCCATCTGCTTGAACCCCTGTTCTTCCTCGCCGACGAGGAGGGCTTTCGTGCCGTCGAACTCGACTTCGCCCGTCGGGACCGCGATGGTGCCGAGCTTGTCCTTGAGCCGTCGGTATCGCTGGTCGTTGAGCCGCTTCCCCGGCAGTGCGCCGGCGTGTTCCTGGCGCTCGCCTTTCGTTAGGACGCCCGCGTCTGGGTCGCCGTGTGGGACGAGGAACATCGAGAGGCCGTCCGTTCCCTCGGGGGCGTCCCGCGTCCGGGCGAGTGCGAGCGTCCCCTCAGCGTCGATATTGGAACAGAACCACTTCTCGCCGGTGAGCCGCCAGCAGCCCGCCGCCTCGTCGTACTCGGCGGTCGTCTCGTTCGCGCCGACGTCGCTGCCACCCTGTTCTTCGGTGAGGAACATTGCACCCTCGAGCAGGTCGTCGTACTCCCGACTGACGAGTCCGTCGTAGTAGCCCTCGAGGTCGCCGTCGTCGAACTTCTCCAAGACGAGCGCCGCGCCGGCGGTCATCGCCACTGGGCAGCCGAAGCCGCCGTCGGCGTAACACAGCAGGTGTAACTGCGCGAGGTAGTGGCTGAGTGCCATCGGCTCGTCCCGACCCGGCGGCGTCTCGAACGAGTCGGCGACGATGCCCGCCTCGTAGACCGCCCGCTCGTTTTCGAGCTGTTCGGCCGGATAGCGCACGCGGTTCTGTACGTCGCCGTACTCGTCGTACGTCTCGAGTTCCGGTCCGTGGTCGTCGACGTAATCCGCGTTGTCAGCGACGGTGTGGCCAATGAGGTCGCCGAACTCGGAGAGTCGCGGTTCGGCCCACGCGAACTCGTCCGCCTTGTACACCCGGCGGAGTTCACGCTGGAGCGTCCGGTCGAGTTCCCAGTAGTTGACGTGCCGTCCCGCCTCGAAGTCGTCGTAATCGATCCCGTCGGTCATACTGTGGGCTTCGATAGCAACGGACAAGAAAACGGCTGATTTCAACGGGACGTGCGTTCGTCGACGTTGTCGGCGGACCTTACCGGGCTGACGAACGACTCCGCCGGGCGTCCCGTCGCGATCCGTCCGGCCGTTTTTCGAGCCGCGTCCGGGGGAAGGTGTAGACCTTCAGCGAGCGCGGGACGACGCCGTTGGGTTTGACTCGAGCGTGGGGGTAGACCGCGCCGACGACGGGGACGTCCGGCTCGTAGCGCTCGTTAGTACCGTACTCGGCGACGGTACAGTCGGCCTCGCGGATCTCGACGGCGTCGGCCCGCAGGGTGGAGACGTCGACGACGGTGAGCAGATCGCCGGTCTCGCGGTCCCGAACGGTATTGCCGGGCCAAATGGCGTGGCCGTGGCAGTAGCACGGTTCGATCGCGTCGTCTTCGTCCACGAAGACGGGCTCGCCACAGTCGTGACAGGCGACGCCGACCTGACCGGGTGGCGGCGTTCGTCCCTCGGTGATTTCGATTGCGACGCGACGAACGTGCTTGCACCGAACGCCGCGGAAGACGTGATCCGGACAGGTACAGCGACCCGCTTCGAGGTCGACGAGGTAGCTGTGGTCGCTCGCGGACTCGACCTCGTAGAGGCCGTCGCCCAGCGGGAGCACCGACATCGGTTCGGTGCGCGCACGGAGCGACCGCTCCTCGAGGTGGTCGGAGGCCGGTACTGGCAGCGGTGCTTTCGGTGATGCTGTCGTTTTCATGGGTGCATCGGGGGTCGCAACTGGTCGGCTAGCTACTCGAGTCGAGTAGGGTCTCGAGGCGTATAACGGCCGTGCTGGGCGTCAAAGCGGCTGTTATTCACCGGCTCCGAACAAACGGCCGAAACTCGACGGGCCGACTCGAGGAACTTCCCATGCCCGCGACGGCGGGGCGAATCTCTCTCCCGGTGACGACCGCCCGCGACACGAGGCTTCTAAGGGATCGCGTGCGTTCCTGGGTGTATGGGACTGCTGGACGGACTCCGTGCTGCCCTCGGGTTGCGCGCCGAAGCCGACGCCAGACGCGACGCCGACCCCGAGGACCTCTTCGGGATGAGCACCGCCTACCTGACGATGGAGGCCGAACTGGGCTACGACTCCCTCGGTGTGGGGGCGCTCTGTTTCTCCGGGGTCGACTCCCACAGCTTCCGCGAGACCGTCGGCGAAGTCGAGGCGATCCTCGAGGCCGGACGGGCCGACACCGGAACCGACTTTCGCGTCACCGAGGACGACCACGGCTACCACTGGGTCGTCCTCGAGGACGCAGACCCGGAGGACCTGATCACGAGCATGCACTTCGCTGCCGACACGTTCATCGAGCACGGCTACGGCTCGCGACTGCTGGCGGCCGTGTTCGGCTACGAGAGCGGCGATAGCGCAGCGCGCCATCGTGACGGAGGCGGCGACGCCGCCGGAGCGGGCGGGACGGCCTACTGGATCTACTCGTTCCGCCGCGGGGCTTACTACCCGTTCGCTCCCCGCCCCGGCCGCGAGCGCGACTCGAGCGCGGAGTTCAAACTCGAGTCGGCCCTCGACGGCGAACTCGAGATCGAACGCGAGAAGGAGTACTGGTATCCGCTGTGGCCGAGTTCGAGCGGGACTCATCCCTGGGAGTAACGGGACGTGACGGCGTGTTCGTTGACGTCCAGTCGCTCCAGTAGCCGTCGACCTGAACCCACCTCCATTATACGGGTTCGCTCGGTATCCTCGAGCAGTGAGTGAGTTGCACCAGTTCGACGACTGGAACCAGTATAAGGGAGACGCCTCCCATTCGGGAGTCAGTGCCGACCGCGAGGGGCCACGCCGAATCGAGGAGGCGTGGACGGTCGATCTGACCGGCCCCGTCGGAACGCCGGTCTGTGACCACGACACCGTCTACGTCGGGACGACCCGTGGAAACCTGTACGCGCTCGAGGCCGAGACGGGGCGCCGACGCTGGACCGTCGAGACGACGCTGTCGACCGAGACCGCGCCGGTCGTCACGCGTGAGTTCGTGTACTTCGCTACCGAGGACGGAACGGTCCGCGCGGTCGATCCTGCGACGGGTGACCCTCGATGGGACGTCGAGGTGTCGGGTGCGCTCGCTGGAGCGCCGACGCTCGAGGGCGGGCGGCTGTTCGTCGGCCACGCCGACGGGCTCTCGGTGCTCACGGCCGAAACCGGCGACCTGCTGTGGACACACGAGACAGAGGGAGCGGTCGCCGGTTCGCCCGCAGTCGCCGACGACCGCGAGTGGAGCGGCCCCCGCGTCTTCGTCGCCACCGACGAGGAGACCGTCCTGGCGCTCGAGGCCGAAGACGGCGAGTCGGTGTGGGAGGTTCCGACCGACGGGGTCGTCGCCGGTGGTCCGACGATCGCCGACGGTCGCGTATACGTCGCGGACGACGCTGGCCGACTGCTCGCGCTCGACGGCGCGGACGGCCAGTCGTGGTTCACCTACAAGACCCGTGATCCGTTTACCGCGTCCGTGACGGTCCTCACCGGGGAGACGGTCGCCGTCGACGAGGTGCCGACGACCGACGTGGACTTCGAGGAGGGAACTACGTTCGTCGGTGCGGCCGACGGCTACGTCCACGTCACTGACACGACGTTCGGCCGACGGAAGGTCCGCGGCTGGCTGTTCTCGAAGAAGGGACTGGCGCTGGACGGCGAGATCCGTGCCTCACCCGTCGTCGTCGGCAACGTCGTCTGCGCCGCCGACACGACCGGCTCCGTCTACGGGATTGACGCTCATCGGTACGATCACTGGTGGTACTTCGCCGCCGACGGCCCGGTCACGAACACCCCTGCAGTCGGTGCCACCCGTCTGTTCGTCCCTTGCGAGGACGAGCGACTCTACTGTCTCGAGTGGTCACCCGCCGACCAGCCCTCGAGATAAATCGCCTCGGGTCAAGCCCCGATACTCGCCTTGCTCGTCCGTCGATCGAACCCACAGTCGGCTGTGACGACGGGTCGGCAGTCGCGAACGATCGGCCGTAACAGTCGGTCCTGAAGGAAGTCGCCCCACCCGAGCCGCCGGACTCGGACGTGGCTGTCATCGACACACATATGAGCACCGTCGACGGCCATCGAGACGTCGATTAGCTCGTCCAACTGTCACGGCTATTCGATGGTCTCGTCCCCACTACTGTCCGGTTTCCGAATAGCTCTCTCGAGTGGCCCCACGCCGTCGTCCAGTTTCACTTTCACTCCCCTGTTAACGAGGGTTTATCAGGGGTCCCGCACAACGGTGGAGTATGCCCGAAGCAGATCTCGAGGAACTCCCTGGCGTCGGACCGGCGACCGCAGAAAAACTCAAAGACGCAGGCTACGACTCGTTCGAAAGCCTGGCCGTCGCTGCTCCCGCAGAGCTGTCGAACACGGCCGACGTCGGCGACTCCACGGCTGGCGACATCGTCCGCGCAGCCCGAGACGCCGCCGACGTCGGCGGCTTCGAGACCGGCTCGACCGTCCTCGAGCGACGGAACAAGATCGGTAAACTGAGCTGGCACATCGACGAGGTCGACGACTTACTCGGTGGCGGCATCGAAACCCAGTCGATCACCGAAGTGTACGGCGAGTTCGGCTCGGGGAAATCCCAGGTCACCCACCAGATGGCGGTCAACGTTCAACTTCCCAAGGAAGTCGGCGGGCTCCACGGCTCCTGTATCTTCGTCGACAGTGAGGACACGTTCCGCCCCGAGCGGATCGACGACATGGTCCGCGGGCTTCCGGATGAGGCCATCGAGGCAGCGATGGAAGACCGCGAGATCGAAGGCTCGGCGAACGACGAGGCGGCACTCGACGAACTCGTCGACTCGATGCTCGAGTACATCCACGTCGCGAAGGCGTTCAACTCGAACCACCAGATGCTCCTCGCAGAGAAAGCCAAAGAACTCGCGAGCGAGCACGAAGACTCCGAGTATCCCGTTCGCCTGCTCTGTGTCGACTCGCTTACGGCACACTTCCGTGCGGAGTACGTCGGCCGTGGCGAACTCGCGAACCGCCAGCAGAAGCTCAACAAACACCTCCACGATATCGACAAGGTCGGCAATCTCTACAACGCCGCCGTCATCGTCACCAACCAGGTCACCTCGAACCCCGACGCCTTCTTCGGCGACCCGACGAAACCCATCGGTGGCAACATCCTCGGCCACAAGTCGACGTTCCGCATCTACCTGCGCAAGTCCAAAGGCGACAAGCGGATCGTCCGCCTGGTCGACGCGCCGAACCTCGCCGACGGCGAGGCCGTCATGCGCGTCGAGGACGTCGGATTAAAGCCCGAGTAACGCTACACTGCCCCAACCCTCGTTTTCTGACGCCTCGAGCGGCCGATTCTCGTTCGTGATGGCGGCGTCAGTCCCGCCTTCACCACCTTCGAACCATCGGAGTCGGGTGCATGTCTGCACGCGGTGACCAGCGAGCCGAGCCCACCGGCTGAAGCGTCGTCGGTCACGGGCGGCGATCGGTTCGTCAGCGCATCCGCCGGAGCCGAGGCCCAGCAGGCGCTCATCGGCGCATCATACCGGGTGGACACCCACCCCAATCGACTCGAGCCGAAACCGGTAGCCGCTAGTCTTCGGTCGTCGTCCTGTCTTTCTCGAGGTCGCCCTGATAGATCTCCGCGCCGTCCTGAGCGACTTTTTCAGCCAGGACGGCACACTTGACGCGCATCGGGGAGATGTCGACGCCGAGCATGTCGACGACGTCGTCGCGGTCCATCTCGAGCAGTCCCTCGACGGTCTTGCCCTGGAGTTCGCTCGAGAGCATACTCGCCGATGCCTGGCTGATGGCACAGCCGTCGCCGGTAAACGCGACCTGCTCGATCGTCTCGCCGTCGTCGGCGAGATTGACGTCCATTCGAATCTCGTCGCCACACATCGGGTTCTCGCCGACGTGGGAGAACGTCGGATCCTCGAGTTCCCCGTAGTTCCGGGGGTTCTTGTAGTGGTCGAGGATCTGCTGTCTGTACATGTCTGAGCCCAGTCCCATCGGTATCCCGGAATAGACCGCTGTGTTGTAAAAGGATTCCGGGGCTCACCGTGACTCGATATCGAAATCGGTTACGCAGCGTCGACGGGTTCGGTCACCGACAGTGACTGGGTGGAAAACGGCTTACCGTTCGCCGTCGATCTCCCGCTCGAAGCGGTCGACGTACGCCCGAACGAACGCGGCGCGGTCGTCGGCGAGTTCGCGGCCGACGTCGGTGTACATCCGTTCGGGAAGCGTGAGGATCTTCTTGTGGAGGTGATTGTACTGGGTCGTTCCCGCGGCCGACTCGTCGGCCTCGAGCGGGACCGCGGGGTCGTAGAGGGGTGAGCCGACGACCGCCCCGTGGGCGAACACGCGCCCGATCCCGACCGCACCGAGCGCGTCGAGGTTGTCCGCGTCGGCGACGAGCGCCGCCTCGAGCGTTGTCGGTTCGACGTCGTTCGAGTAGCGGTGAGCGCGCACGCAGTGGCGGACGCACTCGATCGTTTCGTCGGCAGCGCCGACGTCCGCGAGAATCCGTCCTGCCTCGTCGGCGCCCCACTCCGCGTGGCAGTCGACCTCGCCGCGGTCTTCTCGCTCCCGACCGATGTCGTGGAGGTAGACGGCGAGTTTCACGACGTGGTTGTCTGCCCGCTCTGGATGGCGTTCCAGGAGCGTCTCGGCGATCGTCTCGACACGCTCGACGTGGTGCCAGTCGTGGGCTGCGGGCGCGTCCTCGAAGTACGATCGGGCGTGGCTGCGAACCGTCTCGAGCATGCACGTGCCTTTCGACGAGCCAGTCGTAAACGTACCGTCGCCGCCCTCAGTCAGAACTCGGTCTGCTCGACTTTCTCCTCGAGCGTCTGGCAGCCGGCGACCAGACGCACGGGGATGTCGGTTGCGTTTGCGTACAGTCCGTCGAGGACGATTCGGACCTCGTCGAACCGCGGCCCGCGGGTGACCGAAAACGGCGTTCGCTCCCACTCGACGTAGCCGCCGTCTGCGAGCAACGGGAGGTGCTGGTGTTGTAACTCGAGGTGGAGCGTCTCGAGGCTCGTTTCTATAGCGGGAGTTACGGCCGCATCCGGCAACTGGACCCAGCCGTCGTCGGGGACGTCCATTAGCGCATCGACGAGTTGTCGTCGCGGTTCGGCTGAGAGGGCGTCGAACACGCGGTCCCATCGTCTGACGACCAGTTCGGGATCTTGCTGACGGTACGCTGGCATGTCCTGATATTATAGACCATGCACAATAAAGTAGTGTGCTGGTAACATGGCACAATTGCAGTCTGGATCGTCAATCGATGAGGAGACGCGGTTGTGGCTGGTTGTGCGGACAGTGTGGGGCTGGAACAGATCGCTGGCGTTCCGGCCGTCGTTTCTCGACGAGGCGACAGTCGCGGCCAGTGTTTGTTATGTAAACGGGTTTCAACAGTACCAGAAACGACCTCTCGGATTTCAGAACTCTACGTCCGTCTCCATCCCTTCGGTCGCGTCCTCGAGGCCGTCTTCACGGACGTCGGTGGTCATGTGCGAGGAAAGGTCAGCGTCGGCGAGAATGCTATCGAACTCGTCACGGTACCGGTCGTTGGCTGCTCGGGATTCGTCCTGAGCCTCAGCGACGCGACGGTAGCGCTGGATCTGGGCCTTGGTGACGTCGTACTCGTCGGCGAGGGTGGCGTCACTCTCGTCGCGGCTGCGAATCGCGACCAAGTCGACCTCGTCGGCGTCGTCCTCCCCAATGAGGTGCAACGACATGCGGGCCTCGAACACCGTTCCCTCGTCGGTCTCGAGGTCGTCGGCGACGTCGCCGTCGCTCTTATCATCGTAAAACCCTCTGGCGACCCCGATGAGGTCGTCGGTCGATAGTGACGTTTCGAAGCTGTAGCGCTCGAGCATCTGTGTGACGACGTTCTCGAGGCGTTCTCGTTCGGATCGATCGTCGGTCGGGAGCGAGCCGCGAGTGTCCTCCTGGGATTCGGTAATCGTCTCTTCGCCGTCGGTAACGTCGGTGAAGATGTCCCGGAGTTCTTCCGTCTTTTCGTTCATGAGTGGACACTCCCGACGGGCGCCTATATAAGCCTGTTGCCAGATTGCGTCGGCCGGATAGATCGAACACCGTCAACAATTATAAACTGACAATAGATGGTAAATTTACGCAAGACTGCATCGGGAACCCCTTCGAGAAGGTGTGACAAGAATTAAGTCTCGTCCCCGCACGTCCTTACACATGAACGTTGTAGCGCAATCGGAGGTGGGACGGGAGACGTACTTGGGGATCAGCAACACCGAGTACCTGCTGTTCTACCTGCTGGTCGTTATCACCATTGCGGTGTTCGCCTTCGGCGTGTACCAGCGATTCAGCCGGTACGCGGCGGGCGACGACGACCCCTTCGACAGACTCAACGACCTCTCGAGTCGGATCGTCAGCGCAACCAAGACCGTCCTCTCGAACGAGAAGAACTTCAATCGCGACCTCTACGGCGGCCTGATGCACTCGTTTATCCTCTGGGGCTTCCTGACGCTGCTGATCGCGACGACGATCCTCGCCGTCGAGCAGTACGGTACCGAGTTGCTCTTCGGCATCGTCTTCTGGGAGGGCGACTTCTATCTCGCCTACCAGTTCATCGTCGACGCGATGGGACTGCTGTTCGTCGTCGGAATCGGGATGGCGATGTATCGTCGCTACTGGGTGCGTAACCACCGTCTCTGGGGGCGACACACCTCTCTCGAGGACGATATCTTCATCTGGACACTGTTCGTCCTCGGCGTCGGTGGCTTCCTGCTCGAGGGCGCTCGAATCTACGTAACCGGCATGCCAGAACACGAGGTCGTCAGCTTCGTCGGCTACGCCATTGCGCTGGTGTTCCAGGCGATTGGCGTGCCCACGACCGGCGCCGCGGGCAATCCGAGCGACTACGTCGCACTCGCCCACGCCGGTTTCAACGCCGAGACGATTCACTGGCTCGTCTGGTGGAAGCACTCGCTGGTCGCGTTGTTCTTCATCGCGTGGATTCCCTACGCCAAGCCGTTCCACATGCTCTCGTCGTTCGCGAACGTCGTCGTTCGCGACGAGAAAGCGGGCAAACGCCTGCCCAACGTTCCGGCTGATCTGGATGCGACCAACGCCGAGTCCATCGACGACTTCACCTGGTCCGAACTGCTCGATCAGGATGCCTGTACCAAGTGTGGCCGCTGTTCGTCGGTCTGCCCCGCGAAGGCTTCCGACCGACCGCTCGACCCACGCAACGTCATCCTCGACCTGAAAAAGTACCGTGAGGAACTCGACAACGGCGGCGACGAGAAGGCGATCGTCGCCGACGGCGGCACCTCGGTGATCAACACCGAGACGATGGAGTCCTGTATGGCCTGTATGGCCTGTATGGACGCCTGTCCCGTCGAGATCGAACACCTCCAGTCCTTTACGCGACTCAACCGCCAGATGACCGACCAGGGCGACATCGCCCCCAGCATGCAAGACGTCTTCCAGAACGTCATGCAAAACGGCAACACGTTCGGCGACTCGCCGCGCTCGCGGGGCGACTGGGCCGACGACCTCGAGTTCGACGTCTCCGACGCTCGCGAGGAGGACGTCGAGTACCTCTGGTACGTTGGCGACTTCCCGAGCTACGACGAGCGCAACAAGCAGGTCGCTCGCTCGCTGGCGACGATCCTGAAAGAAGCCGACGTCAGCTTCGGGATCCTCTTCGACGACGAAAAGTACGACGGCAACGACATCCGCCGCGTCGGCGAAGAGTTCCTCTACGTCGAACTCGCCGGCCACCACGTCGAGACCTGGGAGGACTGTGAGTTCGAGAAGATCGTCTGTACCGATCCCCACTCGTACAACACGTTCAAAAACGAGTATCCGGAGGTCGACTTCGAGGAGTTCGCTGACGACCCGATGATGCCGTTCGAAATCGAAGAGCAGTGGAACGAAGACGGCGAAATCGAGGTCCTCCACTGGACCCAGGCCGTCGAAGAACTCGTCACGGAAGGCACACTCGAGCTCTCCGGCACCGAACTCGACTACACCGTCACGTATCACGACCCGTGTCACCTCGGTCGGTACAACGACGAGTACGAGGCCCCGCGCGAACTCATCAAGGCAACGGGCTGTACGCTCGACGAGATGCCACGCAACCGTGCCAACGCCTTCTGCTGTGGTGGTGGCGGTGGCGGCCTCTGGATGGACTTCGAAGAAGAGCCAAAACCCAGCGAAGAACGCATCCGCGAGGCGCTCGAGGATACCGACGCTGGCGCAGACATCGAAAAATTCGTCGTCGCCTGTCCGATGTGCATGACGATGTACGAGGACGGCCGCAAAACGGGCGGCTACGAGGACGAGATCGAGATCGTCGACGTCGCCGAACTCATCGTCGAGGCCATTGGCGCCGAAGAAGAGGCGAACCTCGAAGTCGCAGCGGACTGATCACCTCGGTTACGAACGAGCTTTTCTGCCGGTAATCGAGTCCGGTCGTTCGTTCTGTACTCGACTTAGTCGTCGGTAGCCGGGCTCTCGTCGAACAGCGATGCTACGTCGTCCGATTCGGAGGCGTTGGCGACGATCCGTTCTAGAAGCTTTCCTTTCGTCACGTATCGCCCAGTTTCTCGTCGAATTTCCGCCTGCAGGGACTCGAGTACGTCGTCGTCCGATCGTCGATCTCGAGTTCCGCGCACATCGTGCGCAGCTACATGTCCACGATACAACTGCCGTGTGTTCAAAACCGATCCAGGTTCCGAATCCGGTGCTCGAGGTGAACGTCCTCGAGAAACCAGTGCGTTCAGTCCTCGATCTCGATCGCCGGTCGGCCGGGTTCGGCCTTCTTCACGACGCCCGTGTCGGCCTCGTCGGCTGGCAGGACCGACACCGGCGCGTCGAACTCGCGCTCGAGCAGCCAGGCAGCCGACTCGAGGGCCTCGCGTTCGTCCTCGGGATCGAGTGTCATCGAGAGAGCCTCGCGTTCGACCTGGAGATCCTGGCCGTAGCTGGCGGCGGCGTCGCCCTGCTCGCGGATATGTGACTGCTGCATGAGTTCGCCAATGAGGTTGTCGGCGTCGGATTCGATTGCGATCTCTAAGGCGTCGTACTTCCACTCGGGGGCGACGACGACGTCGATCGCCTGTGGGTCCTCGATGCCGGCGACCTCGACGATGTCGCGAACGTCCTCGCGCGTGTTCTCGACGAGTTGGCGGCGTTTTCGGACGTGATCGCGGTCGACCTCGGCAGTCGGCCACGGGGCGTCGACGACGAAGTCGTCGTTGCCCAGTTCGCTCCACAGCTCTTCGGCGAGATGCGGTGCAACGGGAGCCAGCAGCCGGACGACCGCGGAGAGGCCGCGCTCGTAAGTGTCGGCGTGGGGTTCGGTGTAGTCGGCGTACTGCCGCAGCGTCCGCGTCAGATCCTGGGTTTCACGTAGCGCCCTGTTGAACGTGAGGTCGTCGTACTCCGCGTCGGCGATGGCGATCGTCGCGTCGATCTCCGCGTCGACGTAACTCGCGACGGCATCGTCCTCGCCGTCGGGCTGACCGGAAACGTACGCTTCGACCATCTCCTTCAGCCTCGTGAGGAAGGCGTTCGTCGAACGGACACCCTCCTCGCTCCAGTCGAAGTCCCGCTCGGGCTGGGCGGCCTGCATCATGAACAGGCGAGCGGTGTCCGCGCCGTACTCTTCGACGATCCGCTGGGGTGAGACGACGTTGCCCTTCGATTTGGACATCTTCTCGCCCTCGAGCTGGACCATCCCCTGAGCGAGTAAGTTCGTAAACGGCTCGCGGTGGTCGAGTCCCTCGTAGTCGGCGAGCACCTTGGTGAAAAATCGCGAGTACAGCAGGTGCATCACGGCGTGTTCGATGCCGCCGACGTACTGGTCGACGGGCATCCAGTCGTTGGCGCGGTCGACGTCGAACGGGGCCGTCTCCAGGTCGGGCGAGGCGTACCGCAGGAAGTACCACGAGGAGTCGACGAAGGTGTCCATCGTGTCCGTCTCGCGGACGCCGTCGCCGCCACACTCGGGACAGGTCGTCTGTTTCCACTCCTCGGCGGCGTCGAGCGGGTTGCCAGAGGTGTTGATGAACTCGGGGAGTTCGACCGGCAGCTCCGATTCGGGGACTGGAACCGAGCCACAATCGCTGCAGTGGACGATCGGAATCGGCGTCCCCCAGTAGCGCTGTCGGGAGATACCCCAGTCGCGCAGCTGGTACTGGGTCGACCCCGTGGCGCTCTCGAGGTCGGCCGTCAGCCGCTCCCGTGCAGTCTCGCTGTCGAGCCCGGAGTAGTCGCCGGAGTTGACGAGGACGCCGTCGTCGGTAAACGCCGCCTCGCTGACGTCCGGCGCGTCGGGGACGGTCTCGCCGTCCCAGTCGGCGGGCTCGGGTGCGACGACGGGGACGATCCCTTCGCCCATCTTCGTGGCGAAGGCGTGGTCGCGTTCGTCGTGACCCGGGACCGCCATTAGCGCGCCCGTCCCGACGTCGGAGAGGACGAAGTCGGCGACGTAGACGGGAATCTCCTCGCCGGTTGCGGGATTGGTCGCGGTCAGGTCGGTCTCGACGCCGTTAGGCTCGTCGCCATCGGGGTCGGCCTCGTGTTCGACGAAGTGACGGACGTTTTCGTCTTCCTCGGCGAGTTCCTCGCTGATCGGGTGATCCGGTGCGAGCGCGAAGAAGGTCGCGCCGTGGATCGTATCGATTCGAGTAGTGAAGGCAGTGACTGGTCCGTGTCCCGAAATCTCGAAGTCGACCTCACTCCCGTACTGGCGGCCGATCCAGTTGCGCTGCATCTGCCGGACCGAGTTCGGCCAGCCCTCGAGGTCGTCGATCGCCTCGAGCAACTCGTCTGCGTACTCGGTAATCGAAAGGAACCACTGCTCGAGGTCGCGCTGGACGACGGGCGAGTCACAGCGCCAGCACAGTTCATCGTCGCCTTCGACCTGTTCGTCGGCGAGGACGGTCTCACATTCTTCACACCAGTTCACTTCCGCATCGCGGCGTTCGACCAGCCCTTCCTCGTAAAACCGGGTGAACAGCCACTGGTTCCACCGGTAGTACTCGGGCGTGCAGGTGGCGATTTCCCGGTCCCAGTCGTACCCAAAGCCCATCGCCTCCATCTGCTCGCGCATCGTGTCGATGCAGTCGATCGTCCAGTCTCGAGGGTTGGTGTCGCGCTCTTTGGCTGCGTTCTCGGCGGGGAGTCCGAACGCGTCCCAGCCCATCGGGTGGAGAACGTCGTCGCCACACATTCGGCGATACCGGGCGTAGGCGTCCGTGATCGTGTAGTTACGGACGTGACCCATGTGCAGCTTCCCTGACGGGTATGGATACATCCCGAGGACGTACGTCGGGTCGTCGACGTCGTCGGACGTCCGGTAGACGTCCGACTCCTCCCACGCCGCTTGCCAGCGCCGTTCGACCGTCGCGTGGTCGTATCCCGCATCACTCATTTGCTTATATACGTGTGCGAGCGAGGTCGCCCTATAGCTTTCCATCCCGGTGCTTTCGCTCGCCGACTTCCTCGTCAAAAGGTAGTGCGGTGATGCCAACGACAGGATTGGAACCGGAGCGGTTGCCGCCGGCTTCGAGAGCCGATCACTCGATATCGATCGCTTTCGACTCCTCGCTTTCGTCGGTTTTCGGCAGGTGAACCGTCAGCACCCCGCTTTCATAGCCTGCGGACACAGAGTCCTCGTCGACTGGCTCCGGCAGCTGAATTCGCCGGTTGGCCGTCTTCCGCGTTCGTTCGCGCCGGAGGTGCTCGCCTTCGAGGTGCGATTCCGCCTCGGCTCGACTCGCCTCGAGTCGGAGCGTTCCGTCGGTGAGCGTGAGTTCGATGTCGTCGGTCTCATACCCCGGAAGGTCCGCCGTCACGACGTACTCTTCGCCGGTGTCGACGACGTCGACAGGAACCGATCCCGGAACCTGAAGGCCGCCGCCGACCATTCCCTCTTCGACCTGGCGGCCGATTCGGTCTACCATTTCCTCGAGTTCGTCGAACGGGTTTCGTCGCATACCACCCTGTAGGCGCTCGAGCGGGATAAAATCTGCCCGCGACTGGAGGTCAGAACGGCGACTATCGTCCAGTCGTGAGTGCTCGAGGGGCACAACGTGAGCCGGGAAGACTGTGAGTCCGTCAGTCGGGGAGTGAGACCAGTTCCGCCTCGAGTGCGTCGAACAGGACGTCACGTGCGTGGCCGTCCGGGTCGACGTTCTCGTAGACGGCTTTTACCTCGCCGTCGGCGAGGACGAACGTCGTTCGCTCGGTCGGACCGCTCTCGCGACGGTCGACGTCGAACGCCGCGGCGATCTCGGCGTCCGGATCGGCCAGCAGGTCGAACTCGAGGCCCTCCTGCTCACAGAATGCCTCGTGGGACTCGACGTCGTCGATCGAGACGCCGTAGACCGAGACCCCGGCGTCTCGGTAGGTCTCGAGTTCGCGCTGGAACTGGTTGGCCTCGATGGTGCAACCCGGCGTGTCGTCTCTCGGATAGAAGTACAGCACCGTTGGCGTCTCGAACGTAAGCGTGACGTTCTCGGCGTCCTGATTCGATGCGGTGACCGTCGGAGTTGATTCGCCCGGCTCGAGTGGCATGAGGTCACGTACTGCAAACGGTGGCAAACCCGTTTCGGTGTGTCCGCCCGGCTACGCCCGAGCCCACTCGAGGGCCGTCTCGAGGTCCGTGAAACTCTCGACTTCGGCCCCGTCGACATCGACGTTCGATTTCACCGCCATTGCCGTGATCCCCTCGGCGACGAACCCGATCCGTTCGACCCCGGTGTACTCGCCATTTTCGGACCACGCCTCGCCCATGAACTCCTGTGTCTCTTTGGGGAGTTTCGTCTCGTCGCCGAAAACCGCGAGCGTCGCGTCGATGTCGGATCGTTTTCCTCGCTCCCGGTAGTGATCGCTCGCTGCCTCGAGGTCCTCGTCGGCGAACCCCTGCCAGCCCGACATGAACCAGATACCAACGCCGCCGCGTTGCTCGAAATCCCACTCGTACTCGCTCGGTTTTGGAAGCGTATTCGCCGTCATCGTCGATGATACTGATGCTGGGTATAAAAGGGCTGTTCCCAACAGCGAATCGGCGAACGGCCATGTAACCCGACGCCCGAGACCGGTCTCACTCGACGACGTGTTCCGTGTCGTAGGAGCCGAGGCGCTTGACCCAGCCGTTTTCGGCGAGGGACTCGATGTCCTCGAGCGCTGCCTCGGTGCGCGACTCATAGAGGCCGGCCTCGACGTCGACGTGGAAGACGTAGTCGCCGAGACGCTGACCGCTCGGGCGCGACTCGACGCGCGAAAGGTTGATATCGCGGTCGCCAAACGGCTCGAGCAACTCGAGTAACAGTCCGGGATAGTTCGTGTTCGGATAGACGACCACCGACGTCTTCCCGCCGCCTCGAGAGCGCTCCTCGAGCGGTGCAACTGCGAAAAAGCGCGTCGCGTTCGAGTCCTGGTCCTGGATGTCCTCGGCGAGCACTTCGAGTCCGTTTTCGGCGTTCGCGGGGTGGCCGATCCCCGCAACCGAGTGGTCTTCGCGTGCGAACTCGACGCCCTGGGCCGTGCTCGCGACCGCTTCCAGGGTCACGGTTGGATACTCGCGCTCGAGGTAGGACCGACACTGTGCGAGCGCCTGGGAGTGGCTTGCGATCGTGTCGAACCCGTCGCCCTGGGCGAGCAAGGCGTGTCGAATCGGGGTGACGATCTCGCGGACGACGGCGACGTCGTACTCGGCGAGTGCGTCGAGACTCTCGGTGACGCTGCCCTCGATACTGTTCTCGATCGGGACGACGCCACGATCGTACTCGCCGCCCGCGACGGCGTCGACGATCGCCGTCACCGACTGGCGAAACGCGATCTCGTCGCCGTCGGCGATCGCTCGCGTCGCGCGGTGTGAGTAAGTCCCTTCAGGGCCGAGTGTAACTGCAGCCATCGTCTCTTCGTAACATGGAGAACGTCAAAAGACCGTCGGGTTCCAGGCCGGAACCGACGTCGGCGACAACTCTCTGTGACAGAACGGTTTGAACTCGAGCATACATGTGAGATAGCCGGCTGTCTACTCTTTTCGCGTTTTCTACGGCCTGTTTACTGTCTGTGTCACTCGGCGATAACAATTATCTGTCTCGAATATAGTGTCACGAATAACCGATCCTGCCGTCGCTCGCGGCGGGGAGGTCGGTCGGAACTACGATGGTGATCGAAACGCTCACTCCGGATCGAATTCGACGGCGGTACAGTGCGAAGATCGCGGCGATGGTCGGCTGTGTACTCGGGGTGACGCTCCTGTTTGCAGTCGTTTTCGGCCGCCACGCCGTCACCGGCCCACTCGAAGAAGCGGAGGGACGAGCCGTCGCCGCAGTGACGGGGCTCGTCGTCGTCTTCATCATGAACCTCGGACTGCTCGGGATCGTCCTCGGTGGTAACGTCTCGCTGTCGCTTCGCCGGCTCGGTGACCGAACCGAACGGATCGGCGAGGGCGAGTTCGACGTCGACCTCGAGACCGACCGTGTCGACGAAATCGGCGGACTGTACGCCTCCGTCGAGCGGATGCGCGACGACCTGGAAGCGACGCTCGAGACGCTCGAGACCGAACAGGAACGCGCCCGGCAGGCGAAAGCCGAAGCCGAACAGCGGGCCACGGAGGTCGAAGCGGAACGCCAACGCGTCCAGGAGACGCGTGAGCAAATCGAAGAACGAAACGAGCAACTAATCGCCGAGGCACAGCGCTTTTCGGACGTGATGGACGACTGTGCCGATGGAAACCTCAGTCGACGGCTCGAGCCCGACGTCGACGACGAGGCGATGGAGGCGATTGCGTCGTCGTTCAACGACATGCTCGACCGGATGGGCGAGACCATCGCCGAGGTCAAACGGTCCGCCGACGCTGTCGAGTCCGTCTCGGTCGATCTCGAGGACTCCAGTGCGGAGATCAGAACGGCCAGCCAGGAGGTCGCCGCATCGGTCCAGACGATCGCCGACGGGGCGGTCGACCAGTCGACCGACCTCGAGGGTGCTGCGAGCGAGGTGAGCGAACTCTCCGCGGCGACCGAAGAAGTGGCGTCGACGACGACCGAAATCGCCGAGCAGTCAGAGCAGGTCACGGCCCTGGCGGACGACGGTCGCGACGCCGCGGCCGACGTGGCCGCGAACATCGACGATCTGGTCGACAACACGGAGACGGTCGTCGAGACGGCCGACGCGCTCGCCGATGAGACCCAACAGGTCGAAGAGATCATCGCGTTGATCGACGACATCGCCGACCAGACGAATCTGCTTGCGCTCAACGCTTCGATCGAAGCCGCTACCGCGGGCGATGCCGGAAGCGGCTTCGCCGTCGTCGCCGACGAGATCAAGTCCCTCGCCGAGGAGACGATGGCCGCTGTCGACGACATCGAGACCACCCTCGAATCGATCAGAGCGCGCACGGAGACGACCGCCAACGAGATCGGCGCGGTCGATGCAAGCATGAACGAGACCGCGACGGTCGTTGACGACCTCGACACCCGGCTCGAGACTGTCGTGACGGAGATGGAGCAGGTCGACTCGAGCATCCAGCAGATCGCACAGACGGCCGACGATCAAGCGGACTCCGCCCAGGAGTTATCAGTGATCGTTGACGACGTTTCGACCGTCGCCGAGGATACGAGCGATCGGGCACAGCAGGCGGCGGCCGCTTCCGAAGAGACCAGCGCGACGATCGAATCGGTTTCACAGACGGCGACCATCCTCGGGGAGGATGCCGAGCGCCTGCAGGAGCTGATCGACGCGTTCACGCTCGAGAAACAGCGCGCCAGACCGGCCGCGAGCCAACCCAGGAGTGAGTGACCGTAGTGGACGCTTTCGTCCTCTAAACTCAGGAGCCTGATCGTTCTCACCTGAGGCGCGCTCGTCGTTACGGCGTTACTTTCGACGGGCGGCATCGCCCTCACTGACCACTTTGCCGGGCATCTCTCGATCGCCTTCGTCGAGGCGGTTCGCGTGTTCGGATTCAGCGGGCTCCGCTTTCGCAACGCCGACACCATCGAGGAGACGGCAGCGACCGGCGGCTTCTCGGTGCGCTCTATCCTTACCCGAGAGGATCGGGCCGACTCAGCTGACATCGCCAGTTAACGACGGTTCTACAGGCGGTTTGAGGCGAGTGTTTCGGGGCTTGACCCCGGAGGGTGAAGCCGACAGTAGCCGACCAGCCGCTGGGTTGTTTCTTCTCTTCACTCTGCAGCGACGCTCGAGCGGGTCGTCGTCCGGAACCGACTCGTCCGCTGGCTGGGCTCCCGTGGACGCCGCTCGCGTCGAGTCGCTCGTGAGAAAACCGTCGAGTCGCTTACTCGTCGAGGTGTTCGATCCCTTTCTTCGAGACGTTCGCCTCAGTGATCTCGCTTGGCATCCAGTCCGGTTTGTCGTCGGGTGCGGTCTCTTCCCAGGCCCAGCCGTCGTAGATGTGGACCTTCTCCGTTCCCTTCTCGCGGAGCCTGAGTTCGACGCGTTCGGCTTCGTCCTCGCTTGAGCCCGGCTCGAGTCGTCGGGCCGCCTTGAGCGCCGCCTGCCGCGGGGTGTTCCCCGAAAAGACACTCGTCTCTTCTCCACCCGACTCTCGCAGTGCGAAGTTTCGCTTGCCGTCTTCACGTACCATAATTTTCGCCTCCGTGTCAAGAAAACACACGGCTCGACATAAAGATATCCCCGAAAATCGACCGACAGCGCCGGTATATTTAAGTTATTTCGGCTTCCAGTCTGCCCACAGTACCCGTTCATGCGCGAGCTTTTTCCAGTTTCACGGTGACGTACGGCTCGAGTGTCAGTCCGTGTGTCGTAGAAAACACTTAAGTATATCCTACGGCGAAGTTCGACGTAGAATCCCGCGATGGTACGGAAAAAGAAGCTGAGTCCGAGCGGTGCGAAAGACGAAGACGGTAACTATCACAACGTGCACCTCAACCTGCACGAAGATGAACTCGCAGTCGCGGGCATGGATATCGGTGACGAGGTCTTCGTCCGCGTCCGAGACGGCAAAATCATCATCCAGAAAGCCGACAAGGATGACGTAGAACACGAATTCTAACGACCGTTTGTCTACGGTCTGTCGCGCCTTTGCCACCTATTCTGGTGCAGGCACAACGTCTCTCGAGAAACGGTCGATCAAAAGCACTCCTTCCCCCTCTCCGTTCGTTTCACTCACTTCGAGTCGGTCGTCGGCCCGCTCGCTCACGTCGTTCACTCGCGGTACAGAACGTTAGCAACTGGCCACGGGACGGGTGAGTTGCTACTCAGCGAATCGCCTCGAGGTCGAACTCGAAGCCGGCGACGGGAACCTCGAGGTCGTGTCCTGTGTGACCACAGCCGTCCTCTCACTCTTCTGATCGACTGGTCTCGTCTTCGATGCCCGGCTGCCACCCCTTATTTAGGCACGCCTAGAAATTTATCACGCTCGAGGTTTTAGGGCAACCTAAAATGGTCGGCACGACACTCGACGATATCCGGCGGTACGTCGAATCGCTCGCGAGCGATTCGGGTGAGTACAGCCTCGTCTGCGCTCGAACGGGCGACCGTCCCGTCCCTGCGGTGGGCCTCACGTTCGAGACGCGGGCAATTGCCCGTGCGGCCGCGCGAGCGACCGAACAGTACCGGGCCGCGCTCCGGCAGTACGATCCACAGGTTCCGTACTACGACGTGATCGTCTGCCAGCGTCCGTTCGATGGCGTCGGATCTGGTAGCTTCGACGGTTCTGGGACGGCTCGTCCAACCGAGGAGCGTTTGCATACGGAGCCGTCGATGATCGACTTCTGCCACACGGTCGCCGGTGCAGTCTTCGAAGCCGTCGCGGCGTCCAGCCACGCCGACGTCGAGCGTGCGATCATGGACACCTACTTCGACGTCGCCGAATCGACGACCCACCCGGACGAACTCTGTCTCACACTCGTCGAGAGCATGGCGACCGAACTCGACGCTGCACTCGAGCCCACAGCACAACTCGAACTCCTCCAGTCGGCCGCGACGCGACTGCCACCACGCCGGTCGAACGAGGTACCGATCGAGTCGACACTGTTGCGACTCCAGACCGTGACGGTGCTGACGGCTTTCTCTGTCGAACCGACGGCGACGGATCCAACCACGGGGCCGTGGACGGTCACACTCGAGGAGTACGCGTTCGGCCGCTCGGCGGACCGACTCGTGACACTGCCGTTTGCCCTCGAGTTACTTCGGTGGCGACCTCGTGACGGACTGGCGATTGCTGCTGTCGAACGTCTCGACGATCGACCCCGGGGAACGTGGCAGGTCGTCGTCTCTCCGACGGAGCCGTCGGCCGCAAGCGGACTCGTTTACGCGACGTCGGGGTGTGTGCCGTGACCGTTCGAACGCCGGTTCACGAGTCGATCGATCGCGTCGCGGACGAACGGGAACACCTCGAGGGCTACCTGACGGCGATCGACCGATTCGCCAGCGGCGTCCGTGAACTGTCGGTCAGTTCGCCGTCGAACTCGGCGGCGACACCCCGGCGTCCGGACGGCGGAGTCGTTCTCGCAGGTCGGTCGCGATGGCGGACCGATCAGCCGTCCGACCGATGTGAGCAGGTTCGTGACCTGTTCGCCGACACGATCTATCCCTACAGCGTTGCCGATCTCGAAGAACCGGAGCCCCTCCTCGAGACGATCGCCGAGGAGTTCGGCACCGACGTTGCCGTGGCTCTCTCTCCGGCCACGGACAGTCAGTTTTCCCCGACGGTAAAGCGAGCGACGCTCGCTGCAACGAGTGATCGCAGAGACAGGTGTCTGGCCTTTCAACAGGCCGTCGCCCGCGAAGCCGACTCGCTCGAGTCGGCCGCGTTGACGGTCGAATCGATCACGGACTGGCTCGCGCGAGCGGACGAGACACCGCTGCTGAACCTGGATTTCGACGCCCTCCGAACGCGTCACGAGACTCTCACCGAGCATCGCGAGCGATGCCGAGCGTTGCTCGCTGACCGCCAGTTGACCCTTCAGCGGACCGCCTCACACCACGCCAGCGCCGGCGTCCGCCAGCGCTCGGTCACCGAGTATCTTTACAGTGAGTTCCCGTCGTCGTACCCGGTGTTGTCGACGACGCTTCGGCTCGAGGGAGTCTGTGCAGCGTGCCAGCGGGCCGTGCGGGACCACCTGACGAGGCGGGTCTAAGAGAACGAACGGGGAGTAGCCACCAGGTCGCGGTACTACTGCAACGCGGCGAGGTCGAACTCGAAGCCGGCGACGGGAACCTCGAGGTCGTGTTCCACTAGCACCTTCGGGTGGATTTCGCCGATGACGCCGACGGCTTCGCCGTCGATGACGACGCTCGCCGTTCGACCCGGAATGTAGGTCGGGTGGTCCGTCGGCGGCGTCTCGAGGTCGACGTCGAATCGACGACAGAGTGCCTGCAGACGGGCTTTCGCATCCTCGTAGCCGACTTCGTGGCTCGCGAGGACGGCACCCACGCGGCGGCGCTCGTCGACGCCGGTGGTCTCGGCATCGTCGAGCGCGGCGGTGAAGCCGATCTCCGCGAGGTCCTGTGGATACGCGCGGTGAGTGTTGCGCTCGAGTACCATCAACAGCGAGGGTGTGACCCACGTCCGGAGCATGGTATAGTCCTCGCTGTAGGGGCCGTTGATCGTTGGTGGGTCGCCAGCACCGAAGACGTCGTCTTCGGGCGTAATCCCGAGCCGATCGAAGTTCTCAGCCTCGTTGATCATGTGGAAGTTCAGCAGGTCCTCGAAGCCCAGGCCGACGAGTTGCTCGCGTACGGACCGCTCGAGCCGGGAGCGTTCGTGGCGGCCGCCGACGGTGCCGACGTCGGGGTACTTCGGCTCCAGGTCGTTGAAGCCGTACGCGCGGCCGAGGTCGTCGATGACGTCGAGCGGGTGAAGCACGTCGACGCGATAGGGTGGGATCGTGACGTCGTAGACGAGGTCGCCTGCCTCGCTTTCGGTCTTCTCGGCTTCCAGGCCGGACCGCTCGGCGAGATCGATCACTTCCTCGGGCGCGAGTTCGATACCCAGGATGGTTTCGATGCGGTCGTGGGCGACCGTCTTGGTCTTCGTCGAGAGATCGGGGCGGACGATCTCGTCGTCTGCGTACTCGACCCGAACTTGCTCGATGGTTGCCCCACGAGCCGCGAGTGCGTAACAGACGATGTTGCACATCTTGTCGATCGTCCACTGGTCGGTGCCGGTCATCTCGACGAACAGCTCTCGAGAGCCGGTCGTGACCTCCGTTCGCTTGCCATTGATGACCGGCGGGAACGAGAACAGTCCGAGGTCGTCGTAGATCGCCGGATACCGGTCGTACTCGCTCACGAGGTCGGCGTAGGTTCGTCCAGTGGGGTGCTCCTCGAGCACGTCCGCCGGCGTCAGTTCGTCGTTCGAGTCAAGCGGAACGAAGGTGTCGCCGTCTGGTTCGACGCCGACGTACTCGATCGTCGGGGTGTCTTCGGTGATGGGAGAGCCTTTGAGCATCGTCAAATCGTGAATCCCGATCGCGCCCTTCGCCCGCTTGCGGCCCATCGTCGCGTGCAGTTTCTCCTGTAACTGGATGAGCGAGTCGAGGCTCTCGTCGTCCAGATTCACGTCGCGGATCACCGCGCCAGTAACGTACGGCCGCTCGTCTGGTACCGACTCGTCGACGACGATGGTCCAGTCTGGATCGTTCGTCGAGGGGACGTGCACCCCGCGAGAATCGCCGTAGTGGTAGCGAAGCGAGCGAGCGACGCCCTCGACCGAGAGTCGATCCAGACGGTCGGGTGCGAACTCGAGTTCGAATTCGCCCTCGTCGGTCAGCCCCTCGAACTCGAGGCCGAGGCCGAACAGGTCCTCCTTGAGTTCCTCGTCGCCCTTCTCTTCGGCGCCGGTCAGTTCACGCAGTTCGTCGGGATCGATATCGACTGTGGGCATCAGTAGGTCACCTCCGTGTTCCGCAGCAGTTCGAGGTCACACAGGGTCCCGTGGATGTCCCGGATGTCCTCGAAGCCGTACATCAACATGAGCAGGCGCTCGAGCGCGAGCCCCCACGCCATCACGTCACAGTCGACGCCGAGCGGTTCTAACATCTCCTCGCGGAAGATACCCGAGTTGCCGATCTCGACCAGTTCGCCCGTCGTCGGGTGGGTGCCGAACAGTTCGAACGAGGGCTCGGTGTAGGGGTTGTAGTGGGGTTTGAACTCGATGTCCGTAATCCCGAACTGGGCGTAAAACTCCTCGAAGGTGCCCATCAGGTCGCGAACCGAGAGGTCCTCGGCCATCACCCAGCCTTCGATCTGGAAGAACTCGAGTAAGTGGGTCGGATCGAGCGTGTCGTTGCGGTACACTTTCTCGACGCTGAAATACCGCGCCGGAGGGTCGATCTCGCCGATCTCGTGGCCTGCCAGATAGCGCGCCGACAGCGAGGTCGTGTGTCCGCGAAGCGCGAGCGCCCGCGCGAAGTCTTCGTCCCACGGCGAGCGGTACCCTTCGCCGTCCGCACCGACGCCCTCGCGGTGGGCCCGCTCGACGTCTGCGACGAGCTGTGCCGGGAGGTCGTCGATGTGGGTCGGTGCCTCGAGGGCGAACCGGTCCCAGTGGGTGCGCGCGGGGTGGTCCTGAGGCATGAACAGACAGTCGTTGATCCAGAAGTCCGCGTCGACGTGTGGCCCTTCCATCTCCTGAAAGCCCATGCCGACGAGGACGTCTTTGACGCGTTCTGCGGTCTGGCGGAGGATGTGGACGTTGCCGCCATCGAATCGCTCTGCGTCGGCCTCGACGTTGTACTCGGCGAACTCCACGTCTTCCCAGTCGCCACCGGTCAGGAGGTCGGGCGTCACCTGGCCGACGGTTTCGGCGGTCTCGACGCCCTCCATGAGTGCCGTGACGCCCGCTTCGGTCAGGGTCACCTCGCGGACGGTCGACTCCCGGCGGTCGGCCAGTCCGCGCCGCTCGAGCCCCTCGAGCGTTTTCCCGTCGATGTCGACACGTTCGACGGCTGTTTCCTCGTCCGAAGGGAGCACTTCGAGTGCGTTCGCCTCCGCGTCGACGGATGGGTCGGCGTCGGGATTGGCCGTGATCTCGCCGCTGTCGATCGCGCCGTAGCCCTTCCGGGCGTAGTTCGACAGCGCGATGTCGACCTGCGGTCCTTCGAGTCCCGACTGCCCGATGACTCGGCCCATCTGGGCTGGCGCTTCGTCGGCACCAGCCTCGAGGGCGGTCTCGTACAGCCGAACCTCGGGCAGTCGGTCCGTCGCGTATGCACGCCCTTCGTCGGTGAGCGTGATCGTTTCGTCGACGCGTTCGGAAACGGCGACCAGGTCCGCCTCCTCGAGTTCGAAGGCCGCCCCGGTGACGGTCTCCGGCGGGAGGTCGGTCGCCGCGGCGAGGGCGTCGACGGACGTCGCCTCGTCCGCGCTTGCGGCCTCGAGGACCGCGACCTGTGATTCTTTCAGTTGCATTCGCTTGTGTGGTAGGCGTTCGGGCGGTCAGTTAGCGGTTCCGATGCTCGACGGACTCGAGCGACTCGAGTGGACGGTTTCGCCACAGACACCCGGTGTGGGCGACTACGGGTCCGCCGTCCGGCTCACTCGATACCAAAAAAGCCGAATCCCGGTCGTGCTCGCTGTGGCTGGCTGACGACGCGGTCCGTGTGGGATTCGGACACCATACTCGAGCGACGGCAGGGCGCGAGCAAAAGCTTTGCGGGACGCTGTCACGCCCCGTGAGTGGCCCGGACTCAGCCGTTCGAGACCCGCGTCGTCTCGAGTGCGCCGGAATCGACCCAGACGAACCCCGACTGTTCGGCGGCGGCTTTCGCCTCCGAGAGTGCTGCCGGGTCGAAGGGATCGTCGAATGCGATGCGCGTCTCATCGGGTTCGACAGCCGGGAGTTCGGGCAGGAAGTCGTCATCCTCGAGCAGTCCTTCGACGGTTACCCGACCACCAGCACCGAGTGCGGCCCCGAGGGCCAGGTAGCGGTCGTCCTCGCGTTCCCACTCGACGTCGCTGCCGAACGACTCGTTCGAGACACGCGTCGCACTGGCCGACCCGGAGAGCGTGCCGAACCCGTCGCTCGAGTCCTCGTCGCTCGTTGACTCCCGCGTCGCGTCGTCTTCCAGCCGGGTTGCGGGCGGTTCGTCCGTCGCCTCTGTCCCCGACTCGTCGTCGGCAACCCGTGAGACCGACGGCGAGCCCAGGAGTTCGAACCCGTCGGTTTCAGCGCCCGGCGAGCCGTCACTCGAGCCCGCTTCGTTCCCGTCGTCAGTCTCGGCCTCTTCGATGAACCGTTCGACGTCCTCGCGTGCTCGTTTCGGCTCGGTTTCGGCCTCCTCGATGAGTGAGTCGGATGTCGTCGACGGATTTCCCGGTCGTTCTCGAGCGCCTGCCCACGACGGCCACGGACCGTCGTCAGCGTCGGTCGTCGCGCTCTCGGAGCCGTAGGCCTCGAGGGTGTGTTCGGGCAACAGCGGCGTTCCATCCACGTGGACCCGAGGCCCATAGCGCTCACACAGCCGCTCGAGTTCGGCCCCGTCGACCAGCGCGGCCTGCCAGCGATCGACGCCAGAGGAGAGGAGCACGAACTGGGCGTCCGTGCCGGTCAGCAACGAGGTGTTGATCCCATCGAGGACGGCGGGCAGGTTGTCGGTCCCGAGCGGCGTCTCGGGGTAGGTAATCGTCGCCTCGCGGCGTCGTCCCTGGGGGTCGGCAGCCTCGAGTACCAGCCGATCTCCGACTCGGCGTGGGCTCGAGCCGTGGCTCAGGTCGACCGACCAGCCGATCGACTCGAAGACGGCCTCGAGTTCGACCTCGAGCGCCACCTCCGGGTATCGTGCCGAACAGCTGAGTCCGCGGTCGCTCCGGGCGATCGTTCGCCGGAGCACAGCCGTGGGGTGTTGCCCATCGTCGAGGACATCCGCCAACACCGTCTCGAGCGCGTCGTCTGTGCCCGCAGTCCGTCTGAGATCCGCCGGGGTTACGCCGAACGAGCCGAGGACGTCGGCCGGAACCAGCAGGTCGTCCGCGTCGCGTGGAGGGCGGGCCATCGTGTGAGTGGTTTTACCATCGGCCGTTTATACGTTTGTCAGACGCCGGACTGACGGGTCGGTCAGGTCGCCGGAGAACATCCCCCGATTTCGACTACCGTCGACGTGGCGACTCGAGGTCGAGATCGAGGTCTTCGAGCAGTTCGGCGGCCTCCTCGCGCTTTTCCTGGTGGTCCCCCAGGAACTCTTTCATGAGCTGGGCGGCCTGTTCCTTGCAGTCGCCACAGAGGCGCTCGCCGCCGACGCACTCGTCGTAGACGCGCTTTGCGAACTCGTCGTCGTCGCCGGCCAGCAGGTAGGCGTACAGCTCGTAGACGGGACACTCGTCCGCACGCCCGCCTTTCTCGCGTTGCTCCTCGGCGGTCTCGCGGCCGCCGGTCGTCGCCGATTTCACCTTGTCGTAGCCGTCTTCAGGGTCGTCGAGCAGCGAGATGTGGCTTGCAGGGTCCGACGAGGACATCTTCCCGCCGGTGAGGCCGGTCATAAACCGATGGTAGATCGACGACGGCGG
The DNA here is from genome assembly GCF_003430825.1 of Natrarchaeobaculum sulfurireducens. Lineage (NCBI taxonomy): Archaea > Methanobacteriati > Methanobacteriota > Halobacteria > Halobacteriales > Natrialbaceae > Natrarchaeobaculum > Natrarchaeobaculum sulfurireducens. The sequence continues at coordinate 3,395,314 of NZ_CP024047.1, read as the reverse complement.
CCGGAAGCCGTGGCCGCCGTTCTCGAGTTCGATCTCGCGGGCGAGTTTCTCGGCGTCGGCGACCTCGAGGTCGAAGGCGTCGACGTGGCTCTCGTAGACGCGTTTTTCGCCCTCGACGGCGTCGATCAGCGCCTCGAACGCCTCGTCGGTGGCCCGTCGGTCGGAGAATCGGGTTCGTGGGCGGACCGGTTCCATTCCCGCCTCACGGAGCTTCGTCAGCACCGACTCGAGCGTCGCGGCGTCGACCTCGAGGTCGGACAGCGGCGTCTCCTCGAGCGCGTCGGCGACGTGGACACAGCGTAGCTGGTCGTCGTCGAACTCGGCGGGCTCGAGTCGCTCGTAGCAGTCGGCGACGAGGTCGCGTTCGTCGTCGGTGAGTTCGAAGCTCGCGTACGCCTCGCTCACCTTGAAGTAGCGCGTCCGTTCGGCCAGATCCCGCGCCAGCCGGACGTGGGGGTCCTGGTCGGGGCCGACGGGGATGACGGTCGGCTTTGGCTCCTCGAGTTGTGGATAGAGGATGTCGGCCATCTGGGTGACGACCGACTGCATGTGCGAGACGCTGGTCTCGCCGTCGAAGCCGTAGATCGCCTGGAATTCCGAGAAGTTCGCCTCTGCGCCGAGATCGAACGCCAGATCTTGCACCTCGCGGTTCGTCGACTGCCGGTAGAGAGTGCCCGCCTCGGGGTCGAAGCCGAGCGCGAGCAGCGACAGCAGGTAGCTGCGGGCGTGCTCGTCGATCTCCGCCCAGCTCATCCCGCGAGCCGAGTTCGCCTCGAGGTCGGCGATCAGGCCGTAGGCGTCGGCACCCTGTTGTTGGTGCCAGATGATCTCGTCGAAGACGAGCTTGTGGCCGATGTGGGGGTCGCCGGTGGGCATAAAGCCCGAGAGCACGGCCGCGTCCTCGCCCTCGGACAGTGCGTCGGCGACGGGCCGGTAGTCGCGGTGGCCGAAGATGACTCCCCGGCGCATCAGGTAGTGCGGATTGGGAACGTCCTCGAGCACCTCGTCGACTTCCTCGATGCCGAACTGCTCGAACAGTTTGCGGTAGTCGGAGACGGTCGAAGAGCCCCACGGGTCCAGGGCGACGTCATCAGCGCCTGCTGTCCCGCCATCCGTCACCGGTTCCCCGGTCATCGGTTCCCCTGACTCGGACTCCTCGAGCCGATCGTCTCCGGTCATTAGCTCCGAGTTGGCGCGCCAGCGCGCAAAAGCCTTCGGCTTCGCCCCGGTTTCGAGGCGCAGGGCACACGGGTAGAGTCACATCCGCTCCGAGCGACGCTCCGGTATGAAAACCAGCGTGTTTGGCCACGAACGACGCATCGACGGCTCGGTGCTCGAGGCCGATCCAGCGGCGTAATCGTAACCGGGGTCAGACCGGCGCTATAGCCGCGTCGCTATTGGTCTTCTCCCGCTCGATCGCGTTCGAACGGACGCGTCTCCGAACGCAACTGTTCGAGGCGACTCGCCGGCCCGACACCTGCGAGCGCGACGATGGCGAACACCCCGTCACCGTCGGGCCGGGGAACGTCGCCGCTTAAGATTTCGGCGGAACCGGTGGTCGTCTCGAGCAAGGATCGGCCGTCGGCGATCGCCTGACGGTTCAGCCACGCCGGTGGCCCGCCGACGAGCAACAGTGCCCGGTCGGCGCCGCTGGGTTCGCATTCGAGGGTGAGCCGGCCGCGCAGGGCTTTGCTGATGGTCGTCTCGACGGCGCTAACTGCGGCACTCGTATCGACGCTTTCTTTCGAGGTGAACAGCCCCAGTCCGAGCAGTGAGCCGCCGTCGTCGGTCTCGACGTCTTGTGTCCCGTAGCCGAGCGTGATGACGTCCGTCCGGCTGCCGAAGATCCGGGCGACGTCGTTCGCGTCGACGACGCTCTCGGCGTCGACCTGTTCGTCGTTCGCGCCGGCCGTCGCGGCGAAAACGGCCGCCACACGGGTTGCGAACTCGCGGTTGAGCCGGCCCCGTGCTTCCGAGAGGGACTCTCCGGCGCGGAGCCACGCCTCGTTGTCGAAACAGATGACGGCGTCGGCACGCCCCTCGAGACGCTCGAGCGTGCGGACCGCGTTCTCCTCGGCGAGCGGCCGGTGTTCGCCGTCGGGTCGTGGATGTGGGTCTGCCTGCGTCGGCCGGCGGCTCGGGTCGTCGCCGTCGTCAGTCGGCACCTCGAGTTCACGCTTGGCTGGCAGCGTCGTGAGGACGTAAACGGGCGCGTCGTACAGGGTTTTGAGGTTCGCGACGAGTGCGGGAGCCGTCCCCCCGCCGGTCGCCCCGCCGAGACCGAGACAGACGAGGAAGGCGTCTGCGACCGACGGCTGGCCGCGGTCGAGCTGGCGGCTGAGTTCGTCGACGTGTGCGTCGCCGACCGAAAACCCACGCTGGAGATCACCCTCGAGCCCGCCGTCGATGGTCTGGCCGTATCGATGCCGGTTCGCGACCGGAACCTCCGACAGTGCCGTCACCTCGTCGCTGTCGACGTCGAATGCGAACGCGTCGCCGACGAACGATCGCCCGGTCGAATCAGCCGCCGCGATCGAATCGGCGATCCGACACCCTGCGCCACCGACGCCGATCACCTCGAGTTGCATACGTGACCTATCTGCAGTCGGGGGGTTTCAGCGTTCCGCCCGGAGACGGCTGGGTGCGTCAAACGAACGTCGAGAGCTGCCTCAGGGTGTCAACCGTTCGATCGACCACCACTCGATGTCACCGTCGGCAGCGTCGTCGACGAGCGCGAACACCATCGTCTTGCGGACGCCGTGGGCCAATCGAACGTCGAGTGCGAGGTCTCGCGGCTCGAAAACTGACGTCGTGGGGTGGACCCGCACCAGCAGTTCGGAGTGATCGAGTTCGTCGACCGTCTCGACGTTCGCATAGGTGCGGAAGTCGGCCCCGAACTTGTAGCCCGTCTTCGGAACGACGTCGCGCTCGCGAAGCGCCGTATAGACTGCCAGTCTGCGGTCGAACCGTTCGCCTTCGACTTCTCGACCGCGGTCGCGGACCGCGTCGGGATCGAGCTCCAGTGCCCCTCGCTCGGCGAGATACGTCGCCTCGAGCAGCGAACACTGGAGCGTCGGCCGGTCGTACTCCCGGCCCTCGAGCGGCTGACCGAAAAACGCCTCCTCGTACAGCGACAGCGGCGGCTCCCAGACGACGACGCGGTCGGCGAGCAGATCCGCGCCACAGTTTTCGGGAAGCGGTGCGTCCGTCGTCCCGTCGGGCGCTCGTCGGCTCACCTCGAAGTACGTGATCTCGCTTTCCTCGTCGACGACCGCGAGGACGCCGGCCTCGAGATCGGTCGCGTTGACGTCGGTTCGCTCGCCGACGACCTGCAGGGCGTACTCGACCTCGCCGTCGCGTGGCCCCTTCCCGCGCGGGAAGACGGCGAAGTCGGCTTCGGGCGGGTCGGTGACCCAGGGCTCTGCGGCTGGTGAGAGGTAGAACCCCCGCGAGCGCAGGTCGGCGTACACCAGAAACCGAACCCCGAAGTCATCGCCGGGTTCGCGGGCGACGAACGACCGAAAGTCGAGTCGTTCGCCGCCGTCGTCGATGACCGCCTCGAGGTCGCCCCGAAAGAGGAGGTGGGCCGCCTCGACGGGTGCCAGCGCGATTTCGTTGCCGGTGAGCGGATAGCCGTAGCCCCGTGAATCGTGGTATCGCTGGCGTGCGTCGGCCCCCACGCGGATGACGCCCGCCGCCTCGTCGAATCGCCCCTCGAGTGTCATACTCGGACTCTCGGCTGTCGACCACTAATGGGCTGCGAATCCCTCGCTCGTCGCAGTAGTCGTCGAGCGTACCGATCACGTTACGAACTACACCTCGAAAGCCGCTTCCCTTTTATTTCCACCCGCACCGGCTGATTGGACGGTTGTCGCTTGGTGTCCGGTCGCCCGGACGTAGCCCGGCGGGTGATCGACACCGTAGATGGCTCGTCGGTCGTCGCCGTTGCCATCGTGGCCATCGTCAATCGTCGCTCGCGGGTTCGGCCTCGAGTCGGCGCTCGAGCACGCGTTCGCACGTGGCGTCGAGACAACGGCTGCCGGTGTGGGTGTCGAACGTGGGGAGTCCACAGCCACACTCGCCGTCGATCACGCCAGCGGGGATCGCAAAACCGGTGTCACAGTCGGGGTAGCGCTCGCAGCCGGCGATCAGCCCGCCTCGGCGGAGGATCCGGAGGTCGCCGTCACAGTCGGCTTCGGGACAGTCCCACTCGCGGTCGAACGCCTCGGCGACAGCCTCGTCGAGGGATTCACAGTTCCGGTCGAGACAGACGTCGAACGCGAGGCCGCGCTCGACGCGCATCCGCGAGAGCCCACACTCACAGCGGCTCCCGTCGGCCTGAATCGTCGCGTCTCTTGGGACGCCGTAGCGAGTGCCACAACCGACGCAGTGAACGTCGCTCGAGCGGACGAGCGCGCCGTCACAGTCCGGACAGGTGCCGACGGGCGGTCCTGCCGCTGAACTCGGGTAGTGGGCGAAGCCGTCCTGGTCGTGGGCGGCGATCCGGAGCGTCTGGGTGTCCTTTTTCGCGACGAGCGTGAAGTCGTTCGCCCGGTCGCTCGAGACGCTGTCGGCCCGGGTGAGCCAGGCGACGGGCTGGTAGCCGTCGACGTCGTGGACGAGGACGGTATTGTCGGGTTTGACGATAGTCGTGACCCGGCCGCGGTACTCCTCGCGTTCGGTGCCTTCGGCGATGACGGTACAGTCTCCCGCCAGCACACGGATCGCGTCGTCGATCATGCCACCCTTGGCCGCGGTATCGTACTTAAACCCGCGTCCGTCGGAACGGTCTCTATTCGGTCTGACACCGAGCAGTGACTATCTGGAGTATTCGACACCTTCGTGCATCCGGTCGAAAAATGACGCTCGTGTGTCGAACGTACCCATCCGTTTTCCTACTGAAATTCATTCGTCGATTTGACGGTTTCCATCACTTTTGAGCCTGTTAAAGCGCGAATACGGCCACAAAACAGTAAATACTTCACTGGCCGGTTGAGACGGTACGGTAGAACAGCATATGGGTTATATCGTCGCCGAGAACGTCACAAAACGCTACGGAGACATTCACGCCCTCAAAGACGTCTCGTTCGAGATCGACGAAGGCGAGTTCGTCGTGATCCTCGGCCAGTCTGGTGCTGGCAAATCGACCTTGTTGCGTATTTTGAACGGATTAACGACGCCGACGTCCGGGTCGGTGTCGATCGGGGGTGACACTGTCTCGGGGCGGCGAAACGACGTCGGGATGGTGTTTCAGCAACACTACGTGATCGATCAGTTGAGCGCCTACGACAACGCGCTGACGGGGGCACTCAACCGAACGTCGTTTCTCAAGAGCCTCTTTAGAATGTACGATTCGGCGGACAAGCGCGAGGCCCTTCGCGCCCTCGAGACCGTCGGGCTGCTCGAGGAAGCGAGCCAGCGCGTCGACCACATGAGCGGTGGCCAGCAACAGCGCGTCGGGATCGCTCGTGCGCTGGTCCAGAAACCGCAACTGTTGCTCGCCGACGAGCCAGTTGCGAGCCTAGATCCTGGCTCGGCCGAGTCGGTGATGGGGTACATCAAGACGGCAGCGGCGGAGCGAAACCTCACGACGATGGCCAGTCTGCACCAGGTCAACCTCTCGCGGCAGTTCGGCGAGCGGTTTCTCGGAATGCGTGACGGTGAACTCGTCTTCGACGGCTACATAGACGATCTGACCACCGACGTCATCGACGAGATTTACGGCGACATCGAAACCGAGGCCATCAGAACGGGGGCCAAGGCATGAGCCTCGAGCCCTCGGAAAACGACGTCGACCGGACGCTCAAGCGACTCCAACGGTCGCGTCGAATCCGGTGGGGGATCGGATTCGTCGGTCTCGTCGTCCTCGCTATCGTCTTCTACCGATCGACGGCGGTCGTCGGCTTCTCGATCGCCGAAGTGCTCGCTCACAGAGAGCAGTTCGCAGATGCCGCCAGGGACTTCTTCCCGATCACGACCTACTTCGGCGCGATCCCGTTCCTCGATGTCGCACAGTACTGGGCGTTTATTCAGTCGGAGGGACTGTTCGGACATGCGATAACCACCCTTTCGATGGGGATCGCCGGGACGATTATCGGACTCCCGCTGGCGCTCCTGTTTAGCGTCCTCGGGAACGAACGCGTGCTCCCGTTCCCCTTCAACTTCATCTTCCGCGGGCTGATGAGCATGATCCGTTCGATCCCCGCTCTCGTCTGGGCGCTCATCTACGTGCCGCTGGGCGGGATCTCGCCGTTTACCGGCACGCTGGCGATCGCGACCGACACGATCGGTAATCTCGGGCGGCTGTTCACCGAAGAACTCGAGGAGATCGACGACGGTCCGATGGAGGCGATCGACTCGACCGGCGCGGGCCACGCCCAGACCATCGTCTTCGGCATGCTGGGCCAGGTAGTGACGCCGTTTATCGCCTGGACGCTGTACGTCCTCGAGATCAACGTCCGGATCGCCGTCACCCTCGGTCTGATCGGCGCTGGCGGCCTCGGCTACGTGCTCATCACCCAGCAGGGGATGTTCAACTACACCGAGATGATGGCGACGCTCGTGGTCGTCTTCATCCTCATCATCTCCGTCGAGATGATCAGCACCCGAACGCGGGCGTACATCCGCGGGTCGGACGCCGACCAGCAGAGTTTCTTCGGGCTGATCGTCGGCTTCCCACGCCGGATGGCCGAATCGGTCTTCAAGTAACGGACGCCACCTGACTCCCCTCGCTCTCCCCCTTGCGTCGCTTCTCGTCGCACAACGTTTCACGTCCGAAAGCGGTCGTGACGTCCCGACTCGAGAATCCCTAGACCGACAGTTCGTCGAACCGATCCGGAAGGATGACCTCGCCGTTGAACGCCTCGCCTGCTTCTTCGAGAAATCGCACTCGGTGCTCGTCGCCGTACTGGTCGGAGACGTGGACGAGGTAGAGTTCGTCCGCCCCGACGTCGGCTGCAAACCGGCCGGCTTCGCGGGCCGTCCCATGTTTCAACTCTCGGGCCAGGTCGGCCTCGGACTCGAGATACATCGACTCGTGGATTACGACGTCCGCACGGTCGACGGCGTCCACGAGCGCCTTTGATCGGGTCGTATCGCCGGTGTAGGCGATCCGACGCTCGCCGTCGAACAGGAGTCCCTGCGTCGGCACGACGTGATCGGCGGGGAGGGAAGTAACGGAGACGTCGCCGACATCGAAGCCGTCATCGGGTTCGGTCGGCTCGAGCGTCCACGAGGCGTCGGCTGCCAGCGCGTCGAAGCCAGGTGTGACCGCCTCGAGACACGCGTCGACGGCTTCGAGCGCCGATTCTGGTCCGCGGATCGTAAGCGGCGGGACTGCCTCGCCAGGCTCGTCTGCGACTGCGCCGGCCCGGGTCAGGAAGTGTCCGAGCAGAAAGTACGGAACACCGAGGGCGTGATCGGCGTGGGAGTGTGTGACGAACAGATCGGTGACACTGGTCAGTGGCCGCTCGAGGGCGTCGAACGTCTCGACGATGTTCGGGCCGCAGTCGACGAGCAGGTGGTCGTCGCCGTCGACGAGCCGAAGATGGACTGGCTCGCCGTTGCGCGGATACGCCTGCGTACCGAGAAGCTGTAGCCGGGCCATACCAACCCAGTCGACGCGTCGAAAAAGTACGCTTCGATCGCGGCTTACTCGGGCGACTCGGCGTCTTCGGCGTCGTCGATGTCGTCGATCAGGTCGATGCCGAGCGTCTCGATCGCATCGCGGAACTCGCCGTAGTCGTCGACGGTGGCCTCGTTGACGCCGTCGAACCAGAGCGGCACCTCGGAGTCTTCGTCGACGAGGTCGTCTTCGGTCGCGTTGAGGATGACCTCCTCGACTTCCTCGGCGACGGGCGAATCCCAGTCGCTGCGGATCGTCAGGGGTGCCCGTGGGAGTGGCTCGGAGGCGGCGACGAGGCGGAGATCCGTGCTCTCGTCTTCGACGAACTGGAAGTCACCCGAGATGTCGGCTACGTCGTCCGGAATCTCGTCTTCTGGCAGGTGGGGCATGACGGAGAACTCGCCGGTCCCTGCAGCGACGACGCCCTGGCGGTTGAGCAGCGTCTCCCGAGCGGTCGAGTGATCGGACCACTCGGCCTCGAAGTCTTCAGGCTGGCCGAGCGGGGCGTCGCCGATGTCGAAGCCAGCTTCCTCGAGCATCAACAGCGGGACGAGCGAGCCAGTTCCCGACAGCGGATCGGCGAAGCCGACGGTCGGGTCGTCGTGGTTCGCGATGTCCTCGAGACTCTCGATGTCGTACTCCGGCGTCGTCGTGATGAACGTGAAATATCGGTCGGAGCCGTCCTGCGATCGGGTGCCGAGAATGTCGGCGTATCCCTGCTCTGCGGTGTAGATCCCGACCTCCGGGGAGACGTCGCCGATGTCGGCATGTCCGTCGCGGATCGCGGCTGCGACGGCCGCGAAGTTCGCTGCGACGTCGACGTTGACCTGTACGTCGGCTTCCTCTTCGATGAGGTCGAAAAACGGGGCCCACTGCTCTTCGATGTCGACTTCGGCTTCGGCGGGCGTCAATACGACGTTGACTTCCTCTCGGTCGTCGTCCGTATCGGTGTCACCGAGACAGCCAGCTAGTCCAGCAACCGCTGTGGCTCCGCCCGCTGCAACGAACTGTCGTCGAGAAACTGCCGTTTTCCGTTCTTTTACACCGCTTTGCGCCCGAATTCGCTTTCTGACCATTGTATAGTTCACACGACGGAGCCGTAATAAACGACTCGAACTCGAGGTTCCCTGTGGAACGTACTCAGACGGCTGCTCACCAGTTTCACAGTCCGTTCGGTTCGGCATCGAAACTGGACGCGCGCCAGCCCGTCTCACGCTAGAATCGCCTGTGGCTCCTCGCCTGGAACGTCGAGTTGCGTTCGCGTTTGCGACCGAATTTCGGACGGATTTTGTAGGGGTGTGCCCAATCGAGCGTGTGGCCAGTGCAACGTTGATCGTCTGTTGTGGATTGCCCGGCGTCGGAAAATCGGCCGCTTCGGCGCACCTCACAGAGCGACTCTCGGGAGTTCGTTATCGCAGCGACGTGATCCGAAAGCAGCTGTTCCCGGACCCCGAGTACACGGCCGCGGAGACGGCCGCGACCTACGACGAGTTGCTCACTCGGGCTCGAGCGGATCTCGAGGCCGGTTCGGCCGTCGTCCTCGACGCGACGTTCAAAACGAAACGGCTCCGCGATCGTGCTGCAACTGTCGCTCGTGAGTCGAACGCGGCGTTCGAGGTGGTTCACGTCGTCTGTGACCCGGACGTCGTCGAGACGCGGATCGAAAACCGGACGGACTCAGTAAGCGACGCTGACCTTCGGGTGCACTACCTCGTCAAGGAGTCGTTCGAATCGATCGAGTGCGACCACGTCGTGATCGACAACTCGAACTCGCTCGATGCGACCCGTCGCCAACTCGACCGGTCGATGCTCGGTCTCGTACCCAGCCGACTTTGAGACGATCTGTTATCTCTGATTTTCGAACTCGAAATCACTCTCGGCTTCAGACCACTATACTGCGGTTAGTCATCCGGTGGTTCGACCAGGACCGCTCCGGAACTCGAGGCGGTGATCCGACACTCCTGGTAGGAAAAGCTCACCTCGACGGGCTGGTTTCGGTCCTGTGCCGACTGCACGAGTTCGTTCAGCGCACTGCCGTCGATAGTGTCGAACAGCGGTTCCATCTCGAGTGTCTCCTGGTCGGTAACGGTTGCTACGGCTTCGACGATCGTCACGACGAGATCGTCGGTCTCCGAGTCGAACTGCACGTGGAGGGTTTCCGTGACGGGCCGACTCGTCTCGCCAGCGGGTAACCAGAACGGCTCTGATTCGGGGTGTGTCGTCTCATCGGTCATAAATAGTACCACGGCGGACAGCGTGGTAAGGGGGCACGCTGACTAGTCAGCGTGCGGCCGCGCCCGACTTCTCGAACAGGTGCTGGAAGACGATCTGCTGCGCTTTGCGGAGGTGCTGGTTGAACGTCTGTCGGGTCACGCCGAATCGGTCGGCCAGTTCGTCGCCGGTACTGGTTCGTGGCGACTCGAAGTAGCCGCTGAAGTACGCCGCATTGAGCGTGGCCAACTGCCGATCCGTCAGCGCGTCGGAGACCACGTCGTACAACAGGTGTGGCGAGTAAACGAGTTCTTCGGAGACGAGTTCGGCCTCGGGGTGAAACGCCCGGATGCCGTCGGCGACCTGGCGGTGATCCTCGTCGCCCGGAATCTCGCCGAGGAACCTGACCTCGTCGTGGCTGATGACGACCGACCGAGGATGCCCGCCCAGGGCCTGAAACACCTCGGAGACGGTCGCTGATTCGGCACGTGCCTCGAGGCGGCTGTAGCCGTCGATCGTGCTGAGCAGACGGACGTCGGTGATGTGTGGGACCTCTTCGACGGCAGTGATGAACTCGCCCGCCGTGAGGTCCCCCGTTCCCATGTACTGGACGGTCGCCCCATCCGGAAGCGAGACGACCGACTCGACCTCGATTCTGCGTTCGCCGCTGTCGACTCGAAGGGACGGTGGCACGGCCGACTCGTCGGCACGATACTCGAGCCGGCGCATGTCGGTGCTGGTCAATCGTTCCTCGCGGTGTTTGAGCGCCGTCACGTCTTCGAAGGAGACGATGACGTAGTCGACGGCCCCGGCATCGTCCAGTATCGGCGAATAGTTGCTCGTCATCCACCGCTCGGAGCCGTCCGGACGGTGGAGCCAGTGTTCGAAGCCGTATACGGGATCGCCCGTCTCGAAGACGCGCGTGACGGGATGTTCCTCGAGCGTGATCGGCGAGCCGTCCTCGGTGGCGAGGTTCCACTCGCCAGGGTGGCACGTCCGCTTCGTAATCTCCGCTCTCGAGAGCCCGAGCGTCTCCGTCGCCCGGTCGTTTGCGAGGATGATCGCGCCCGTCGAGTCGACGACGACGGTACTGATCGGACTCTCATAGAAGCTCCGCCCCAGAACCTCCTCTGAGTGACTGTCTCGCGTTTGGTCGTGTTGGCCGGGATTCGGGCCGGTTTCGACCGCCCCGGGCCACTGTGGGTTCGTCATCGTACGCTCGCTCCCCTGGGATGTCGTCTTTGTTCCCCGACGTGCTCGAGCTGCTCGGCTCGCTGAGATCGACCCCGGTGGTTCCGCCCGGCTCGTCCTCCGGACGGTCGAACGAGCTGCAGGCAGAACGACGGGTTTTCGGGCTGCTGTCGATCCATATCGCCAGTATGGGCCGGTCGAATAAGTGTCCACCTACGGACAGGAGACGAGACAGTCAGTCCCTCCCCAACGACCGGGTCATCCCTCGAGTGCGGACCGGCGACGGTCCTCGGGGAAGATCGCTTCCTGGACGTACGCCGAAACCACCCAGTTGGGTGCGTTGACTACCTCGTTTATCTTCAGATCGACGGCCGCCGAACACAGCATGTAGGCCTGTTCGCGCGTCAACCCGCGTTCGTCGTGGAGGTGCTCGATCATCGCTCGGACAGCGGTTTTCGCTGCTTCCTGCAGGTCGTCGGCGACGCCCGACGTACAGAACGCGGGGCCCTCGCGGCCGGTCGGCGTGAACGGCCCGGTGGTCTCGAACTGAGGATACTCGATATCCAGGTCTGTCCGGACGTCGAACCGGCAGGTGACGGTCATCGGTGCTTCGATCGCCGAGCCACAGACCTCTCCGTCGCCCTGTGCGGCGTGACAGTCACCGATGCTAAACAGTGCGTCTTCGACTGCAACCGGGAGAGACACCGTCGACCCTGCCGTGAGGTGCCTGATATCCAGATTGCCGCCGACGGCTCGTGGCGGAAACGTTTCGTGGTCGCCCGGCTCGTCGGGGGCGACGCCGACGATGCCGGGAAATGGGTTCAGTGGGACCTCGATGCCGTTTACGAAGTGGCCGACGTCGTCCTCGAGTTCCCAGACGTGGAGTGCTGGATCCGAAAACTCCGCCGAGAGGAGACCGAGCTCCGCCGCGCCCGGAAGGACCAGCGTCCATCCCCAGCCGTGGTGCTCGACCTCGAGCAGTTCGACCTCGAGGACGTCACCCGGCTGTGCGCCGTCGATCGCGATCGGGCCCGTCAGCGGGTGAACGGGGCCGACGTCCAGGTCGACGACGTCGGTGACGCTCGAGTCGGGACCGATCTGTCCGTCGGTGGCGTCCCGGCACGTGAACTCGACGACGTCGCCGGACTCGACGGTCTCGACTGGCTCGAGGTCCCTGTTCCAGGTGCTGTGGACAGTCGCGTCGTCGGCTTCGACTCGACGTCTTCCCGGATTCGACTCGCTCGACATTCGATTACTGTAGAGGATCCAACGATAGATAAACACACACCTGCTCGGCACACCGGCCCCTCTCAGGCCCCGTCGGAACTCGCATCGACCGGGTCCAGACCGTCGGCCTCGTTTTCGCTCGCCTGGGCTGCGTCACTCACCCGCGTCCGCCACTGCTTGGCCGTCTGCAGTTCGGTTTCGATCACGGTGAAGTTCCGCTGGAGTGTCCCACGTGTCTGTTCGAGCACGTCTTCGAGTTCGGCCAACCGATCGCCGTCCGTCTCCCGATCGTCGACGACGCGTTCGAGGCGCTGCGCTACGCTCTCGAGTCGGTCGTTTAGCGTCTCGAGTTCGCCCTCGAGTGACTCGATCGCCGACCGGTGGTCCTCGAGTTCGTCGAGCGGTGTCTGGTTTCGGTCGAAAAAGTCCTCCATCGCCTCGATGTACGCTTCGAGATCGAGAAACCGGGACTTGAGGTGATTGAGCTGTACCTCGGTCCGTTTCTGGGACTCGAGTCCCAACGCTTCGCGGAGGGCTGCTCGCTGGGCCTGACTCACCTCGTCGCTCTCTAAGGCGTCGACGATCGCGTCGACGGCCTTCGATCGCGGCGTCGCTGTCGACTCTGCCGCTTCGTCATCCGCCCCGTCCGGTACGACCGCATCGTTCGGTAGCAGTTCGACGAGTTCGTCCAGCGTGACGTCGTCATCGGGCATCGTCAACTGCCCGATGCTCTCGAGGAAATCGATGTACGCCGGGTCCTCGAGCAGTTCCTCGAACTCGACTTCGTCGACTTCCGTCTGCACGTCGGCGAACTCGTGTGTCTCCACCGCTGTCGCTCCTCCGGCCGCTTCGGTTCCGCCGTCCGTTGCACGATCTACCGATTCGTCCGTGTCCCCATCGTTTTCCGTTGTCATCCAATCCAGAAGCTCGCGCTTCAACTGGCTGAAAATGAGATACGTACGGTATAAGCGTGCACCATCGTGTGGCGATAGCTATCGGTGCTGTCGACCGGTCAACCGGCCGTGACCAGTGAGTGGGCTGATTTAATACGTAATTATCTACGTTTTCAGCGCTGAGAACGCTCGAGACGGGGACGACTCACTCACTGATCTCGAGCCGGGCGTATCTGAATCGGATCGCCGAGGCGTCCCCTGGCTGTCCGCTCCGGGGAAACACGTTTGTCCGCCGAGCAGAAGTATCGACCATGTCCGATACGACTGCAGAGATCGTACTCTTCGACGGCTTCGATGAACTCGACGCGATTGGCCCCTTCGAGGTCCTCGAGAACGCTGCCGAGGCCGGTGGCGACCTCGAGACCCGGCTCGTCACGCTCGAGGGCGACACCGACGAGGACGGCCTCGTGACGGCGAGTCACGGACTTCGTGTCGAACCGGAGGGAACGCTCGGTCGACCGGACCTGTTGATCGTTCCCGGTGGTGGCTGGACGACTCCCGGCGGCGTCCGCGCCGTCGTCGAAGACGGGGCGCTCCCGGACGCTGTCGGGGAGTGTTACGAAAACGGTGCGACCGTCGCTTCGGTCTGTACCGGCGCGATGATCCTCTCACACGCTGGCTTGCTCGAGGGCCGTCCCGCGGCGACCCACCACGTCGCCGTCGACGACCTCGAGGCCGCAGCCGCGACCGTGGTCGACGAGCGGGTGGTCGACGACGGCGACGTGCTCTCGGCCGGTGGCGTCACGTCGGGAATCGACCTCGCCCTGTGGCTCGTCGAACGCGAGTTCGGCGAGGAGATCGCCAGCGATGTCTCCGAGCTGATGGTTCACGAGCGTCGAGGAGCGGTCTTTACCTCCAGTTCCGATTGAGCCGGTTTCGGGCCGATCCGGGGCGCCTTTAGGCCTTGAATCCGGGGGCCCGACCGTTCGAAAGCCGTGTGCTCACTCGACGTCGACGGTACGCCGGGAGTCAAACGGCACTAACGGCGTCTCCGGGAAGGCGACGCTGACGGTGAACTCGAGTTCGTCGGCATCAGCGCCGAAGACGGCGACGGGGACGGTGTCGGTATCGCGCAGATAGGTGCTCGTACTCGTCATTTCGACGCCGTTTACGGTCACGCGGATGCCGGCGCGGGCGGGCTCGCCGACGTTTTCGATCGTCACCTCACAGACGTCGTTTTCGCCGGTGGCGATCGTCTCGGGGAACGACCCCCAATCGATCTCGACGGCGGGCAGCGACTGGGCACCCTCGTAGACGCGCTCGGCGACCCCCTCGGAGAGACCGGCGTCGGTCAGTCCCGCGACGCGAGCCTCGACGATGTCTGCGGGAGTCGACAGTCCGTCACGCGAGAGCTTGCTCGCCCGACCGGGACCGATGCCGTCGATTGCGGTCAGCCCGACGGCGTCTTCGCTGACGCCGTTCTCGATGCGGGCTTCGACCCGTCGGGCGAGGTTCGCAGCGTGGGGGCCCGCGAGCCGATCGAGAAACGCTCCCTGTGCGGAGAGCAGTCGCGAGGCGTTGCGCTGGATCACCCAGGCGTCGCTTCGCAACTCGGCGGGCGGGCTGCCGTCGGCTGCACTCCGTAAGATGGCGAGAACTTTCCGCTGACCGGCGTCTAACGCCTCGGTGTCGACGCCGACCAGGACCGCGCTAATGGCGTCGCGTTCGTCCTGTCGGGCCGAGACGGAGTCGAACTCCTCGGCGGTCGCGACCGCCTCGAGGACGTCACCGGGCTCGAGCGTCGCTCCGTCGGCGACGGCGTCAGCCAGGTCGGCGAACGTCGCAGCCGTCTCGAGACGGAGGTAGTATTTCGAGGCGAGTACGCCTCGCGGAGTGGCTTCGATCGAGAGGTCGGCGTCGGTTTCGACGAAGCCCCGCTCGACTAAGTCCTCGAGACAGTTACGAACGCGTTCACGGAGGTTGGGAAAGTCATACTCCGCTGGCTTCGACTGGCCGCGAACGTAGAAGAACGTCGTCTCGAGCCAGTCCATCACGTCCTCTAGGTCGGTGATCGTCCCCATGGCGATCTCGGCGTTGAGGTGGGTCTCTAAGCTCTCGGCGAGCCGGGACTCGATCTCTTTGCCGTCGGTCAACAGCCGGCGGTACTTGTCCGCTTCCGCGGTGTCACAGACGACCCAGCCGTAGCCGACGTCGTCGTAGCCCGGCCGACCTGCACGCCCGAGCATCTGGAGAACGTCGAGCGGGCTCATGTCGACTTCGCCCTCGAGCGGGTCGTGGATTTTCGTATCGCGGATGACGACACAGCGAGCGGGGAGGTTCACACCCCAGGCGAGCGTCGAGGTCGAAAAGAGCAGTTCGACGTGGCCCGCCTTGAACCACTCTTCGACTAGATCGCGGTCGGTCTTCGAGAGGCCGGCGTGGTGGAAGGCCACGCCGTCGAGCATGGAGTGATACAGTGTCTCGTTCTCGATGGCGTCTTTCAACTCGGTGTGTGAGTCGTAGTCGCCGCGAACCCCGATCGGCACGTCGCGTTCGGCGATTTCGTCTCTGGCTTTCTTCGCCGCGCGGACGGTGTCCTGTCGGGAGGAGACGAACACGAGCGCCTGGCCGTCGTCTCTGAGGTGTGGCTCCGCGATATCGAGTGCCCGATAGAGACGGCGGTACTTGTCCGCAAACGAGTTTTCGCCGTGCGTGTACGTCTTTACGCCCGCGTGTAAGTCGACGGGACGGTACGCCTCGTCGAACTCGAACGTCGTCTCCTCGGATGCGTCGAGCCAGGCAGCCACGTCGTCGACGTTGGGCATCGTCGCCGAGAGCGCGACGACCCGCGGCGCACAGAGCCGTCGCAGCCGCGAGATGGCTACCTCGAGGACCGATCCTCGACGGTCCGCATCGAGGAGATGAACCTCGTCGATGACGCAGACGTCGACGTCGGTGACGAAGTCGTACCGCCGGGAGTCGTGTTTTCGGGTCGCCGAGTCGAGTTTCTCGGGCGTCATCACGAGGATGTCCGCCCGTCGGGCGCGACGGGGATTCAGGTCGCGTTCGCCCGTGACGACGTAGACCGAGTAGCCAAGCTCCTCGAAGCGGTCCCAGTCGTCTTCTTTCTCGTTGGTCAGCGCACGCAGTGGCGCGATAAACAGGGCCGTCCCATCGTCTGCCAGCGTCTTACAGATCGCGAGTTCCGCGAGTGCGGTCTTTCCCGACGCGGTCGGGGCGCTCGCGACGACGTTCTCCTCACGCTCGAGGAGCGCGGGCACGGCCTCGCGTTGCATTCGGTTGAACTCCTCGAACGCGAACGCATCGGCAAAGTCGGGGAGAACCTCGGCGACCTCCATCACTCGGACACGGGTAGCGGGTGATGAAAGGCGTTTCCTTCGAGGACCGACGACGGTGTGTCGTGTCGGTCACCGAGACTGCACGACGGCGGCGAGGATCGCGCCAGTCGTAGCGAAGACGAGTGGGAACAAGAGTCCACCCAGCAAGATCGCGGGAAGCACTTCGGGAGCCATCGATCCCGATGCCTCGATGCCGAGGAACTCGCTTTCGGTGCTCGTCTCGCTGACGACCGCCCCGACGGCTAGCACGACGAGATAGCCGAGCGTGATCGGCGCGCCGACGATGACTCCCTCACCGATATCGCGAGCACCGAAGTGCGAGGCGAGTAAGAGACCAGCTCCTAGCAGCACCACTGGCGGAACGGCGTACAGTAGCGTCACCCGCGTGGTGTCTGACTGTGCGATTAAGTCGACAGTCGTCGTGCCACCGAGACCCGCGATGTCACCGGTGGCTTCGATCTCGACCAGGTGAGCGTTGTAGAAGTACCACGCGACGCCTTTCCAGCTCTCGACGTCGTCTCCGAACGCCGACCGCACCTCACTCACTGCAAAGAGGTACGTGACGAGATAGCCGATGAGTGCCGCCACGACGCCGACTCCTGCACTCGCTGCGACGCTCGAGGCACGTGATACCGACTCCCCGGTGGACGTGGGTCGCTGCTGTGACATAGTAGCCACACCGGCGGCCGCTGGGGTCATGTGTTTTGTGTTTCGGCCGTCGGCTATCACCGAACCTGACCGCTCAGACGGACGACCCCTCCGTCGTCGTTGCCTCGAGCTGGTCGCTCAGGATGCTCGAGGCATGTTCGGGTCGGGGGACACGTTCGAAAGTGAGTTCGGGGTCGCCGGAGCCGGCGGTGTAGACGGTCAGATCGCCGTAGCCGAGCGCCCGGCCGAGCATGGTCTGGCTGAGGCTGGTGTTCTGGACGCGCTCGAGTCGAAACTGGGTGACGTCTCTCGAGATGACGCCGCGTTTTTTGTACAGTTCGCTCGAGGTGATCACGTAGCGGGTGTTCGTCCAGAAGAGATAGCGGACGCCGGCGAACGCGACACAGCTGACCAGGACGAGCGCTCCCAGGACCGACAGTATCGCCTCGCCGTCGGACAGCCCCCAGGCGAGGACGCCGAGGGCAACGACCGCGAACCCTATTGCGATGGGGACGCCGACGCCGAGTTCGATCGGGTGGGGCCGACTCTCCCAGACGAGTTCCTCGTCGTCGCTGATGTGGAACCAGTCCGGAGTCGTGCTGAACGCCATCGGCCGCCGCTATTCCGGTCGTCGTGGTAAAGCTACCGGGGGTACGGACGGGTTACCGGTTCCCCCGATCACGTAATCGCGACGATGGGTCGCTCGAGCCCGTGTGTTCGTACAACAGATACAGCAACAACGCGGCGATGAGCAAGTCGAACCCGTGTTCGATAATGTGGTGTGCGACCATCGGAACGAGTCCGAAGACGGTCCCGAGACCGACGAGCGACCGAGCCACGAGCAGTCCTAACGCGATAGCGATGATCCCGTGTCTGATCGTTCGCCGGCGGTGGTAGCCGACGATTCCGGCGAAAAAGAGAATCGCCGTTCCGAACGCGGCGAGCAGGATAATTCCGATTAGCACTGGTGCCATCGTCGGCGAGAGCCAGCCGTCAACGGCGAGCGAGCCCGGAACTGCTGTCGACTCCTCGAGGTGGTCAGCGTGCGAACAGGCGTCGAACGCTCGAGTCTCCATCGATGCCGTCATCCGTCGTTGCTATCCGACGCTCCAGCCGGTCGTTCTCGTGGCTCCGTAACTGAGTCGACCACGGAGACGTCGGTGCTGGTGGACTCTCATACAATACTGGTTCGTGCGAGCCTGTATACGCGGTTTGGTAGTGTTCTCGAAATCGATCACGACGGTGGCGGGCGACGACGCTCGAGCCCGCCTCCCCTCCGGGTGTGTGATGGCGACGCTTTTTCACCTTGCGCGCCTATAACTCCACGTATGAGCAGCGTGCGCAAGCCCGACTGGTTAAAATCCCGACCACCGTCGGGCCGTGAGTTCGCCGGCATCCGCGAGACGCTGCGCGAACACGACTTACACACCGTCTGTGAGGAAGCAAACTGCCCGAACTTAGGTGAGTGCTGGTCGGGCGGGGCCGGAACGGGACAGGGCGAAGGCGGCACGGCGACGTTCATGCTGATGGGCCATCGGTGCTCTCGAGGCTGTAACTTCTGTGACGTCGAAACCGGGGGAATGGAGCCACTCGATCCCGACGAACCCGCGAACGTCGCCGAGGCGGTCGCCGAGATCGGACTCGATTACGTCGTCCTCACGAGCGTCGACCGCGACGATCTGCCCGACCAGGGTGCGGGCCACTTCGCTGAGACCATTCGCGAGATCAAAGCGCGCCACCCCGGAATCGTCGTCGAGGTCCTTATTCCCGACTTCCAGGGCGAAGAGCGTCTCGTGCGAAAGATCATCGACGCCGAGCCGGACGTCATTGCACACAACGTCGAGACGGTTTCCCGCCTCCAGTTCCCCGTCCGCGACCGCCGCGCGGGATACGAACAGTCGCTCTCGGTCTTAGAGCAGGTCGATCGCGAATCGGACATCTACACCAAGACCTCGATCATGCTCGGCCATGGCGAGTACGACCACGAGGTCTATCAGACGCTGGCAGACTGTCGCGAACGCGGCGTCGATATCGTCACCCTCGGCCAGTACCTCCAGCCCTCGCGCAGTCACCTCGAGGTGAAACGATACGACCACCCCGACAAGTACGAGACCTGGCGTCGCGTCGCCGAAGCGGAGTTAGGCTTTCTCTACTGTGCCAGTGGGCCGATGGTGCGCTCATCGTACAAAGCCGGTGAACTGTTCGTCGACGCCGTGTTGCGAGAGGGCAAAAGCGTCGAGGAGGCTCGAACACAGGCGCGGGCCGAGCGCTCCGGCGTTTCGACGGCCGAGTGAGGAGTCGCGCTCGTTCTCACACTTCGTCCGGGTCTCGAGTGTCTAGTGCGTTACGTAGCAATATCACGAACGCGAGCGCGATACGACTCCGAAAAGCGAGGTCGTGGTATAGTAACAACTGCACCGAGTTGCACACTGATCGCCGATCCGTCTGGCGAGCAGGTGTGCACTGACGTGCAGTGGCTACTATAGGTCTCCAGTCCGACCCCCGCGAATCGGCATCGCTCACCGGCCCGTCGCGTCTCGGACGTCGTCTCCGGATTCGGATGGGACTGCGACGCGATCGCGCCCTTGTCTATCGTCATCGTCTGTGAATCGATGGGATACGTCTTCGAAACGAACGGTGGAACGAACGTCGGCCTTGGTTCCAGTACTGCCTCTATCTCGCCAAAGACGAGCAACGCTTTCGGGTCTTGCTCTTCGACGACCAACAGCGACGAATACCGGGCCACAATTACAGTCACCAGGACGATACCGCCGACGACGATGGATGCAACTGCCACGTGGTATCGTACGGAAGAATATCAATAAAATGACTCTCTGCTGTCGACTGTGTCGCTCGGGTCGACCCGAATGGGTGTCGGAAGTCATCTCATGTGGCTTGTCGGCGGTTATACGACCAGTTTCCGTGGTTTGGATTCGCTATCGCTTCGAAGTGTCGAGGATATGTGAACCAGCCCTGTGCATCGGCGACCAATGGTGTATTATTGGGTACTTTTGGTGCCCGCACTCACACACTCTGACGATTGACTGGCAAGAACCTCATCATTAGTAAACTATATGGGGAAAATCCTTTATCCTGAGCGATATATCATACTGGTATGTGCAGGTGGTTCTACCCGTGAGTACGATACAGCGCGACCCACGTGACCGAGTACAGGTACTCGACGAGGCTGGTCGGGTCGTAGAGGGTGCCGAGGTTCCTGACCTTACCGAAGACCAACTCATCGATATCTACGCACAGATGCGCCTGGTCCGGCACTTCGACGAGCGAGCCGTGAGCCTCCAGCGCCAGGGGCGAATGGGGACCTATCCGCCGCTGTCCGGCCAGGAAGCATCGCAGGTCGGGAGTGCCCACGCGATGGATGACGGAGACTGGGTGTTCCCGAGCTACCGCGAACACGCCGTCGGCCTGGTCCGAGGGGTAAGCCTAGAGCGAACGCTGTTGTACTGGATGGGCCACGAACAGGGCAATGCCATCCCAGACGACGTCAACATGTTCTCGGTCGCGGTACCGATCGCGACTCAGATCCCCCACGCGACGGGTGCCGCCTGGGCCTCGAAGCTCAAAGGTGAGCAGAAGGCGTTCGTCTGTTACTTCGGTGACGGTGCGACCTCGGAGGGTGACTTCCACGAGGGACTCAACTTCGCGGGCGTCTTCGACACCCCGACGGTCTTCTTCTGTAACAACAACCAGTGGGCGATCTCGGTCCCCCGCGAGCGACAGACGGCGAGTGCGACGCTCGCTCAGAAGGCGACCGCCTACGGCTTCGAAGGCGTTCAGGTCGACGGAATGGATCCCCTGGCGGTGTACAAGGTCACCCGTGAGGCGATCGAGAAGGCGAAAAATCCGGACGCAGTCGAGGACGATTCGCCCGGCCGAGCGACCCGCCCCACGCTCATCGAGGCGGTCCAGTACCGTTTTGGAGCTCATACGACTGCGGACGATCCATCGGTCTACCGAGACGACGACGAGGTCGAACGCTGGAAGCAAAAAGACCCCATTCCGCGACTCGAGGCGTATCTGCGCTCACAGGGGATGCTCGACGACGAGCGCGTCGACGCGATCGAAGACCAGGTTCAGGAGGCGGTCGCCGACGCGATCGATGCCGCCGAATCCTACGAGCGCCCCGATCCCGAGGAGATCTTCGCCCACGTCTACGAGGGGATGCCCAAACGGTTAGGACAGCAACTCGAGTACTTCGAATCGATTCGCGAGCGACACGGCGACGACGAACTCTTAGAGGGCTAAGCTATGGCTGTAGACTCCCCAACACAGACGGACGGCGAGACGGAGAACCTCACGCTGGTACAGGCGGTTCGAGACGGCCTGTACGCCGAGATGCAACGCGACGAGGACGTGATCGTCCTCGGCGAGGACGTCGGGAAAAACGGCGGCGTCTTCCGTGCAACCGAGGGGCTGTACGACGAGTTCGGCGAGAATCGAGTGATCGACACCCCACTCGCCGAGTCCGGCATCGTCGGCACGGCGGTCGGGATGGCCGCCTACGGGATGCGTCCCGTCCCAGAGATCCAGTTTTTGGGTTTCATCTATCCCGCGTTCGACCAGATCGTCTCACACGCCGCGCGCTTGCGAACGCGCTCGCGCGGGCGATTTACGTGTCCAATGGTCATCCGCGCCCCCTACGGCGGCGGCATTCGCGCGCCCGAACACCACTCCGAGTCGACCGAGGCGATGTTCGCCCACCAGCCCGGACTCAAAGTCGTCATCCCGTCGACGCCGTATGACACAAAGGGGCTGCTCACCAGTGCGATCCGGAGCCCCGACCCGGTGGTCTTCCTCGAGCCCAAACTCATCTACCGGGCGTTCCGCGAAGACGTCCCGACCGAGCCCTACGAGATACCGATCGGCGAGGCTGCTGTCCGCCGCGAGGGTGCCGATATCTCCGTGTTCACCTGGGGAGCGATGACCCGGCCGACGCTCGAGGCCGCCGACACCCTCGAGGGCGAAATCGACGTCGAGGTGGTCGACCTGCGAACGCTCTCGCCGCTCGATGAGGACGCCATCGTCGACTCGTTCACAAAGACCGGCCGCGCGGCTGTCGTCCACGAGGCGCCGAAGACGGGCGGACTCGCCGGTGAGATCATCGCGACGATTCAGGAACACGCGTTGCTCTATCAGGAGGCACCGGTCCAGCGCATCACCGGCTTCGACACGCCGTTCCCGCTGTACGCGCTCGAGGATTACTACCTACCCGAGGCTGCCCGAATCGAGGACGGCATTCGGGACGCAATGGAGTTCTGACATGGTTCATGAATTCACACTGCCGGATGTCGGCGAAGGGGTCGCCGAGGGCGAACTGGTCTCGTGGCTAGTCGAGGAGGGCGACGAGGTGACCGAAGACCAGCCCGTCGCGGAGGTCGAAACCGATAAAGCCCTCGTCGAAGTCCCATCGCCGGTCAACGCCACCGTCCAGGAACTTCACTGGGAAGAAGGCGACGTAGTCCCCGTCGGCGACCTGTTCGTCACCTACGCGGTCGACGGCGACGACGAAAGCGAGGGGGCAGCCGAACTCGAGGGCGAACCGGACGAGGCCGTCGACGCCGATGCGGCTGACGACGGCGCCGTGGGCAACTCCGGCGCCGAAACCACCGAGATAGAGACGCCGCAGGACCGCGTCTTCGCGCCTCCCCGCATCCGTCGACTGGCCCGCGAGGAGGATGTCGATCTCGCCGCCCTCGAGGGGAGTGGTCCCGGCGGCCGACTCACCGCGGCGGACGTTCGAGCGGCCGCCACCGGCGAACAACCGGTCGAGCCAGCACAGGCCGAAGCGCCTGCATCGGCCCAGCCGATTGATGGGACTGCCGAGGCGTCAGAGGACGTCTCGAGCGCCAGCGACTCCGAGCCGTCCAACACAGCGCCGGCAGACCTCGAGTCGGCAGACCTCGAGTCGGCGGATCGAGAGCGAACGCTCGCCGCACCCGCGACGCGTCGACTCGCCGAGGAGATGGGCGTCGACATCGATGCCGTCCCAGCCGTCGAGGAACGCGATGGCGAGGCGTTCGTCACGGCCGAAGCGGTCGAGCAGTACGCCGAGGCACAACGACACGCACAACAGGCAGATCGTGAGGCGGTCGCGTCGAGCGAATCGACGGCAACGAAAGGGACCGATTTCGCGCCGGGCGAAC
The DNA here is from genome assembly GCF_003430825.1 of Natrarchaeobaculum sulfurireducens. NCBI lineage: Archaea > Methanobacteriati > Methanobacteriota > Halobacteria > Halobacteriales > Natrialbaceae > Natrarchaeobaculum > Natrarchaeobaculum sulfurireducens. The sequence goes on along the minus strand of NZ_CP024047.1, from coordinate 3,371,997 downwards.
GCGAGCGCCGAGAGCCGTTCCGAGGCGTTCGCAAGACGATCGCCGACGCGATGGTCGAGTCGAAGTACACCGCCCCCCACGTCACCCACCACGACGAAGTGGACGTGACCGCGCTGGCTGAGACTCGAGAACGGCTCAAATCGCGAGCCGACGAGCAGGGCATTCGCCTGACGTACATGCCGTTTATCACGAAGGCCGTCGTCGCGGCGCTCAAGGAGTTCCCGGAGATGAACGCGGTCATCGACGACGAGAACGAGGAGATCGTTTACCGCGATTACTACAACGTCGGCGTCGCGACTGCGACCGACGTCGGGCTGATGGTTCCGGTGCTCGAGGACGCAGATCAGAAGGGTCTGTTACAGCTCTCTTCGGAAATGAACGAACTCGTCCAGAAAGCTCGCGAACGGACGATCAGCCCCGACGAACTGCGGGGATCGACGTTCACGATCACCAACGTCGGCGGTATCGGCGGCGAGTACGCGACGCCGATCCTGAACTACCCCGAAGCCGGTATTCTGGCGATCGGTGAGATGACGCGCAAACCACGCGTCGTCACCGACGAAGACGGCGAAGAATCGATCGAACCACGGTCCGTACTGCCGCTATCCCTGTCGTTCGATCACCGGCTGATCGACGGTGCCGTCGGCGCACAGTTTACGAACACCGTCATGGAGTATCTCGAGCACCCCGAACTGCTATTGCTCGAGTGACTGTATCCGGAGATACGACCGATGATATCTACGCTACCAAACGCGATCGAATCGAACGGAGGACCCGACTGATGGTCGTCGGAGACGTCACGACCGGAACCGACGTCGTCGTCATCGGCGCTGGACCGGGCGGCTACGTGGCCGCGATCCGTGCCGGCCAACTCGACCTCGACGTCACGCTGGTCGAGAAAGCTGCCTACGGCGGGACCTGCCTGAACCACGGCTGCATCCCCTCGAAAGCCCTCATTACGGCGACGGACGTCGCCCACGAGGCCCGCCACGCCGAGGAGCTGGGCATCCACGCTGACCCCGCCATCGACATGGCAGGGATGGTCGGCTGGAAAGACGGTGTCGTCGACCAGCTTACAAGCGGTGTCGAGAAACTCTGTAAAGCGAATCAGGTCAACTTACTCGAGGGAACGGCCACCTTCGCCGGCGAGAACACCGTCCGCATCTCACACAGCGGCGAGGGCCAGGGCTCTGAGACCCTCGAGTTCGAACACGCCATCATCGCGACCGGCTCGCGACCGATCGAGATCCCGAACTTCTCGTTCGACGACGAGCCCGTATTGAACTCACGACAGGCGCTCGCGCTCGAGTCGATCCCCGACTCGCTCGTCATCGTCGGCGCCGGCTACATCGGCATGGAGCTAGCGACCGTCTTCGCTAAACTCGGCACCGACGTCACCGTCGTCGAGATGCTCGAGTCGATCCTCCCCGGCTACGACGACGACCTCAAACGACCGGTGAAACAGCGAGCGAACGATCTCGGTATCGACTTCGAGTTCGGCTACACGGCCGCCAAGTGGCACGAACACGGTGACGGCATCCGCGTCGTCGCGGAACCCGCAGACCGGACCGAAGCTGACGAGTCGCTCGACCTCGACGCCGAAACGGTCCTCGTTGCCGTCGGTCGTGAACCCGTCTCCGACACGCTCGATCTCGAGGCGGTCGGCGTCGAGACCGACGAGCGCGGTTTCATCAAAACCGACTCACGCGCGCGAACGAACGTCGATCACGTCTTCGCGGTCGGCGACGTCGCCGGTGAGCCAATGTTGGCACACAAAGGCAGCGCGGAGGGGCAGGTCGCCGCCGAGGTGATCGCCGGCGAACCCGCAGCACTCGACCACCAGGCGATCCCCGCGGTCGTCTTCACCGACCCCGAGATTGCAACCGTCGGGATGACCGAACGCGAGGCCGAAGACGCCGGCTTCGAAACCGCTGTGGGCCAGTTCCCCTTCCGGGCCAGTGGCCGCGCACTGACTACCGGCGATACCGACGGCTTCGTCAAGATCGTCGCCGACGAGGACGAGGGCTACGTTCTCGGTGCCAGCATCGTCGGCCCCGAAGCCTCCGAACTCATCGCCGAACTCGGCCTCGCGGTCGAACTCGGCGCCACGCTCGAGGACGTCGCCTCGACGATCCACGCCCACCCAACGCTCGCCGAATCGGTGATGGAAGCTGCCGAGAACGCCCTCGGCCACGCGATCCACACCCTGAACCGCTGAGTCGGCCCACCGGTCCTCTCGCTACGTCACGAATACGGTTTCCCCCGAATGGAACACCAGTCGTTATCGGCGACGATCCGATAGCACTCGAGAACTCCGATACCATCTCAGAGAACACGAACTCAACTGCGCTATTGAGTGTACAACGAGTATGCGATCACGATGAACCCCGTGAGGACTAGTAGACTCTCGAGTAAGATCCCCATCTCGAGTGAGACCCCGAGAATTTCATAGAGCATTCCCGCGAGGACGAACCCGAGCGTGACCAGCCCGAACCCGACCGCGAGCATCCCGAGTGCCCGCTGTCTCGTTCGCCGGTAGGCTTTGAACGCGAAGTACGTGATGACGCTTCCGACGACCAGCATCAGCGTCTTCACGACGGCGAGCGCCATCGTCACCTCGACACCCCCTGTGTGCGGACTCATGTTTCCTTGCGCACCTCCGACCACAGCTCCGCGAGTCGCTCGTCGGCCGTCCGAGCCGGCCGATCGATCTGGACCGCTAGCGACCGGCTCTCGTCTAAGGTCAGCGTAATCTCGTCGAATGCGACCGCGTACTTGCTCGCGTGGTGCCCGTCGCGTCTGATCTCAGTCGACTCCTCGAGCAGCGTCGCCTCCGTCAGCAACTCGAGCTTTCGGTACAGCGTCGACTGTGGAATGTCACACTGGTCAGTCAACTCAGAGGCCGTCATTGGGTTCTCGAGATTCCGGATAATCTCTCGGCAATCGGGGTCGTCGAGCGCAGAGCAAATATCCTCCGCCGACGGCGTCGACTCCGAGGAGAGCGGGTCCCGGACCATTCGTGCGTCTATTACGACCCATCCCGTTTATCGCCATCGATACATTTCGTCCGGATTTTCCCTCTGTTGAACTTGTTCATCGTCTCCCGGTGACTGCCTGAAACGCGAAGCCTTCTTGCGCGTGCGCCCTCGAGTACGTGTACGCGGGTCTTACCCGGTCCGACCGCGCCTGCGAGGGTGGAATGACCGACCGACCTCCGCCCGCGTGACATTCTACACAGACCACGGCCTCGAGCCGCAGGCCCGTCCTCGCTAGCGCTCGTCCAGTGTAACCTCGCCTCATGCTATCGGCTTTCTATGCGGCCTCGAGGCGACGGCCTTATGTAATGACCCGGCACTCGGTTAGAATGCAAACGACGTGGCCCACGCGGCCACGTTCCCTCCGGCCGTGTTCCGGCACGGAGGCAGGAACCTATCCCCGCCTCGTTGGAACGTCGATCGAAGTCGGCGCTCACGGTGGGTAATGAATCGTGCTGCGTTCCGGTCGCTTCTGGCGACCACAGGACGACGCCCTTATATACATGGGCCAACTCCGATATGATACGCAGAATGCGTCGCCGGATGTGGTTTCCGGAGCGCGACCGATCCGTTGCCCTTAAGTGTACGAGGCTGTTCGGATACGGTTGCAAAGAACGCGTGATGGACGGGCCGTTGGATTCGGTCCGTCGTCTTGGGCCTGCTCGAAGTCGAAGGGGTTATGTACTCCTGGTGGCTTACGATTAGGTCCGAAGGAAATGAGGATTTCACCCCTGCGGTCCGCCGTACAGATGGGATCTGATGTTAGCCTTGGTAGTTCGGTGACGCCAGATCGGTCGTCGATCGCGGTCACCGAACGTGGACCCATTTAGTGTGAGTGCATTAGCATTCACCGCCAAACCCTCCCTTCACAGGGAGTTATAGCATTCCGGTTGATCCTGCCGGAGGTCATTGCTATTGGAGTCCGATTTAGCCATGCTAGTTGCACGAGTTCAGACTCGTAGCAGATAGCTCAGTAACACGTGGCCAAACTACCCTATGGATCCGGATACCCTCGGGAAACTGAGACTAATCCGGGATACGAGTCCCAGGCTGGAACTGCCGGGACTCCGAAATGCTCCGGCGCCATAGGATGTGGCTGCGGCCGATTAGGTAGACGGTGGGGTAACGGCCCACCGTGCCGATAATCGGTACGGGTTGTGAGAGCAAGAGCCCGGAGACGGTATCTGAGACAAGATACCGGGCCCTACGGGGCGCAGCAGGCGCGAAACCTTTACACTGCACGCGAGTGCGATAAGGGGACTCCAAGTGCGAGGGCATATCGTCCTCGCTTTTTGCGACCGTAAGGTGGTCGCGGAATAAGGGCTGGGCAAGACCGGTGCCAGCCGCCGCGGTAATACCGGCAGCCCAAGTGATGACCGCTATTATTGGGCCTAAAGCGTCCGTAGCTGGCCAGGCAAGTCCGTCGGGAAATCCGCGCGCTCAACGCGCGGGCGTCCGGTGGAAACTGCGTGGCTTGGGACCGGAAGACCTGAGGGGTACGTCTGGGGTAGGAGTGAAATCCCGTAATCCTGGACGGACCACCGGTGGCGAAAGCGCCTCAGGAAGACGGATCCGACGGTGAGGGACGAAAGCTCGGGTCACGAACCGGATTAGATACCCGGGTAGTCCGAGCTGTAAACGATGTCTGCTAGGTGTGCCACAGGCTACGAGCCTGTGGTGTGCCGTAGGGAAGCCGTGAAGCAGACCGCCTGGGAAGTACGTCCGCAAGGATGAAACTTAAAGGAATTGGCGGGGGAGCACTACAACCGGAGGAGCCTGCGGTTTAATTGGACTCAACGCCGGACATCTCACCAGCACCGACAGTATGCTGTGAAGGTCAGTATGATGAGCTTACTGGAGCTACTGAGAGGAGGTGCATGGCCGCCGTCAGCTCGTACCGTGAGGCGTCCTGTTAAGTCAGGCAACGAGCGAGACCCACGTCCCTAATTGCCAGCAATACCCTTGCGGTAGTTGGGTACATTAGGGAGACTGCCAGTGCCAAACTGGAGGAAGGAATGGGCAACGGTAGGTCAGTATGCCCCGAATGTGCTGGGCGACACGCGGGCTACAATGGTCGAGACAGTGGGATGCAACTCCGAGAGGAGACGCTAATCTCCGAAACTCGATCGTAGTTCGGATTGCGGGTTGAAACTCACCCGCATGAAGCTGGATTCGGTAGTAATCGCGCCTCAGAAGGGCGCGGTGAATACGTCCCTGCTCCTTGCACACACCGCCCGTCAAAGCACCCGAGTGAGGTCCGGATGAGGCCCCGTCAGGGGTCGAATCTGGGCTTCGCAAGGGGGCTTAAGTCGTAACAAGGTAGCCGTAGGGGAATCTGCGGCTGGATCACCTCCACAGATCGGGATCAGGCCGATGGCCTGACCCACCTTATGTAGCGTTTTACGCTACGGCGAACCGTGGCGCTTTGCGCCACACGGTCTACGTTCGATCGACCCATCGTCGGCCGATCGGGCACCTTTGAACTACCAAGGCTAACATAACACCCTGTCTCGCTGTCGTGAGACGTGAGACAGGGGTGGGCCCATAGCTCAGTGGGAGAGTGCCTCCTTTGCAAGGAGGATGCCCTGGGTTCGAATCCCAGTGGGTCCATACCTCGGATGGGATCGAGATCCGTGCCCTTAAGTGTGGCAAGGAACTTTGATCTGATCCGAACGAAACCGATGCACCACTCCGCGCAAGCGTGAGTGGGAAGGGTTGATGCAGGCCCGTTAGTCAGCGGGCGTGCAGATGAGACCGTGTGTACGTGTAGTCCAGGCGTCCACTGGACCCGTTCCCGGGTCACAATCGTCACACTTCGGTGTGACGACATTCCGTTGCGATTCTATCGCAACGTCGATCCGATGAACGTGGCTACTGTGCCAGCTGGTGGATCGCTCGGCTTGAGAGCTGAAGAAGGACGTGCCAAGCTGCGATAAGCCTGAGGGACCCGCACGGAGGGGAAGAACTCAGGATTTCCGAATGGGAATCCCCACCGCAATTGCTTCGCGCAATGGGGAACGCCGAGAACTGAAACATCTCAGTATCGGCAGGAAAAGAAAGCAAACGCGATGTCGTTAGTAACGGCGAGTGAACGCGACGCAGTCCAAACCGAAGCCTTCGGGCAATGTGGTGTTCGGACTGACGATCACTTCGCGAAAGGCGACAGGAAGTCTCTTGGAACAGAGCACGAGACAGGGTGACAGTCCCGTATTGTCGTCGAGTATCGAACGAGTCAGCTCCAGAGTATCGGGGGTTGGATATCCCTCGTGAAGATCGCGGGCATCGACCGCGAAGACTAAACACTCCTCAAGACCGATAGCGAACAAGTAGCGTGAGCGAACGCTGAAAAGCACCCCAAGAAGGGAGGTGCAATAGGGCGTGAAATCAGTTGGCGATAGAGCGACGGGGCTTAGAAGGCCCTGAGAGAAACGACCGCAACGCGAGTTGCCAGTAGAAATCTCGGGGAGCCGAAGTTCCGTCGTACGTTTTGAAAAACGGACCAGGGAGTGTGCCTGATTGGCGAGTCTAACCTGAGTATCAGGGAAGGCAGAGGGAAACCGACATGGCCGCAGCACTTTGTGTGAGGGCCGCCGTCTTCAAGGGCGGGGAGTCAATCGGGCACAACCCGAAACCGGATGATCTAGGCATGGGCAGGGTGAAGCGTGGCGAAAGCCACGTGGAGGCCCGTTAGCGTTGGTGTCCTACAATACCCTCGCGTGATCTATGTCTAGGGGTGAAAGGCCCATCGAATCCGGAAACAGCTGGTTCCAACCGAAACATGTCGAAGCATGACCTCCGCCGAGGTAGTTCGTGGGGTAGAGCGACGGATTGGGAGATCGCACTCCGAGAGGAGTGTGCCTCCCTGTCCAACTCCGAACCTACGAACGCTGTCGACGCGGGGAGTCCGGTGCGCGGGGTAAGCCTGTGTACCGTGAGGGAGACAACCCAGAGCTGGGTTAAGGTCCCCAAGTGTGGACTAAGTGCGATCGAAGGTGGTCGCAAGCCCTAGACAGCCGGGAGGTGAGCTTAGAAGCAGCTACCCTCTAAGAAAAGCGTAACAGCTTACCGGCCGAGGTTTGCGGCGCCGAAAATGATCGGGGCTCAAGTCCACCACCGAGACCTAGCGGCGCACTCAGTGAGTGCGATCCCGTAGGTTGGCGTTCCGTTCGGGTGGAAGCATGGGAGAGATCTCATGTGGACCGTGCGGTAACGAAAATCCTGGTCATAGTAGCAGCGTGAGTCGGGTGAGAACCCCGACGGCCGAACGAGTAAGGGTTCCTCAGCAATGCTGATCAGCTGAGGGTTAGCCGGTCCTAAGTCCTGCCGTAGATCGAGCAGGTCAAAAGGGAAATAGGTTAATATTCCTATGCCAGTGTGCACTCAAAGCCGACGCTTTGGGGCCGCCTCTACCGGGCTTTCGCCCGGTCGAACAGTCGAAATTCGTGGAAGCCGTAATGGCAGGAAGCGAACGAATGGCTGGATAGCGCAAGAGAGGTCAACCTAGAGCCCGTGAAAAGGCAAGCACACTGTCCGTACCGAGATCCGACACAGGTACTCGTGGCGGCGAAAGCCAAGGTCTGTCGGGAATAACCGACGTTAGGGAATTCGGCAAGTTAGTCCCGTACCTTCGGAAGAAGGGATGCCTGCCTCGGAAAGAGGCAGGTCGCAGTGACTCGGACGCTCCAACTGTCTAGTAACAACATAGGTGACCGCAAATCCGTAAGGACTCGTACGGTCACTGAATCCTGCCCAGTGCGGGTATCTGAACACCCAGTACAATGGGACGAAGGACCCGTTAACGGCGGGGGTAACTATGACCCTCTTAAGGTAGCGTAGTACCTTGCCGCTTCAGTAGCGGCTTGCATGAATGGATGAATGAGAGCGTCACTGTCCCAACGTTGGGCCCGGTGAACTGTACGTTCCAGTGCGGAGTCTGGAGACCCCCAAGGGGAAGCGAAGACCCTATAGAGCTTTACTGCAGGCTGTCGCTGAGACGTGGTCGCTACTGTGCAGCATAGGTAGGAGCCGTTACACAGGTACCCGCGCTAGCGGGCCACCGAGGCATCATTGAAATACTACCCGGTAGTGACTGCGACTCTCACTCCTGGCGGAGGACACCGGTAGCCGGGCAGTTTGACTGGGGCGGTACGCGCTTGAAAAGATATCGAGCGCGCCCCAAGGTTTCCTCACCCGAGTCGGAGACTCGGGAAAGAGCGCAAGAGCATACGGAAGCCTGACAGTGTCCGGCACAACAACGGACGCTGACGCGAAAGCGTGGTCTAGCGAACCAATTCGGCTGCTTGATGCGGCCAATTGCTGACAGAAAAGCTACCTTAGGGATAACAGAGTCGTCACCCGCAAGAGCACATATCGACCGGGTGGCTTGCTACCTCGATGTCGGTTCCCTCCATCCTGCCCGTGCAGAAGCGGGCAAGGGTGAGGTTGTTCGCCTATTAAAGGAGGTCGTGAGCTGGGTTTAGACCGTCGTGAGACAGGTCGGCTGCTATCTATTGGGGGTGTTATTGGTTCCTGACGGGAACGTTCGTATAGTACGAGAGGAACTACGAATGGGTGCCACTGGTGTACCGGTTGTTCGAGAGAGCACGTGCCGGGCAGCCACGCACCACGGGGTAACGGCTGAACGCATCTAAGCCGGAAACCCACCTGGAAAAGAGGAACCGCGGAGGCCACTCGTAGAAGACGAGTTCGATAGACTCGGGGTGTACGCGTCGAGGCAACGAGACGTTGAGCCCGCGAGCACTAATCGGCCAAGCCACACACTCATAACTACAACGCATTTGGATCGGACCCGAGAACGGGTCCAGACGCAAACTGGACTACACATACACACGGTATTAGACGTAATATACGACCGATGATGGTCTTGTGACGGTTCGACTCCGTCGATCGGCGTTACGGCGGCCAGAGCGGCGAGGGACCTCCCGTACCCATCCCGAACACGGAAGATAAGCTCGCCCGCGTATCGGCAAGTACTGGAGTGGGAGACCCTCTGGGAACGTGGATTCGCCGCCGACTACTCATACGGTATTCACTCGATAGCCACCGATGCTGGTGTTCTGGACGAAAGTTCAGCCGGGGAGTCGATTCTCGGTATCACAGCGGTTCGATTCCGCTGGTCGGCGTTAGAGCGGCCAGAGCGGCGAGGGACCTCCCGTACCCATCCCGAACACGGAAGATAAGCTCGCCCGCGTATCGGCAAGTACTGGAGTGGGAGACCCTCTGGGAACGTGGATTCGCCGCTTTCACTCATACAATAGTCTCGTAGTGACCACTCCGTCTTTTAATCAGGCAGTAGCCCAACGGCTAACGATACTAGTGTCCGACCGTTCTCGAGCATCGATTGCCTCAGTGTCGCCTCGAGAGAGGCCGAACGCTCTCGTACTCGAGCGAGAAGGCCTGTGGACCGATCAGCCGACTCTTGGTTCGTACGGCGACGTGAGCGATATCGTGCTAGACATTACGTTCAGGATGCACAACTCGGGTGGTCTCCTGGGAAGCGTCGGTACAGTCGCAGGTCTCACGTGACGGAAAACCCACCTACCAGTATAGAAACGACCGTGTTATCGAACCCGGTCTGTCACGGGTCAGTTGTTTCCGTCACTCACACGTTGTCGTCGGGCTCGAGTTCGAACTGTTCGTTTTCAGTGACGGTGTTGAGAACGATGCTCGTATTCGACTGGTTGATGTCGGGATCGGTGATCAGGCTTTTGATCTGATCGTTCATGTCGTCGGTATCTTTGAATTTGCCGATCGCGATCACGTCGTAGTCACCGGTGACCTCGTAGACGGAGATCATCTGTCGGTGATCTTTTAGCGTCTCCGTGATCTCTGGGAGGGCGCTGCCTTCAGCTTTGAGCTGCATTACGGCCGTTACGTCGAAACCAAGGGCGTCGTAGTTAACTCGGGGCGTGTACGCCTCGATCACTCCCTCTTCTTCGAGATCAGAGAGGTGGTTCGAGACCGTAGTGACAGAGACGTCGAGCTTTTCCGCGAGGCTTCGCAGACTTGCGCGGCCATCGCCAAGTAATTCATTCACTAAATCTTCGTCCAAGTTCTCGTAAGCCATTGCAACAGGCGATACTCTGCACGTAGAAAATATTTATGATGTCCAATTAGGTCTCCCGTGATGACCGTCCTTTTCGAGATTCGACTCAAGGCGACAGCCACTCCATGCACGAAGCGTTAGCGATCACGTCGTCGCTCATTGGCTCGTTCGTCGGTGGTCAGCTGCGCTGGCAAGCGGCGGTTCGCTGGTACGACACGTTGTAATACTCACGTTGGTCACGGTGGCCGCCACCGGCGGCCTGTACTGGTTGTTGTGTTGGTTCGTGGCTGCGGTGACCGACGGAACCGGCCGGTACGAGATCCCAAACCCTACGCGACACTCCCCACAGAGAGCCGCGGCGAGTGGGGAACTCGAGAGACAGCATGCACGTGACCAATCTCCACTGGTGAACGATCGATGATGCTCTCAAAAGCCGCTGACGTCGTGGTCGTCGGTGCGGGGGCTGCGGGCATCGGTACCGGTGTGGTGTTCTCGCTGTTCGATCTCGAGACCGTCGTCCTCGAGCGTGACGAGATCGGCGCCTCGTTTCGCGGGTGGCCGATGAGATGCGATTCATCACGCTGTCGTTCCCGAGTAACAGCTTTGGACTGACCGAAGTGAACGCGATCACACCGAACACCTCGCCCACGATCACACTCGAATGGGGGCATCCGAGCGGTGACGAGTACGCCGACTATCTCGAGGGAGTTGCGGACTTCTATGACCTCTCTGTCAAAACCGGCATCGAGGTGTCGGGAGCTCACCCACGAAGTACGATCGAAACGGAGCCGGCCACCGACCGACGGCACGATCAAGTGCCGTCCCGGCTGTCGACGGAGGAGCGGTGTCCGAGTTCGGCTCCGCGTGTTCTTACCAGTTCCCAGCGACGCTCGCGGTCTTTGCGGCTGTAGGGATGTGGTGGCTCGTCGGGCCGTACCTGCTGGTACTGGCAGTCACGACGCTCCTGTACGTCGCCGTGATCGCCCCACCGGCGGCCAGAGAGTCCCATACCGTGATCGATCGACGAACGGTTCTGAACTGCCCCGATCCGCGTGCCATCGCTCGTGCGGCCTGGAGTGCGCTTCGGGAGTTCGTCGTGACGGCGTTGCCCGTGTTCGTCGTCATCACATTCGTAGCTGCGTGCTGGCCTCGGTTCGGAAAGACGGGATCGTCCTGCTAACCGACGGTAGAACTGCGACGGCACTCTCTCCGCTCGAGGTGCTCGTGGCAGTGTCTCTCGCCGGCGTCCTGTTGCCTTGTCTCGTGACCGCACTTACCGTTGCTCGAGAGGTGTCGACACGCTGGGCGCTGAAAATGATGGCCCGTCAGGCAATCGCAGCCATCGGGTTTTCGGTCGTGATCGCCTGGCTCGGCTGGGGGCTGCTACGACTCGTCTAATCTCCGCCTTGTGCCAGCCGAGAGGACCGAAATAGCGAACCTGAGTGCCGTCACGTCGCCGTGGTCTCCTCGTTGGGACTGGCACTCGTATCTAGTGGCTTCGATCCGTCGATCGATCAGTCGTACTTTCGAAAGCCCATGTCGCGGGCCATCTCTCGGAACGACTGCCGACACAGCCAGATATCGTATTTGCCGATCAAGCCCTGTTCGCGACCGGTGTCTCTGCAGACGCGCTGGTTTCCGGTCCGGTCGCCGTTCGCGTTCGTGCCGTCGGTCGATTCGTCTGTCGATTCGGTCGACGCTTCAGTCGTCATGCCAGCTCCGCCGCTCTCTGTCTCAACGACGGTTCGATCGTCGTGTCTTCGGCGAGTTCGTCGAGAACCGTCCTGGCGTTGCAGTCGGCGAGTCCGTTGAGTGCGTGCCGACGGAACTCCCCGCGGAGGCCGCCCATTTGGACGAGAATTCCGAGGTTCGTCGTCTCGTCCGCTCGAGCGAGCGCATCGATCGCATCGTAGCGTTGCGTTTTTGATACGTTCTTCTTGACTGCCGTTTGGAATGTCGTAGACATTGGTTGAAGGGGTCCGTGGGTGATCGTGTCCTCGAGTGCACAGTACGAGCCGTTACGGTCCGAAACCCACGCCCTCACTGGCGAATCTTCAACTGAGGCCGGCGAGATTGGGCTCGCGGCTCTCGCGAAGTACGTGACCGAACGTGGTGTTCTTGGGAGATCATGGGTTTTAGAACGCACCGTCAGGGGATCGTCTGTCCACTCACCACTAACAACACGCACACTTGTGGTAATATAAGTTGTTATCTAATTTGTGTATTTTATTAACAACCAGAGGGTGTTTACGACCATCGACGCGACGTATCCCGCATGACGACACGCAACTCAACCAATAAATACGGCTGTACCATCGTTGGGGGTGGAATTCACGGCACGTACCTCGCCCAGCGACTCCTCGAGGACGGTCCGTTCGACAGATCCGACATATTATCCTCGACCCGCACGACCGACTGCTGGCATCGTTTCGCGAGAAGGCGGGTACCTGTGGAATGGAGTCGCTCAGATCGACGTTCGTCCACCACGTCGGCACCGAACCGTTCGGTTTCGAGAGTTTCGCCGAAGCGAACGATCGGGAAGATGAACTCGTCCGGACGGTCGATTATGAACGAACTGACGTGCGTTGGTTTCGGATGGGTTCGGTCGTGACACATTGCGTTGCTACGGCCGTGTCGGTTCGATGGCGACTTCGATGTCGAACAATGAGGCTAGCGTCAGGATGTCCTGTGAGTTCTGGGCTGATAGATCCACGTGAACGTGTGTCACTGCATCGATAGACTCCAATTTACTCAACAGCAGATGCAAGAACCGGAACGCTCCAAATCGGTCTTTGTACTGTAAGAGAATATTAAGCGAGTCGAGACAGACAGCAGTGCCGACGTCTACCGGTTGTGAACTCTCCCACTCGTCGACCAGTTTTGTCGTGAGGATTCCCACTCGTGTGACATCGTTCGGGTTCGATACCTCGAGGTACTCAACGCTATCGCGAATCTCTTCGGAAAACGGCTGGCGGTACCCGACGGCGATGAGTCCAACTCGGTTGGCGGATGCGACGAGCGTTTCGAGGTCACTCCGACGGATCGGAGTGTATCTGATTAGGAGGATATCGGTTGCCGGCTCGCAACAGTGACCGAGCAAATCCCTACAGCACGTCCCTCGTTGATTACTGTGGGTGTCTGACTCGAGGAGAACGCTCGTTCCGCCCTCGAGGTCGTGGTAGGTCGGGAGGGAAGGGGGCTCTACGTCCTGTGTGTCGGTTGCGCTTGAGCCAAGCGGACGCTTCGTATTACACGTTGCTGGAGTCGACGTGTCGCCGTTCGCGGTTTCTGAGTGTGGTGTGCCGTCCGCGTTCGAGGATGACTGGTCAGTAACGCTTTCCGACTCGGCTGTGAGTGACTGATCGTCTGTTTCGTCTCTTTGGTGGCGCTTCGAACCGATCGCCTTCGATAGACTAGCGAGTCGTTGTCGGATGGACCTACTCTCTTCGGTTTCCACAGCAGGACCGGGCCGAAGTTCGGAGTCCGTACCGGACCGTTTAGCCGCTTCTCGATCGCCACCCGGCCGTTCTACGTTGCCACTTTCGGGTGGTGTCCGCGTGCTCACGTCGTGACCGGTGGAAGAGGGTGTTGTGGCACCATCACTACTATCTCTTGCCACAACTGACGGCGGTTTTGCATCGCCGACCGCGTCAATAATCGCGGGTCCGTCCGTCGGTGACTCACCGGACCGACCGACGAGCTGGTCGATGCGGCCGCGGAGCAACGGACGTGTGTCTTCGAGCGATGACGTGATTACACAGTACTGGACGCCAGCGTCAAGAGCTGCGGCGACGGATTGGTCAGCTTCCGGTGGTGCAATGATGACTACTGGTGTCGTCTCATCAACCTCATGAAGGCGACGAACGGTATCGAACGCCTCCGACTCGAGCGTCTCGAGCGTGGCGATGAGACAGTCGACTGATGGTGCTGTTTCTTTCCAATCAACTGGACGGGACAATTGTACGACCTCGAGTTCGTCACCTGCAGCCAGTAGCTCTCTCCACCGCTCAAGAGATCTATCTCCGGCGAGGATTGCCACCGTCGTTGACGCCGTCGTCTCGGTTGTCATCTGTGTGTAACTTTCACCAAACTTTATACCGTACAGACCCAATCGGGCGGTAATAACTCTTCTTGCGCAGAGTTATACGTTCTCCGTTACTGTCTATACAAATGATCTGTGGTGTACAGGCACCTATTCGAACGCCGAGATGGATGTCCAAACCACTCGGGAGTGGCTGTGTCGTATTCCGTGGTGGTGAGCCGGCTCAGTCGGGCTGTATCAGTGCCGCGCGTACACAGCGTGGAGAGCGCTCTTTTGTTCGGTGTGTCCAACGAATAGCATCGAACCCGATCAAGCAATGACCGAACTGGATCGACCGGTCCGAACCAAAGCCCTCGTCAGGGACTGGTATGTCGTTTTTCTCGTCGTGGGGCTGCTTGCGGCAGTCGCCTGTGGCTGGTGGGCCTATCAGGTCAACGTCGTCCATGATGTCGAGACCGACGAGCACCCGGTCGACCAGTGGACGGAGACCACTGACTACGAACACAGCGTCGTTGTCGACCAAGAGACAATTCCTTTCGAAGCTGGTGAAACCCTTTCGAATCGTCCCATCTACTATACGAATCTCTCGGACGATCTATCGGGAACATACACATACGAGTACGACGCCAACCATGGGAATCTCTCGGTGACGACGGATACCTACTTGATCCTTAGGGCTGGCGAACTCGAGAACGGGGAGGTCGTCGAGACCTACTGGGAGGTCGTCGAACCGCTCGAGGCAGCGAGTACGTCGTCGCTTTCGCCGGCAGACGCCCACACCGTCGAATTCGACGTCCACATTCCGTTCGTTCTCGAGACGATCTCGACCGTCGAACAGCAGGTCGGCTCCGCGGAGGGCGTCGTCGATGCACGGGTAGTTTCGGCGAGTACAGTCGAGGGAACGGTCGACGGTGAGCCGGTCTCGAACAGCTACGACAGCGAGCTGTTGTTGCTCGTCGATCCGGCGACGTTCCGTGTTTCCGACACTATGACCGTCGAAGAGCGCCACCAAGAGTTCGAAACCGTCGAGGTTCTCTCAGAACCATCGCTGTTTGAATCTCTCGGCTCGATTATATTGTTTGGCCTCGCGTTCGTCGGGCTCGTCTCGCTGATCGTCGCCCGTGTCGGTGGGTACATCGAACTCACTGACGAGGAACGAGACCTGCTAAAACACGAGCAGCACCGCTCGCAGTACGACGATTGGATCACGGCTGGCACGTTCCCGTCTGAACGCGAGTACGAACAGACGGTCCTCGTCGACGATCTCGAGGGCCTAGTCGACGTTGCGATCGATACGAACAAGCGAGTAATCGAAGACCGTGAACTGGGGGTCAGCACGGTGCTCGACGACGAGTATATTTACCTGCACGTACGGGCCGACTCACCGGCACACGACTGGTTGGTCAGCTATGCGGACACCACTCTGGGGGAGTTCGATGAGCATACGTTTTGAGACTGACGGATTGAGCTGTGGAGACGGCCTCGCCTGGGTGCCCTGTCAGGAAGAACAGTTACAGATAGACTGCCTTGCTGGCGACTCTCGATCGGCATGAACCCGCGAGACCTCACGCAGTACGCTGTCGCCGCCGTTCTCGCCACGCTGATCGTCGTCTTACTCTTTGGGCAGTTGCTTGGCCAGCCGTTTCTCGTCTTCGTGGAGACTGGGAGCATGTCTCCGACGCTCGAGCCAAACGACGGCTTCGTGGCCATCCCGGCGCTGTTTGCTGGCGAGGTCGAACCGGGCGATGTCATCGTCTTCGACTCACGGGAACTCGGTGGCGGCGAGGTCACTACTCACCGAGTCGAGGCCGTCACGGGTGAGGGGTACTTGACAAAAGGGGATGCGAATCCGTTCCTCGACCAGGACGGCGACGAACCGCCGGTTGCGCACGGACAGGTTCGCTCGGTTGCACTCCAACTCGACGGTGATCTGGTGGTTATTCCGGGCCTCGGTGCGACGGTTACTGCGGTCAGCGGAACGGTCGAATCGGTCCAAGAGCGGGTGCTCACACCGTTTGGAATCGATCCGCCTGACATCAGAACGGTCTCGACGACTATCCTGGTCCTTGGGCTTGCCCTCTACATTATGAGTGCGATCCGATGGACTGCCGACCGGCGAGCACGCCGACGCTCAGATGATAGCCCGTTGCAAAACGCGCTCGTCTTGATCGCGATCCTTACGCTCGTCGTCATCGTTCCGGTGAACGCTTCGATGTTACTCCCCTCGGGCACCTACCAGTACGAACTTGTCAGTTCGACATCACCCACCGACGACGAGTGGGTTGCCGGTGTTGGTGACTCGACCGACGTCACCTACGTAATGCGAAACAGCGGTCATCTCCCCGTCATCACGGTACTCGAGCCCGCAAGTGATGGCGTCGACCCTCCAGATGGCTATACGTACATTCCAAGGGGGACAACAGTCGAGACGTCGGTAACGATGCACGCACCCGACGAGACTGGGGTTCACCTCCGCTTTGTCAGTGAATACCGATACCTCGTCGTGCTGCCGCCGTCGCTGATCGCTGCTTTACACGCTATCCATCCTGTGGTTGCACTCGCCGCAATCAACGCCACTGTAGCCGGAGCTGTAATCGCTGTTTCATTTACAACTCTCGGTACCGACCGGATCAAGGTCCGTTCGAAACGTCGGGAACTAACTCTTGTTGAACGGCTCAAGCGACGACTCCCGCCACCACCACGGTGGTGATGTGACAAAATAACATTTCAAAAACACAAACGGCCGACGAGGAAACTGTTAAGTCCGGACGAACTCTCTATCCGATGAGAAATACTGTTTAATCGATCAATATGAGCTTACGACCAGTTGCCACGTTAGATGCTCGAAAAGAAAAAGACGCGCTCTTTACTGCTCTCGGAAACCACCGACGCCGGTATGTGTTGTACGCTTGCAATCAGGCTGGCGGAGCAACGACACTTTCCGATGTCGCTGAACAGGTTGCTGCCTGGGAGTACGACAAACCCATCGAGGAGCTCACTTCTACCGAGCGCAAACGTGTCTACACATCGATCCAGCAACACCATCTCTCGAAACTCGAAGACGCTGATCTCCTTGACCGGGTCGGCAACGAGCTAGTCGCGACCGAGCGGGCGAAAAATTTGGATATTTATCTGGAGGTGGTGCCGTCGAAGACGATTCCCTGGCCGCTGTACTATCTCGGGTTAGCGATGGTCGGTGCGGCGTCGATCACGTTCGCCCACATCGGATGGTTCCCGGAGGCGCTCTCGGTAACTGTCGTTGGTATACTGTTTGCTATCGCGATCTCTCTATCGGCTGTCGTCCACCGATACGATTCACAGCGGCTGCACTTTGGGTCAACCGAGATACCGCCGGAGATTGGTGACTGAACCGTTTCCAGACCAGTGTGTCCTTCTTACTGATGGACTGCGCCGCTTCTGGCACCGCCTGCATCACGGACCAGTGAGCTTGAACGCCGGATCGCGTTGCCCGGTTCGTTGGCTGGCGTTGCCTGTTTTACTGGCTGGCGGATCAATACAAAGACCGGTGGGAACCAGGAGTCAGTATGGGAATTACACGACGAAACACGATCATTGGATTGGGCGTTTTGGCCGGCAGTGCGGGTCTCATCGGCGGTTCCGGTGCGTTCGACAGCGTCGAAGCACAGCGGAGTTTCGACGTGAGCGTCTCCGGCGACGCTGGCGGCCAGCTCGGAATCACCGTCACGAACGATGCTATCGCACGAACGGAAGAAAGTGGGGCCGGTGACAACGAGGTCATCGTCTTCAGTTTGGAAGCTGATGATAGTCTCAACGAGGACGCAGTCACGACGTTCTTCGAAGTCTTCGACCTGACGAACAACGGCTCACAAGACGTCGAAGCCCGGCTTGACCTCGAAGACGTCGAGGGACTGACGTTTACTGTCGCCGACGATGGGGATAACCTCACAGATGGTGTCGGAATCGATGTCGGTGAGACGATCAGTGTCGGCCTGGAAGTGAACACCCGCGAAGGTGGCTACACCGAACCCGAAGGGGGAGAGCCACACCAGATCACCATCATCGCAGAGTCCGACGCTGCAGCGGAGTAGAGACGCTTTTGGGGGATAGCAGAAGCGAACTCGACACCACTAGTACCCCGTTCGATTACCCCGCTAACCGACACAACTGGCCGCTCCTGAAAAACAGTTCGGTCACCAGACATGACGATGACATCACTTCGCCGACGTAACACACTGATAGGAATAGGCACTCTGGTCTTCGGAGCCAGCGGCTTTCTCGTCAGTGGAGCGTTTAGAGTCAGTTCCGAAGGAAGCAGTGGTGATGGGTGGGTCCGTGTTGCCGGCGTCGATAGTCCAGTGCTATCGACCGACCAGGATTCGAACGCTGGTGACGACCAGCCGACTGACAGCGATGAACCCGACTCTGATTCGAACTCCGATGACCTCGACAACGTGGGCGAGGGAGCCGGGTCCGATGACGACCCAGCCGACGGACCGACCGACGATCCAGCGGGAGACGAGTCGGGAAATGACGGCTCGGCCTCGAGTGACGACTCATCTGAGCCGACCGAAAGTCGCATCCAGGTCGTTGCTGACCCGACGAACGACGGGACTCTGCTCGCGCAGCTCGGCTGGGACGGCCGGATGACGGCCTCTGATCTGGTCGCTGCCGACGGTGACGGTTTCTTGGCGGGTTTCACCCTCGAGAACGTGAATCCGAACGCCGTCTCGAGGATCGGAACCGTCGGTGGAAACGGCGATAGAGACCGACCGGCGTTTCTCGTCGCGAACATCGACGACCCTAGCACACCGGGAACTAGCGGTCACACAGTCGAGGTATCAGTCACAGCAACCAATGCCGACGGTGAGACCGTCGATGTCGCCAGCCAGCTCCGGCTTCCGTTTCGCATTACGGTCGGTACCGACCAGTTCGACCGCGGCATCGACCTGTACTCGAGGACCATCGAACTACCGGTCGGCGCGGTCACAGAGGTCGGTATCGAGGTTGACACCCGCGGTGAGACGACGGCGCTTGAACAACTCGCTAACATCGAGTTCGTAACAGAAATACTGACCTAGGATGAGTCGAGAAAAACGACGCACTCGAGGTGGGTCTGGCGGTGTGAGCCGACGCACTGCGTTGGCTATGCTCGCCGGTGGTGGGTTGTTGAGCGTCGGTGTGTCGGGAGCATTCGATACGGTACGGATGACTCGTCCCTTCGATCTAGCCGTGCGACGAGACGACGAAGCGCTGCTCAGAATCCAGCTGTTCGACTCGACGGTCGAAAGCGGAACGACGATCTCGATGATCGAGCTAACGAACGGGTTTTCATCAGCGTTCGAAACGGTCACCGTCGACGTTGTCTCGTCAGGTGGTCTCGACG
Organism: Natrarchaeobaculum sulfurireducens; assembly: GCF_003430825.1. NCBI lineage: Archaea > Methanobacteriati > Methanobacteriota > Halobacteria > Halobacteriales > Natrialbaceae > Natrarchaeobaculum > Natrarchaeobaculum sulfurireducens. The sequence goes on along the minus strand of NZ_CP024047.1, from coordinate 3,352,489 downwards.
TCGATGTTGAGACGCCGCTACCTACTGGTACGTTTAGTCCTAGACAGCGGTTACCTGTTATCGCGACCGTAAGCTGCAACGGTGACCGAACGGAAACAGTCGTTCTAGATATCGTTGCGGAGGGAGAAACCGAACGGGTCGAAGCTCGTCGATCGGTTGAGATCACGTGCCTGGGCACGCCTGGGCAAACTATCTCTGCCTGCAGTCTCGAGCCGACGGGTGACGAAACGACGGCAAGCGTCTTCGGCAGTCAGTCCACTGATACGATAGCCGGTACGTACAACGTCTCGCTATCGGGCGCTGGCCGTGTCCTCGGCGATGTTGACGTGAGTGGATCGGTCGACGCTACTGGCGGCTCCCGGATTGACGGCGACGTTACCGCTGGTGGCGTAGTTACACTCAGTGGCGGCGCGAACGTCGGTGGTTCGATTACGACCGGGAACTCACTGGAGATAGCTAACGGCGGTACTCTCGGTGGCTCGCCTGCCTCCCTCGAGGTCTGTGCCGACCTGCTACTCGGCGGTGGATCGAATCTTGAAACAACGAGTGTTATCGTCGGTGGAACGCTCTCAAACACTGCCCTTTCCGGACAGGGTCGCGGGCTTTCCACGACTGAATCGGGAATCACTGTGGGCGGAGACCTCGAGTTCGGTGGCGGTGCAGTCGTCGAAAGCGTAGCAGACGTCCGTGTCGGCGGGTCTGTCGTCTGGAACGCAGATGTGCTTCGAACGAGCGGCGATCTTCTCGTCACCGGTGACCTCGTAGTTGGACAGGGTGCTCGACTGGACATCAACGGCGATATCATCGTCGACGGTTCAGTTACGATCAACGGCAACCAGTTCGTGGCCACTGGCGACCTCACTGTCGGTGGGGATCTCACGGTTGGTCCAGGGTCGGCTGTCGATGTCGACGGAACTGTCACCGTAGACGGATCTTCAAGTAGCTACTGACGACAATGCTGCCAATTCCCATCCGATCTTGAAGATCCATTTACTCTCGTATGAACAGACCATCCGTTAACCGTAGGTATTGGCAGCTAGGAGTACTGTCTAGTTTAGCACCTCCGTTGGCTTCTATCCGTTGAGTGATTGGTGCGGTCGTTGGCCGCCGTCCAGCTCGAACCGTCAGAGATCATTCCGCGACCCTCGCGAACTGTCCGGCTCGCTCTATGGGCCCTGACGGATTCGTAACTACGCCGACGGCTCGCTTCGCTCGCCGTCGTCTAGTTCGAACCGTCAGAGATCATTCCGCGACCCTCGCGAACTGTCCGGCTCGCTCTATGGGCCCTGACGGGGAACGTCCAAAATCTTCCGGGGTCTCAGCCAGCTGTTAGTGCACGCAAGGAGCGCTCAAGCGGCCGTTTAGAACTCGCTGTCTTCGGCCTTCAGTGAGAGACCATGACAGACACCCTCGAACCACTCGCACCAGGAGAGGCCATGCAGATGTACCTCGACGAACGGAGTCACGAACTCGCGGAGGCGACGATCCAGTCTCACCGGTATCGTCTCAAGCAGTTCGTCCAGTGGTGTGAACAGGACGGTATCGACAATCTCAACGACTTTAGCGGGCGAGACATCCACCGGTTCCGCGTCAAACGACGAAACGAGGACGAACTCGCAACAGCCAGCATGAAGGGACAGCTGGCGACCCTGCGAATGTTCCTCCGCTTCTGTGCGACGATTGATGCGGTAGAACCAGGACTCGATGAGAAGATCATCCTCCCGACTACGACCGAAGCTGATGCTCGCACCGAATTACTGAATCCAGATCGTGCTCGACAAATCTTAGACTTTCTCAATCAATATCGATACGCGCGCTTAGAACACGCGCTGATGGAGGTCCTCTGGCACACGGGGCTCCGAATCGGCGCAGCGATCGGGCTCGATAGGGAGGACTACAGCTCCGAGGAGCAGTATCTCACTCTTGTACATCGGCCTGAGGAGGGGACCTCACTCAAAAATGGGCGGAAGAGTGAGCGGCTCGTTGCACTGAGTGAGACGGTCTGTGAGATTCTTGATGACTGGCTCTCGGTTAACCACCCCGGAGTCCGTGATCAGTACGAACGCGAGCCACTGTTTGCGACGAAAATCGATCGGTTGAGCCGAACCCGCGGCCGGACGATCGTCTACCAGTACACGCGTCCGTGCGTGTATGCCGATTGCTGCCCCCACGACAGAGAACTTGATGAGTGTGATGCGGTACCTACTGAGCGTTCACATGCGTGCCCTTCCTCGTTGAGCCCACACCCCGTCCGACGTGGTGCGATCACTTATTTTCTGAAATCTGACGTTCCCGAAAACGTCGTGAGCGATCGGATGGACGCCAGCGAGGCGGTTCTTGATAGGCACTATGACCAGCGATCAGAGCGAGAGAAGCTTCGGCAACGACGACAATATCTTCCAAGTAATTAAGTCTGTCAACCGAGCCGATTCAATGCCTGCTCTCAAATTTCACCAATTTGCAACCTTACCAATCGGGATGGCGACATTTGAAGTTGGTGTGTTTGGCCTTACTAGCAGCGTCTCGACACAGACGGAGTTGATGCTCCTAATCCTCACTGCCGTATCGCTGGCACCGTTTTATACAGGTCAAATTTCCGCACCCCAATGCCGGAAGTAATCAGAACCATTCATTACGTGCAGACTGAGGCGTTACCGTTGAACCGCGAGCAAACGAAGTGGGCGAGCGGGCCAAGGAGCCCCTCGAAGCCGCAGCTGAGGGGGACGAGGCCGTGCTTTTCATCGATGTTTTGCCGAGGGCCAGCAAAGCTGGCCCGCAGCGCAAAAGCTCGTTCCTCTTGTTGATCGCACGGAAGCAAGGGTGGCCGCGTTAGAGCTGGTAAGACAGTTTCTGGTGTTCAATTGGCCCCACTCTCGTCTTCTTGGTCGCCTATAACCGAGACGTCGTATTCGGTAGATTGGGCGGTTTTGAATGGGTTGACACTGACTTTTCTCGTGGTGGCTTCGTTACATCCGAGTGGGTCCTTCAGAACCACCACTTTGTACGAGTCGCGGTCCGCGGTACTCTCGTAGGCCCTGTACAGGAAGTATCGGTTTCGGTGCTCTTCCGCAGCTCGCAGAGCATTCCCCGAGAGAGTAATACTTCCTTTTTTGCTGCTTCTGGCTTTCACCTCTATGTATCTGTCAATTAGTGTCGGATCACTTTCGTCACAGAATTGGGCTCGCTTGGCTTCTGTCTTGAACGAGATAATGTCACAGCGATAGGAGTCGTACCCCTGTATGTGTCCCACGGGTATTGGGAACCGGCCCTGCTCCTCCTCAAACTTCGTGCAGAGTGTCTCCGCCCGAGGACCGTCAGCTTGCCTGTACGATTGTTCACGTGTGGGAGGACCTGTCGGAGTTGGAGTTTGTCGAACTGAAATGGTTCGCGATTCTATTAGTTCGACACTCCCTCGTTCGGTGCGGACACTACCGACATCAGTGGGCGTCAGGTCCTCGGCACTCTGCGGCTCTTTCTCATCACGGTTTTCCCTGTCCGGAGAAGGGTTATCTCCGCTCAGTTCGCCTGACAGCGTACTATTTTCTCGCCGGTTGATCTCGGGTGGAGTGATGTCTCCGAGGTCAGAGGGGCCAGAACTCATTCGACGTCTCGCATCGTCCAAGACAGTACTGTCTCTTCCGGTGAGGATTCCAAATACCCGCTCGCGGTCGCCCGCCGTTGCTAACATGTAGACCTCGTTCCTGATGTTGACGTCCAAAGCGGAGGAGAATACATCCCCGACTAAGGCAGCGAAGTCCTCGTTGGTGAGGAGGGGGCCCGCGAAGTTCAACTCCATCGGAAGCACATAGGCTACCGAGTTCCAGAGTACGAAGTCCCCCCGTTTGAGTTCGATGGGTATCGTGGTATCGTCTACGATTGCCTTAGCCTGAAACGCTTCACAGATTCGGATATCCAACTGCTTGATCGTAGCCCGATCTCGGGACTCGTTCTGCTGATCAAGACGAAGGCCATACACGTACTGCTTGAGCTGCTTGAACTCTTGTTTGTCGCGCCCGTTCAGGGGGTATTCAGTCGGTTCGATCTCTGTTAGTTCAACTGAATCCATTGAGAGAGTTTTTACCCCGAGAACGTCGGCAACTTTGGAACTCCCGAAGCTGGTGTTTACTACTAACTCCGGGTACGAATCACGGATAGCTTCTGGAAGCGACTCTGTTCTCGAGTATCGAACGTTTTTTATGCGATGGTACGACGTCTCGCCATCGTGTTCAGCGAGAACCTTCCCGTCCCGTGTGAAGGAGTCTACGTGCTCGTTAGGAGGAGAACCATCCTTGGACAGTATCAGGCTGTAGAGCTTTTTGACGCGACTGTCACTCGGATTAATTTCCGGAAGAGCCGACAGTAGAGAGTACAGCGAGTCCCACGATAGTTCGGCCAGGTCTATTACGACACCGACATCTTGCAGCACCGATCGGAAGGTGTGTCTGTCTACATCAAACTCGTCGAACAGTTCGTGTTCGAGATCCGCGGATGGAAAGCCGATTGCAGGGGAGTATCTCTTTGCTTCGGAATCGATTGAGCACTGTGTTGGAGCCATCACCTCACCTCCCTCCACAGGAACCCACTCGGTATTCTGGATGAGCCAGTACGGGTACGACGGGATTGACTGCGTCTTCAGGTACCGCCAGTTTCGTTTTCTGTGGGGCTTGAAAGCGAACGTCGCCGATGTATCGCCCTCTCTTCGCCAGGATTCAAGATCCGATCGGACCCATGAGAGTAAAGTTAGTATTGCATGGGGATCTGCTTGCTCCAGAATTCTGTCCAACCGATCGATAGTCTCGAAGTCCTTTAGCTTGTACCTTCCAGACCTCGAGTTGGCATCCTTGACAGAGTCGAAATACACGTCTCTGCCAAACCGTGCTGGATAGTCCAGTTGGTTCAAAACGTAGTTACGAAACTCGCGGTTCGGTTGAGTTTTGATTCGCTTCGGCTTGTCGTTCACACCCATCCAGCAGAGGAATGATTCAAGTTGGGAAGGTATCGCATCGATTCTCAGACTGTCCCCAGAGACGACGAACGAATCGTCGTCAAGCGGTGCGTATAGGGCTTCGAGGAGTGATCCGTTTGGATACTCTTCGCCAAGATACAGTTCAGTAGCTCGTTTCGAATTCCCGCCTCTGGTCGGCAGACGAATAGAGGCACCCTCAGGAATCCTGGGTTTATCGTCCGGGAGTCGATACAACTCCCAGAGTGCCCGGACCATCTTGTTCGACCACTCGATTTCGTCGTTCGGCGAGTCCTTTGCTCGACGGTTTGTCTCAGCGACGATCGCTTGGACCAGACTCCCTAAATTATACTCTGAGATCGAAAACGGGGCCAGTTCGTCTATCAGCTTACGGTTGGTCGTGACACTGAGCTCGTTTTTAAGCGCAACTGTGAGTTCTTGACTGAGAATCTTTTGAGGAACCCAGTCTGGTAGTGAGATCGTGTCATCCTCTGGGGGTAGAAATACTCTCGCCTCCTTGGGAATTACGTGTTCGTTCGTATCGATGAGCAGTTCGGGCGGGTCCTCTGGCTGGAGCAGGTCGTATCTCAGCAGTTCCCGTACGATGCTTGCCCTCTCTTCCACCGAAAGCTTCTCTGAGATCTCCTCCAGTCGGTCTCTGAACACTTCGTACTCTAATTCAGGGATCCCGAACAACTTCAACTGCTTTTCGATTACATCAGATGGTGGACTCAGGGCAACGTCGATGAACTGTTTGTAACTCAACAGTCCGTCGAAATCCCCTCGGATTCGAGTGGCTTGATTGGGTGCGATGTAACCGTTGCCGTGAACAGGAAGAATGGCCTTGTCAGCAGCCTCTGTTCGAAGGATGTCCTCGAACCCAGTTTCCTTGTCTTTCGACCCTAGCTTCTTGAATTGGGAATCGAGATCGCGAATTGACGACACCGCTGCGAACGCGCTCCAGGAATTCCCATTGCGCTCACTTAGTTCGATAGCGGTGTCAGCCATCACCTCTGCAAGTTTCTGCGCGACGTAATGATTAGTGTCACTAGTGACTAGATGGTTGCGACTGTCGTCTAGTTCGAACGTCGCGTGTGCTAGTAACGGATATGGGAAATTGACCTCTGTCGGAAAAAACACAAACAGATCGGCGTCGACGATGGCGTCGGGGACATCTGTGGATGGGAATGCTACTTTGATTTCGTACTCGTCTTGAGTCTGGCCTTCCGATTTGTACTCTTCAGGAATGGTTCCCTCATCTTCGAGGACAGTCCATCTCTCGGGTTTCCCATTACCGATTTGAATCGAGACGGAATCTTCACCACGGTCTATAGACCACTTTTCGACCTCTCCGTGTCGGTCGATTCTCAGAGTGGAGAGGTTTCGCAGGAAGAGTGTCGTTTCCGGAACGAGGTTATCCAACTGAGCGGACACCTCGTCATTTTCCCCTCGAGGAATTCCGACGACAGTTTCGTAGCCTTCTCCCTGAATTTCGGTCGCCTCTTGGTAAACCTGTTTGAGGGCTTCTGGTTCGATGTCACCTTCGTTGAGCCACTTTGGAACACTCAACTTGGCGATGGGAGGGTACGTTCCCGCGGCTTCGAATTCACTGACGCGCCGTTCGATGTCCCGACTCTCAGTTTGAAGCTCCTCCAAAAACTCAACTGCAAACTCGTCGGAGAACCCTAGGGACAACTCGCCACTCAGAATGAGAACGTCGGAGCCCCAGTTGAGGATAGATCGGAATCCCAGGCCTTTGTAGCCGATACTGTCGTTTCGGAACTCCTTGGGGCTGTTGTCACTAATGAGGAGAGATTCGACTCCCCCTTTGGTGAACGGATCGCCAGTGTTCGCGACATAGATGCCTGCATCAGTGACCCGGATCAACCCCCTGACCGGCTCCGAGGCATCTATACCTGCGTCGTCGGCGTTCTGTAGCAACTCTAAAAGGACACGGTCCGAGTAGCCTTTCAGCTGAGACACTTCTCGTTTGTAGTCGGAGACGAGCCGGGGTGGTCGTCGTTTGTACTCCTGTTTCAGATCGGTTCGCTGGTCGCGTATCCATTCCTTCCACTCTTGAGGACTAGGAACGTCTCCACTCATCTACTGTCACTCCCATTCATCGTTCGATATGCTTGGAAAGTAGAGTAGTCTTAAAGTCGTTTTCGAGGGAGTCAAAGAGTAACATGCTATCTAGCATTTATACAAATAATGTCTGTATTCAGTCAACTGCGACTGGCAGGCGTCTGAACACGCATTCTCTTGGATATACCTTTTCAAGGTATACAGAGTACGCAATATACGCCCTGTATCAGGTACGCTTTGTTCAACCTTTCCAGTAGTTGGTAGAAAGCGCGTGTTAACTATAGAGGTGGATGAAGCACGATTATTCCACGCTGAATCTGGCGAATCATCCGCACACCACACACGGCTTCTGAACGACTGGTGCACTGCATTTCTCGTGAAATAAACGATGATGTCGTGCTGTACTAATGCTCTGTAACGGCCACGCTATTCCTGACAAGGTTTGAGTAATTCGGACTCTTCGTATTGAACTCACAGCGCATATCTGTCAAACAGGCTCACGCTGAAACCGCCAGCAATGGGGGTGAAGAAGCTGACAAATAATCCGTGTCCTCTATTCGGAACCCAGTGGTCATTAACGACAGTATTGCTTTCTCTTAATTGGCTATCTCTACTACCCAGGCATCACGCTTAGATCCCTCTCCGTTACTCACGTAATGTACAAATCATTACGCGAAAAACGCATTAGGTATGGGCGACACATTCATCAGGGAAGATGAAGGCACACCATCACAACCCCGATCTGTACCCGTTCTTTGGGGATTAGCCGTCGGATTTTTTCTTATCGCTTTGGTGGGTGCTATCCTAATCGGATATCTCCTCACCACCCCAACTTCATCAACTGCAGCATCCCTTATCGAACTGTTTCAAACCGCCGAGGAAGTGCCTCCAGACCAAACCGCGGTGGGGGGTGTGATAGATCTCCTCGTCAACGGGGTTGGTGTTGCAGGAAGTCTCGCGGTCTCACTCGCCTTGGCAGCAATCTATCTAAGTCAAAATCGCATTCTTGATCAGCAGACTACTATCCAAGATCAACAGGCATGGATTATGAAACGGCAGCATGTTCCCTTTCTGGCTTCCCATCCAGACGGAGTTCAACTTCATGCTGGACGACCCAGTCTCGAAGCCAACTCAACCGCAAAGACATTAGAGATAACCGAAGGCGAATCCGGAACCTGGGTCAGTGTTGGTGTTGAAAACCACGGTGATGAAGCAGCAGAGCAAATCCAGCTCGCCTGTCTAATTGACTTTCCAGATCTTGAGGAGGATCCACCCCTATATCCGCATGTTTGTGAGTTAGAGGCGGATGGTATGATTACGAAACCTCCTCAAAGCGAGGGGGCATTACTACCACCGAGTCAAGGAATTACTCTTCTTAGAGGTCACCCCCGATTTTCACTCGGCCCTGACCAAGACGCTGACTTTGCGATGTTCTGTGGAGATCTTCAAAAACAGCTGCTCAGGGAGAAGAACCGCGTCAGATTTGGATTCGTTCTGATCTACGCAAATGCTATGGGACAACTGTTCAGAGTCCCACTTGACGACGCTTACACGGCATCACCGGACAGTTTCGCCGACTTGGAGGAGTTAGAGGTAAAGCACCTCACTGAGCGAACTGGCTCGTATGAAATTGAACAGTTGATGGATGACCTCAACTGGGAAATCCCAGCTCACGCGTTCAAATCGTGGAACGATGCTTAAATCACAGAAATAGAGTATGCCACATTTAATCAATTGATTTATCAGTTATACCCTCAGGATCAAGATCACGGACAGGGGTCTGGGGACCGTTTTCGACGGTGCCTGCGGTCATTTGATTCATATCGACACCAAGATTGAACGTGTACCGAAGGAACAAAATTGCTTGATGTGCAGCCATTCGGACCTGTTCGATAACATCGTTCAATTCACGTGGGCCAAACTGGTCGTCATAGGGAAATATCTTATACATAACCGTAAATCCATGTGGTGCACCAGTTTCGCTAGGTGAATCAATGACGTGTTTGACTTTTGCGTTAGTGAAGATCTCCGATAAACGGTATACAATCTCTTTCCGGACTTCTGTGTCGGCTTCAATGAGAATTTCGAAGGCTGCGAGGATCAGTATCCGCCTTTCATCATCCTCTTCTAAAACTTCGGGAGGAACACTCGCATGAATCGGATGATCTTCTGGAATTCCTTTGTCAAACTCCTCTGAAACAAGTTTTTCTGCTCGTTCGACAGACAGTGCCTCCGCAATTTCTTGCCACAACGGATAACTCGTTTGAACTTGGAAGAATGCTTCACCTTCTTCGGCACTAATTACAAAATCGGGCCCTGAATCTGCCTTGACTAGGATTATCCTCCGCTCCGGAGGCAGCTCTTGCGTGTTTGTCTGCTCTTGCTCGGTTGCCGTTTCTGAATGGGGTGGAGGAAGCTCTATAATATCGGTCTCAGTGTAACCAGTCTTCTGAACCGTCTGTTCAATGTCAGCAACCATATCATCAAATATTTCGTCGCTCATTACTAGGCTGCACAGCTGTTTGTTGCTGCCATCTCCTGTGTTGCGGAGTGCAATTGATGCTTGAGATCTTTATCATCTGGAAGATTCTCAGAATCGATCGCTCTGATAGCCCGCAAATCTGTTGGCTCTGAGTCCGTCTCAGAGTCGCCAGTTACCCCCTCAAGTCTCTCAGCCTGACGTTGAACGGAATACCTCTCAATCCAGTTTTCATCTGGACGGCTCTCATCAGGGCGATCCCCGGAAAGCGTTGGGATCAGTTCTTCGAATTGGTCTTTGATCTCGCCAATCGTCTCACTGTTGTTGTCTGGGAACTGCTTACTCTCCTTGTCAGCCGGCGCTGACGGAGTGTCTTCTACCTCTCGTTGGAGCCCATCAATAGCCCCGAGGAAGCCTTCTGCCGCTGGATGTTCTCTATTCAGTGAGTATCGGGGGTCAGTTGCCCACTGCGGCATCTCAGCTGTTATGAGCCCAATCCGACATAGCACGTTGATATTATCCGAGACTGTTGATTTGTCCACCTCTGCTGCTCGTGCAACGTCAGCTGCTCGCATCCCTACGTCCGGATTGGCTAGCATCGCTGCTAACAACTTTACATTCGTCGGATAGCGGAATAGCTCCACAAACGGCGATCCAGTGTGGAACAACTCACTCTTGGGATCAAACTCATCACTTGCAGCCTGAATCTCCTCAACATGTTCATGCAGGTGGTGATGAGCTTCCAACAATCCCTCGGCTGCAGGGTGATCCATATTCAGACGGTAGAGGTAAGGCGAGCCCTCCTCGGATCGCTCAATGATCCCGTAGTCGCGCAGCTCTCTGACCCCGCGTGAGACCGTACTCTGGCTGAGTCCAGAGAAGTCCTCCAGGTCACTTGCGGTCACGGGGATTGTTTCGTTACTCAGGAAGACATCCATGAGTTGCACAAGCCCCTTCTTTCCCAGCAGACGCTCAAGATCCGTGATTGCAGCATCAGTACTGACACGATCTGCTGGCATCATAGTTGGTCTATTGATGCGGGAGATCATAAGCCTGTTGGAATTGTGCATATGCTGTTGATCTTGTGGATAGCTATTTAGTCCAAATACTATAAAAGGTCAAACAACGAGAGTTAAACTAGGTGTCGTTCACAGGTCGTCCTCTCGAAGAGGATAATCCAAAAGACGTGAGAAAGCTCGCTCAGAAACTTCTCAAAAAGCTCCAAACCGTTTCCGGCCAAGAAGCTACGATAGACGACTTATATGGGCGGTTTTGCGGATCTCAAGAACCAAAGGCCCTCGTCAGAAAAACGTGTATGGCACTCGTAGCTCATGAAAGCTCTCCTGTTTCTCGCAGAGATGGCGAGACTCTCTACTTGAAGCATCCAAACACGGTGGTTGAGTACTGCGATCTTATTGAGGCTGAACAAACCGACTTACTTGCTAAACTCAAAGAGAGTGACAACAGCTCGTAGGACTACTTAATCGGCGTTAATCTCGAAAATGGTTGAATGTTTTACTGAGCTGCCTGTAATAGAATCCGCTAACGTGTCAGATTGAGTCAGTTGCGCCAATGGCGTCAGTCACGGACATCTTGCGACACAAGGGAGGTCAAATCTGGCGTATATCCTAATTCGGCCGTTAGAAGTTAATTCCTACCGGGAATCGATATCGAGTTCTCCCTTCCTGCTGAACCCCTCATTGATATTTCCCACACCTTGCTTAACAAGGAATGAGCATTCATGTTCTGCCACATTACATTATTCGGCTCTGGTGAATCGCCAGGCTGCGCCGACTTGATCCGTTACAACTAGGGAGTTGAAGCGGGAAACGGTGGATGGTTCATGTCCAAAATTTCCCGCTTCACTGGGAAGGTCGTGACGTTGGCTAAAAGTGCCGTTGGTGGCCGAGGCGAATCCGCCGCCCCGCAGGGTAGCGGCGGATTCGCTGACTATGCCGTTGTTTCGCTGCATTGTCTCCGGATTTACCTGGAGAAATCCTACCGCGAAGTGCTCGATCTCTTGAGCGAGATGCCGCAAATACTGGCGGAGATCGGCCTTGAGAAGACCGATCTCCCAGACCACTCGACGCTACTGCAAGCGTTTGACAGGATCAAGATGGCGGTCTGGCGGTGACAAGCTCAGGGAAGAGTTCATAAGACCGCTGATCAAGCATCGAGAGTTCCGTCCCATCGATCACGCGTATAACGCGCGAATCGATGGGACTCTCTACGGGCAGAGAGCGTTGTCTGAGACCGTCTTCTCGGTGGTCAAGCACACGCTCGGCAACGCCGTGCGTGCGCGTAGCTGGTATCGTGAGTTCCGTGAAATCGTCCTGCTGTGTGTCGTCTACAACATCAAGCGTGCCGTCAACTAACGAAATCAAGCGCCGTATGGCGATTCACCACGGCCCATTATTCTACTCTACTGACTGATCACAGCGCGTTTAATCGGCTCTGTTTAATCGCTAGACTGCGTCAAGTTGAGTCGTTAGAATCACGGTGTTGAAGCGGAAGACGGGAAGTTGTGCCAACCCAAATCTTCCGCTTCACCGAACGCTGTGTCTGGACTGCTAAAAGAGTTGCTGACGACACGGACGAACCCGCCGCCCCGGAAGGCGGCGGCGGGTTCGCCGATTATGCGATGATTCCGCTTCACTGCTTGCGAATTTACCTCGGGACGTCCTATCGGATGACCATCGACATCCTCACGGAGATGCCACGAATAATCCGGAAGATCGGCCTTGAACCGGCCGATCTCCCTCATCCATCCACACTATGTCTAGCGTTCGATAGACTTGAGATGAGTGTGTGCCGAGTGCTGCTGCGCTATTCAGCGCAGCTGCACGAGACTGGTGAGATCGGCACGATCGACGCGACGTACTTCGACCGCTCTCGTGCAAGTCGCCACTACTGCCGACGAACAAACTACCACGTTCAGACGATGAAAGTGACGAAACTCGTCGATACAGAGACGCAAGCGATTCTCGATCTTCACTGTACTACGACGTGGGAAGGAAGTGATGCAGAAATCTGTGAGCAACTCGCCCGCAAGCACGCGGGCGAGTTGCGCGTCCTCACAGCGGACAAGGGCTACGACTGTAACTGGCTTCGAGAAGACCTCCGAGAACTCGACATTCGGCCGTTGATCAAGCACTGCGTCCATGCACCGTACGATCACGCGCATAACGCGCGGATTGATGACGAACTCTACGGTCAACGAGCCATGTCGGAAACCGTCTTCTCGTCTGTCAAGCGCTCGCTGGGCGTCGCCCTGCGAGCGCGGACATGGTACCGAGAATTTCGTGAGATTGCGCTGATGTGTGCGGTTTACAACATCAAGAAGGCCGCAAAACAGGAAATTCCGCTCCCGTCATGCGATTAAACACGGCCGTTTAATCTGATTGGCGCTCAGTTCAAGATACACGCCTAATCTTTCATGAAGTTGCGAGCATCTTCTATATGGTAGAAGTCTCCAATCAGCTCTCAATTCCACGACTGCTTGACTGCTTCCCGCCGATCGTTGAGACGATCCTGCTCCGTGCGTGGGTCGTAGTGCTTCTTGATCACCTTCACAGAGACATCAAATCGCTCACTTGCTCGCTCTCTCCGAAGGCCACCGCTGAGATGGTTGACAATCGATCCTCGACGGATCGCATGTGGGTAATAAGACTCCGGACATACGTTCGAATCAGGATTACAGCTACCATCGCACGAGCAATCATCCGCATCTCTTGGACTCCAGCGGCAGCTCGTAGCTTCGTACACCCATCGGCGAAGTGTCGACCGAGATGCCCGTCCGTATTCTGTCGCAAATAGCGGCTCTCGGCCGTACTCGTCAGTAACGTCAGGCCGTTCTGTCTCGATATACAATTGTATTGCGCTTATGACCTCGTCTTTTAACACGATGTTCCGCTCACCATCACCAGCCGTGTTCGAGTTTTCGTTTCCATTCTTTAGCCTCGTTCCTGTTGCCGGTCTGTGACGGAAGCGGAGTTCTTCCATTTCGGGATCAAAATCAGGGACATCGAGAGAGTGTACGCCACCAATACGTGGTCCACCGTTCCAGAGAAGCTCTGTGAGAGCATGCATACCTGAACCTCGTCGGCGTCGCCGGAGTCGATGAAGGAGACCTGTGGCTTCAGATTTCGGAATGGCCTCGTCACGTGCTCTCGGAGTCAGACCCAGTTCCTCCTTATTGAGGATCCTGTAAATTGATTCGTCGCATAGTTCCCGTTGGCTGAGCCACCGAAGCCATGTGCGTGCGTTCTTCGTATACGTAAGGATCGTTGCGTCGGAGTCATATTCTGACTGTAAGTGGTCGACGTACGCATCAACCAACGGTGAAGAAATCTCTACTGGGTTCGTAATGTCGTTGTCTTCTGCGAATTCAACGAATCGAGGAATAGTTCGCTTGTACTGGGCCCGCGTTGACGGGCTCCGATTCTGCCTGCGCGAAAGAAATCGTTTGTAGAGATCAGAGAGGGTGGCTCTAGCAAATCTATTCCGAGAAGAATTCCCTTGGGACGTGTCGTTCACGTCCATTTGCTTCAGCACTTTTTCGATGGTCTCAGGATCATCGATCTCCGACAGCAGACAGACAATATTCTCGTTCATTGTCTTTCCAGGAACTGCAAAATGGAACACTGCCAGATTTCACTGGGGACGATACAACTAGTTTGGTGTCGTGTGAGGGGTGACGCTACAACAGGATATTCCTCTGCGCTCTCACTGGCTTGTTTCACTTCCCGTCGAAGCGTCGATTCACTCGCCCTCCCATGGGAAGTCGTCAATAGTGGGTTATCAGAGATTTCTGTAGGCTCTTTCCGTTCATAGGCTATGAACTCTTCAAGAGCTTCAGAAGTTTCTGGAGAAATATTTGCAACTCTCTGTGTTACGAGACCAGCCTTGCTTACAAGGTGCGTTTCTGGGATCGAGATTACGACCGTATCGTTATCCAAATTGATGTCTTCAAGCTCAAGATCGCGTACATACCCTGGTTGGCTACATGTGTCAAGTATGAGTTCTACATATACGTGAACTCGAGTACCAAATTGGTACTGACGGAGGTATGCTACTAATGTTAAAACCCGTTCAGAATACCCTTGGATATCGCTTCCAAGTGTATCCTTAAAGAGATATTCAGTAATCACCCTACCATCCAATATTTCTGACTCTTCTAACTCTGATAGCAGGCGTTTCTTGAGAATAGTAGGATCTTGGTGATGAATATATGCTTGAAGACTAATCAAATCATTAACCCACCCACAGATTGTGCTGACCTCAGCGGTAGTGTTCTCTAATACCTGATTGATAAAAGTACAAATTTGATGACTTTCTAAGCAGTCCTCTGAAGAATGAAGAGTACTAACCTCTTCTCTAAATCTCGTGATTGTAGTTTGCTGGGACCAAAAGGTAGAATCGGGAACACTACCAGATAATTCATCTAGATAGGACTCAATTGCATCGTCAAGAGAATCGAAAGAGTTCTTGTCCCTCTCAACCACAGAATTGAATCTCTCTTTTTGTTGAACAGCAGATCCGTGAGTCCGAGGTGGCATCTCTATGAGAGCAAAGGGTGATAACCCATGCGTAGCTGCCTCAGAAAGGGGGTTTCAGAAGGAGCATATAAGTGGTTAGAATAGGAATCAGACAAATACATCACAGATAAGCCAGACAATACTGTTGAATCGCGAAACGAGATTGCAATTCATTGGCACTGGTGAATCGCCAGACTGCGGCGACTTGAATCGTCAGAACTAGGAAGATGAAGCGGGAAACCGCCGATGTCCATGTCGAAGATTTCCCGCTTCACGAAGAAAGCAGTGCGATTAGCTAAAAATGCTGTTGGTGGTCGAGGCGAATCTGCCGCCCCGCAGGGTGGCGGCGGATTCGCCGACTACGCCGTTGTTTCGCTACATTGTCTGCGGGTTTACTTGGAGAAGTCCTACCGCGAAGCGCTCGATCTCTTGAGCGAGATGCCACAAATACTGGCGGAGATCGGCCTTGAGAAGGCCGATCTCCCTGACCACTCGACGTTAGTAAAAGCGTTTGATAGGATCAAGATGGCGGTCTGGCGAGTGCTGCTGCGCCTGTCGGCGCAGTTGCACGAGCCATCTGGTCATGCAGCGATGGACGCGACGTTTTTCGACCGCGAAAACGCCAGCAAACACTACTGCCGCCGGACGAATTACCGGGTTCAGAGGCTCAAAACAACCGCTCTCGTCGATGCAGCATCACGGGCTGTCCTCGACGTTCATTGCACAACCGAGAAACGTCACGACACGAAGATCGGCTGGCAACTCGCCCGCCGACAAAGGCTACGACTGGCAACGATTACGTGATAAACTCCAGGAAGAGGACGTACGACCGCTGATCAAGCATCGAGAGTTCCGTCCCATTGATCACGCACACAACGCGCGGATCGATGGGACTCTCTACGGCCAGAGAGCGTTGTCTGAGACCGTCTTCTCGGTGATCAAGCGCACGCTCGGCCACGTCGTGCGTGCGCGAAGCTGGTGTCGTGAGTTCCGTGAGATCGTTCTGATATGTGTCGTCTACAACATCAAGCGTGCTGTGAGCTAGGCAAATCAATCGCCGTATGGTGATTCACCACGGCCGATTCATTCGATAGTAGATTTCTTCATACCCCGTTCTAAGATCACATATGGATCTGATGGGTCTCGATCGGGCGGATCTCCCTGAAGATCAATTTGAGATATAGACTGTTGGATCCACTCCGAATCCATACTTCTCTCAAAAACAAAGAAACAAAGCAGGTCACCCCAACTAGTCAGCCTCCAACTGTTATTTCTCCAACAGATCAGTTCATCGTGTTCATACGTGGTTTGGAGGCTTTCTGCTGGATTTTTCCCATCTTCGGATAACCTGTTCAGTGAATTGGTAACTTGTTTTTTGTATCCCCATTCATTTCCTAGACTGCTGGCTATATCAGCAGAGCTAAGAGATATTTCTCTGTTTTCCCAAACAATATTAAGGATATCTTTCACATCTACTCCAGGAACTGATGCCTGATCAATTGTATTCCACTCATCAACCAGATTGGATCTTACTTTTGCAGATTTTACAAGCAGCGGATTGACCCCCTGTTCAACTACTTTTTCAGCTGCTTCTTGGATATTTATCTCGTTTTTATAAGTCTGGTTTCTGACTAGATTGCTATAACTTCGGAGAAGGTGTGGTGTAGGTTCCACACCATATCTCTCTAGATTTTCAATTATTTCATCTTCTGCGTATACTTTTGATGCGATTTCGAAATCCGATACTGAATTTGGATCCGTGTCTGGTTCAGGATGAGAGCAAGAGCTTTCAACTGTATTTTCAAGTCTTAGTTCTAATTCATCTAATATTTCGTAGATCTTTTTCACTTCTACTTCCTTATCACCCGTTGCTGTAGCAGATTGTGATAAGATTATACCCCAAAGGAATTCAATACCACGCTGACCGTCTTTTTCACTACATATCAATTCGTTAATCCCCAATCCCAAATCATACCCAAGTCTCGTCGCCGGATGAGCCGCTGTTGAGACCGTTTTCTGTGCCGAAAGTTCAGCAGCGTACCCTTTTATATTGAGAATTTCGTCCCACTGACGGCTGGTATCGCCTAAGTATCAACCGAACGAAAGAATAGCTAGATCATTTATTAGACGTTGAATCCGAATCGGAATATCTGATACTCTATTACTGATCCGATTTTCTAAGTCTCCCTCTTCGTATGATCCAGATTTACCAGTCAGAATGTATTCAGTTGACGCCTTGGATAGGTATTTTGAATCGCTGCTGGGCCTATTCTTTGCAAGCCCGATTAATTCTGGGCCCAGATGTGCTGCTCGTTTCTCTTCTAACCTTTTTGCTATCTTATCGTTCATAATCACTAACTCAAACAACCCCTTATAAACGTAGGGGGAAAAGGGGTGTCCAGCGCGGCATTCGGCTGGGTTTCACCAGTAGAGTTGGTGCGGATGCCCTCAGGAAACACAACTTCGGCAGATCTGTATAGAGTCTATATAAGAAAGATGGACAGCACAGGTATAGGTGAGCTGTCCATCCTAAAGTCATCAAGTGCATATGCGCGAAAATATGCACAGTCCATCCCTACTAATAGTGATGCAGATGTATTTTTACCGTTCATCAGGGACACAGATAATTCCAGATGTTTGGTTCGTTGATCTGTGAGATTCCTCTCGCTAGATGTTGTTTCAGCCTCGGGAGATCTGGGATCAACCGATGTTTGAACCACTCGTTTAGCTGATCCCAGCAACCTTCGACAGGGTTCAGCTCGGGGAGTTTCGACGGAAAGTACCACACTTCGAGGCCGTCTCCACGCACGCAGGCGACCGAACTGTCTCCGACAGTTTCGGTCGCCCGCTCACCACTAACGTGTTCCCACAGATCCCGTGCATAGAAGTACCCTGCCCGGTCAAGAAATACCACTAACTCCTCCCCAAACTTCTCTTTCAACGCTTCTAACAGCCGAATCCCGTGAAATCTGTTCAGGTTTTCTTCCGTCCAGAAGTAGAAGCTGTCACCGTCGTCGGTGACAGCGCCGAGCACTGTCACCTTCTTCCAAGAGTTCGAGGTCTCTATTGTTGGATTCGAGCCAATCGGATACCACCCACGTCGTTGAACCGTCCCGACTCGCTTGGTGAACTGATCAACGACAACGACAGTCTTCTCGCTCAGTTCGGGCCGTTTTTTTCGACTGTCTCTTTAAATTCGGCTTCTTCTTCGGGATCGGCTTCGTGATTGCGAGGCCGCGCTGTCCGCCAGGACAGCCCGGCCTCGTGCAAGAGATATCGCGCGTGGCTTTCGGTGTACTCAACGTCGAACTCTTCTTTGACGTAGTGAAGCAGAAGCTTTGGCGACCACGCTTGGTGCTCGTAGCCAAGTTCGGTCGGTGGCTGCTGGAGAGCTTCTTCCAACTGCTCGCGTTCGTCAGCGGTGAGTTTCGATGGTCCACCCGGTCGAGGGTCGTCGTAGGGTGCCTGCTCGATCGGTTCTTCCTCGAACCGATCGAGCCAGTTACGGATGGTTTTCTCGACAACCCCGTGACGTTCAGCCAGCGTCGCGATCTTGTCGCCCTGCTTGCGGCCGATCGCCGCAAGCACTCGCTCCCGTGGAATCTCTCCCTCTGTCTGCTCTCGAAGCTCGTGAAGCTCTTCTATAGAGATATCGTCCAGACGACCCATCACATCTCGTTGCATTCAGACCGGTAAATCACTTTGGACATCACTATAAGACGGGGATAATCATCCTTACAGCAGGAGCGACTATTCTGCTTCAATTCCTGCTCATGGAGAGTGCCATTTTCTTTCCTCTATTGCTAGGTCTCTTGCGACGTGATAAGGTGGATGGCGACCGGTGGGCGCTCCTTTCGCGCGTAAGCACTGGTCCCCAAATGGCCGGACAGAGCACCGAGAGGCAACTCAACAACCTTGAGAATGAAGTCAAAAGAGTTGACGGAGATGTTCGGAAAGAAGTGGAAGTCGCCGAGTCAGCAGCTACCGTAAAAAGGGAATCGTTAGAAGAAATTGCAGCTCTTGCAGAGAAAGGCGAGATTGATATTGTTGGCGTCTCGAAACTTGATCGTCTTACTCGGGCGGATCCATGGGAGAGTTTCGAATATCTGAAACGGTTGAAGGAAGCCGACGTCATCCTCTACGCAGGCACACACGGCTACTTCGACTGGGATGATCTTTACGACTTCCAGATGTTAGTTCGCCAGGTCGTTTTCTCACGGGAATGGTATCAGCGAATCCGTGACAATGCGCGTGACGGCCAGATTGGAAAACTTGAGCAAGGAAAGTGGCCTTTCGGACAGCCGCCTTTCGGTTACTACAAAGATGATAATGATTACGTTTTGTTAACCGAGCAGGGTGAAGAGATCATTCCTGAAATCTTCGAGTTGTATCGGCAAAAGCAAAACCGGGCGGAAGTAAAACGGATAATTAATGACCGATATGAACGTACAGTAAGTGACTCTCAACTGAAAACACTCCTTCAAAGCCGTCTGTGTCTGGGCCAACTAACACTCGAAGGCGAGGTTATCAAGGAGAACCCACAGCTTGCAGTCATTGGTCTAGATGTCTTCAATGCAGTCCAAGAAATCCTTGATAGACGGAGTTCAGTTTCAACAGGTACTCGAGCGGTTCCTAAACCTGTAGAGCGAGCTGCAAAGCAATATGGCGAAGAGTACGTCCTGACTCTGATCGACAGCATAGACACACAGTGCAGAAAATGCGGCGGTGATCTACAGCATAATGGAGATATTGAGCGCTGGGAAACGAAGTTGAAAAACTACGTCTGCCAAGACTGTGACCACCAAGGCCCCCTTCTCACGCAGGAAGAGTTCAATGAACTACACGACACGCTCCCATTGCGGTGTCCCTCTTGTCCCGAGACTGAACACTTTGAGATTGACCAGAACGAGGGCGGAGACTGGGATTACTCGTACACGTGCTTGAGGTGCGGTAACGTGTTTGGAACCGATTTGCTTCCCGACAAATATCGGCGTGGATTTGAACGGCCAGATCTCAAGTTCACGTGGACAGGAGATACACCCACCGATCAAGCCCGTGAAGATCAAATTAGCGATGAGGATGGATCAGGTCTGAATCAGGTAGCTCTCACAGACTTCTAATTTCCGGAGATCGTTGACTTTTCTCCAGACTGTTTCTTTAGCTACGCCAGCCGCTTTTCCGGCTTCAGCTAGTGTTATCTCGTGCCCATGAGCGCTGGCAGTGAGGTAAAGTGCTCCAACAGCGATAGCAGCTGGATTCCCGCTTATATCAGTCTCACAGTCTAGAAATTCTTCAACTTTCCGAACGAGGCCAACCTGAATTCCTAACTCTTCTCCTAAATACTGAGTGTAGGCCTCTGGTCCGGTAACGGGTACCTCAATTTCTAACGTCTTGATCAGTTCCCGATATGAATTATTGATCAGTCCCTCCTTCTCACCGACGACCTTTGCTATAATACTGACGGGTACAGGCCGTTCACTTTCTCGGGATGCCAAATAAACGGATGCACCTACGAGGGCATCCTTACTGCGGCCTTGTAGGAGACGGTTTTCCCATCCAGAGATCACCAGTTCGGCCGCACGAATTCGATTATCTCTGCAAAACCTCAGCTGGTGAGCGGCTCTGTCAAGCAATAAGAGTAGCTCTACTATATTTTCGTCAGACGAATCCCTGACGTTGACGTCGCTTACCCACGTCACGTTTAGCGATGAGGTTTCTGTTTGTACAGGGGTATTCGATCCATCTTCTTTATTATCCACCTCTGACTGCTCGGTTTCCGTTTCTGGATCGACTAATCCACAACTCTGGCAAACCGAGCTACCAACCTTCGGATCCATCTCTTTTATTTGCCCACCACATTGTGGGCAGGTTGTTTCGGCCACTATCCATCACCTCTCTTGACCATTGTCTTGAAGTGACTCAGTATCTCCTCGCTTTTCGATTTCTTTCGCTGTGGATCCATCTCGTCACTCGCATTTTGAAACCGATACCGAGTCTCGACGACTGCTTCGAACAAGTCTTCGCTTACAATTTGATATTCTTCTACATATTCATTAAAATCTGCCAGCTCGTAATTCCCGACGTACAACTCGTTACTAAGTACCGTTCTTACCGATTGTCGACACCATTTCTCACCTTTCTTCGTCGTGAGATCCTTCTCATTCAGTAGATAGGCCACCTGGGGCATGGAGCGCTCCTCAAGGTAGACTCGGAAAATCCTCCGAACGAGACCCGCTTCCTCGTCGTTAATCTCCAATCGTCCATCGCTGGTTTTCTCGTAACCGAGCGGTGGATGGTCGTTCGGCCACTTGTGATCTTTGGCCAGTCCATACATGCCGATTTGGACTCGTTGGCTCGTGAGATCGCTTTCCAGTTCTGCAGCCGATGCAAGATTCCGGAAGTTGAACCGGCCAACTGGAGATGTCGTGTCGATATATTCCGTTACACTCTGTAGCGCAACATCCCAGGAGCGCAACTTGTCTTCTATTCGAACCAGATCCGCAAGCGACCGACAAAACCGATCTAATTTCCAGAAGACGACGACATCGATCCGACCTGCTTCGGCTTGCTCCAGCATCTTCTGAAACTGTGGCCTATCGACGTCTCGACCCGATTCTGCTTTATCGAAGAACACATACTCAACCGACCAACCAGCTGCCTCGCACTGTTCCCAGCAACGGTTGATCTGTTCATCTATGGAGTATTTTGAATTTTGAGACGGAGAAGAAGTTCTCGCATAGATCCCAGCTTCGAGTTCTGACTCATCTTCAGAGCCGCTTTGAGCAATCGAACCCTCCCGTTTCGGAATGTGGGGCCCGTCCATTTCATTCACCCTCTTTCCCCTGTGAGAGGATGGAGTCTCCACGCAGTGTAGCTGGCACACCGCAATCGCAACAGGAGGGACAGAGAGGTGGCTCCGAAAGATCTCCGGTCCATTCAACTGAATCGTGTGGATAGGTCGCATCGCAACGTTCACATCGCCAATCGTGGACCTCGAATCTGCTCGCTAATTCTGGATACCGATTTGATAGGGTCGGTGTAAGTTTTGCATTCCCATGACTCTCCAGGTGACGTATAGCCTCTTCTCGGGGGTATTCATGGAGCGGGAGCAATCCTACAGGGCCTATGCTCTCGTAGCTTGCACTCCCTCGACCGCACCGGTCTCTAAAAGAACAAAAGTTACACTCCCAGCCGTACTCGGGATTTGCTGGTGGCAACTCCTCGTCAAGCCGATACGACGTATGTGTCTCCGCCCAAGCTAGGACCGTGTTGCGCCAGAACCACGGATCGAATTCGATGTGGAACGATTTGACATCAAGGGTTTTTCGACTTCCGTACAGGACGACTGCGTCCGTCACTTTCCGGTCGTGTTTCTCGCTCAGCCCCTTCATGTAGGCATGCGCCTGTGCCCGGTGATGTCTGTTCGGCGATTGAACGTTGTCTACGGCTTGCTTGGTCTTGATCTCTGTCAGAAGCAATGGATTGCCGTCTGAGTCTACGATTACGGGGTCCGTTTCACCTTTGATCTGGATCTCACCAGCGTCTGTCTGGACCGTGAAATCGACCCAGAGTGAGTTTGTAACGTATTCGTGATCATCGATCACAGCTTCTTTGAGAAAGGCCTGCACAAGCTCTTCTTCAAATCGGGACCCGAACCAGAAGATTCCCACTGGGTCCGATTTTTCTGCTGGTGCGTTGTGCTGTCGGTACGCGATTTTCCGGTGACACTGCAGTAGTTGGCTTGGACTGTGTTTTCTGGGGGAGGGGACCGACGAGGGACCGTTAAAATACGGGTTTCCGTCTTCGATGTTCTTTCTGAACTCCCTTTTCCGATACCAGTCTCGAAATCGCTCTCCAGAAATCTCGTCGACCAGGTTGGCCTCGGGCATCTGGGACTCCTCTTCGCTACTACCTACTTCGCTCATCGTGGTCCTCCTCGCTGATGGTTTGATCGTTAGCCATGCAGGTGAGAACCACACGAAGAGGTCACTTGATCAACAGGCGATTGTGTTCACGAGTCGGATTCATCGGGATTTACGTACTCGAGATTCTGTAATGTCCGGAGAGCGGCTTGATTAAGATTACTCAGAAGAAGGGCGATCGCTAGGTTCGGCCCTGCGGCTACGGTCTGGCGCTCGGAGTCATAGATGATGACGTCAGCATCCGATAGGGTCGATAGATGCGTCTGAGAAAGTGCATTGTACACGTTTCGATACGGTTCACCGGTCGCGCGTTCCAACGGGACATCTTGCTCTCGAGCAGCGATCTCTCGAGCGAGAGTTCGAACCGAGAGGTCCTCATCGCTATCAGCAACCAATTCGATCACGTAACGGCGTCGTGGCGCTCTGAGGGAGTGATATACCCTCGAGAGGTAGTCGCCACCGCAGTTGTTACGGCCCATAGTGGATTCGTTGGTCGTGCGCGAGCGAGTGGCTCGTCAGTGCTCGGAAGGAGATTCTCCAGGTGAGTTCCTGCATAGACGTTTGCAAACCCTTGGGTCAAATTAGTTCTTTTGAAAGAACTATTAAAGATTAATTCTCTCAAGAGAATAAATGGCTAACTACGGTCTGACCAGGGATTTTCATAATGGGCGATGGACCTGGTCGGAAACCGACGGTCACTAATGACGACATCCTCGACGTCTTTCGTTCGAGTTCTGATCCCGTTTTGACTACGTCAGAAGTTGCGTCTAATTTTGATATCACGCATCGTGGTGTTCGAGATCGACTGGAGAAACTCGAGCAAGAGGGAGTACTTGAATGTAAGAAAGTTGGTGCTCGAGGAATGGTGTGGTGGTATCCCGGTCACACATCGAATTCTGATCCGCTGTGAAATTCGCAATCCAGATTGTGTATAAAATAGTTCCCGACACCTATCCAGAATCAACTTTAACGGATAATCCAAAACAGCACCACATTTATTTACCAATATATTCTATCAATTTAGATTAAAGTCCGTAGCGCTGTACTGAATACTGGGCGCGATGTCCTACGAGATCTGGATTGTTCTACGACGGTGGAGACCACCTAACTGAGGTAAGCTACTGAGCATCTTCAACTGGTACTAAATCATGGTGACGAAATGATATTGGGAGTTCCTCGTCTGTTTCCACATCCCAGAGAGTGTACAAGCATGCATCTGTGGTTCGACCGGTTTCCGAATCCAAATCATCGGTAAGAACTTCAACTACCTCGCAGACTACACCGTGAAACCGAGAATCTGGATCATCAGAGCCGACGTAAATTATCACTCGGTCGCCGGCTGAGTATGAATCACGAGATGGTTGCGGGATGTTTTCCATTAATTCGTTTTGAGTTTACAAGCTGCATTAGTCCACCGCTACGTTTACATTTCTATTGCCGGTAATTCATCATAAATCGATTGAAAATCGTGTCCATTTACTGCGTTCATGCTCTGGATGTCGCACGCTGTTTTCACCAATTGATACATAAATGAGGCACCATAGTTTAATTGGCTTTGGTGAATCGCCATACTGCGTCGGGGTGAAGGGGCTTGAAGTCGTCCTGAGATCGGTTAATCGGTTCGTCGTCGCTAGAATTCTCAAAAGTACAGTCGCGATTGTACCATCGTGACGCCTTAAGCGGTAGGATGGTACACGGTAAGCCGCCGCCGTCTAGTGATTCACCAGAGCCGTTTAATTCGATAATCTGTGCTACGACCAGCCAGCCTCTCGGCGCATCACGTCGTCACGCAGGTCCTCTATTGTCTCCACAATGTCGTCTTCCTCCATCATCTCCACACGTCGAACCGTCAGTTCTTCCCGGAGTAGTGTCGTCGTTCGGCTCACAATGTTACTGTTTGACGGTGGATTGTTGTACGTACCCTCCTCCTTAATCTCGTTCAGCGTGTCGTGGCAGAGGAGATCACCGCAGGCGTGCGTAACGGGGATGTACCGTGCAAAGTCGTGGTCCAGAATATCATTGGCGAGTTCCTGGAAACCGAGGACTCGTTTTGTTCTACTGTAGTCCCGATCCTTGATATCTCCCGATTCAGCTTTCTCATAGGTGAGCTCTGCACCCCACCAGATTCGGTGCAATGCGTTGGAGTAGGCGTCCGTTCCGGCTTTTAAGAACTTCTCTTCCATATTACCTGGACTCTCCGGATCATAGACGTGATCCCACCGGTAATGAACGAACTCCGGGAATCGAACGACACAGAGGTAATGCCACAACCCGGCATCTGCCGCCTCATTGCGCGTCAGGTCGAGAGCACGGTGTAGTGTCGGCGCTAACTCAGCGTCAATTAGTGAGGACTGGGCACCTATCTCGCTATCAGCACGGATCTCCTCAATCCGCTCGTCTATCGGACTTAGGTCTATGGAACGACCTAGCGGTTGTAAGTACGGACGAAGATCCTCTTCCGTGAGCTCACGATCTCCCGCAAGGAATCGATTGTCAATCATCGGATGGGCCGCACTCTGGAGGTGGTAAAGCTCAGTCGTCACTTTGGATCGCCTCCTCAATCAGATTCGTCGTGTCGGATGGGATGTTGTACTGCTGATGTACCGCACGTTCGATTCGTTGTACAAGATCCGGGAGATCAGCGTGACTCCGAACGTCCTCAGCAAGTTGGATCGCTGCCTCGTCGTCGCCGAGATTAGGGTACAAATCGTCCAAAAAGATGTCCAATACGTCTTCCTGCCAGCCGTACTCCGGCTCACCGGTGTCGGGGCTTGTGTCGTGTGCCGTCTGTATCAGTAGCTGCGTCCAGACGGAGTGTTCAATGTAGTCGTAGAGTACGTCACGCAGCCGTGGTGGGCCACCTGTGGACCCCGTGTTGTTCAGAACCTCGACCACCTGTGGGTGTTCCCTGTTCAGGTAGAGCTGTGGGTTCCGAGGTGCCTCCAGGCTGAGATGGTGGATGTGGTTCTCGTCAGGGAAGCTGTCGTAGTCGCTGAAATCCTCTATGATCGGCATGAGAAGACTTCCCCCATCCTCCCTCTCGTCGAGTCGGATGACCCACGAGAGCCCGTCAGCGACTCGTGCACCAACCTTGGACGCGTGTTTCGACCCACCAGAGCCGCCTTTCTTCGTTCTGGTGAGGAACGGCTTGATTTTCACTTGTCCACGATGGTCGTCACGGTTGATACACAGAGTAAATTCGTAGGTCCCTCCATCAAAGGGAGAATCGGCCAGTATCTGCCGGTCTCGGTTTATCGCGAGGGGGTTCTCCTTCACCAGTGCGAGACGACCCGGCGTCTCTTCCCACTCGTCAAACGGGAAGACATCCTCAACGATATCCTGATCAACGGTAACTGTACCTTCTAACTCCAGAGTCTTCCAGTCAGCCTCGTCTACTAGCGATAGAAACTGGTCGTCCTCGTCAAGATCTCCTCTATCACCGAGAGGACCCCCATCCAGATGGAATGATTCAACACTAAATTCGAGTGCATCTTCTTGGTACTCATGCGGGAGAGACTGGCTGACTAAGCTGCCTGTCTGGACGTTGTCTTTTTCTTCTTCTGGTTCTGCTGCTTCAACTCCCTCATTTACAGTCGCCATTAGTCACCCCTCCGTTCTGCCACTTCAACTGACACTTTCAGTCTGGTCTCTACTTGTCTGTGGTCCTCTTTTGAGACACCTTCAAAGGATATCTTTGATGTACCAGGAACGGGCTCCAGCCGTCCTACTTGGACTCCCTTCTGTTCCGGGAGCGATATTGAGACCCCAGCCGTATCTGACGAGATGTTCTGTACGGGAAGACGATCCGATGTCGCTCTCTCCTCTGCCATCCGAACCAATGAGACGGTGACTGCCCGGATCTCGTTACGGTCGCTCAAAGGCTCCACCTCACCGTTGAATGACCAGTGTGTGTACACCTCGTCAAAAGAGATGTTTGTGCTTCCGGTGACACGCTGACTACTGGGTGATTCACGGTCAGAATGACCCCCTCGTGATTCATTTCCGATTTTGAACCGGTTTCCCAGACGCTGAGGTCCAGTCGCGCCTCTGTTAACGTCGGGTGCGACGAGTCCACGTAACGCCTCGGTCACGTCAGACTTGATACCCTCTACTGCAGTCCGGAATCCTCTAGAATAGGTGTTCGCCAGTGTCTCCGTTCGCACCCATTCATCATGTTGAGGTGGCTCCGCAGCGGTCAAAAATTCCTCCACGATAGTGTCTGTATCTTGTGGGCATCCCTCGGTTCCCCAAGGTCGCGCACGCCCACCGAGGAGGACAGCGTGGAAGTCTTGATTCCCGACGACGACTCGGTCTCGGTCGTAATACTCAACAACCATCCCCGCACCTCGAACGAACGCTACCTCGTTTCGATGCTGATACTCGCCCGTATCCGTACGCCGAACTACCAAATCTAGTTGGCCGTCTGCACCGCCACTTCCGTCGCTCTTCTCGGGGACGTCTATCGATATGGCCGCTTGCGTGACATCTCCGGGTTCGGCCAGTTGGTCAACCGAGTTAGAACGGTTGTCCAGACAGTTGGTGAACGGTTCATATTGCGGGTACTCGTCGATACTTGCTTGCTTCGTCTCACCCTCTACTTCGACTGCTACCTCCAGATTGCCACGATAAATCGCGGGCCAGAACCATTCGATTGCCATCTCCGTGATCTGGTCCGCTAACTCTTCGTCGTTCAGGCGCTCTTCTGCTGTAGGTACGCGGAAGTCCACAACTTGGATGCTCGTTCCCGGTCCGTCCGGACGACTCAACTGGAGGTCGTCCGCTATCGATTCAGCCTCTTCTCCCCAGATGGACTCCGGCCTTGCGCCCTCCTCGTCGTTCAGACCACCGTACCAACCGTGTCCTTGGTACACCGTATCGCCATCCTCCGACTTGTGCGTCGGCAAGCGCGTCCGACCGATCAGTCGAGGGGACTGATCTTTCGGGTCGGAATCGCTCAGCGTTGAGTTGAACATTACAAGTGACAGGCCCGAGTACAGCCAGAGGACAGCCTTCCCCAGACCGTAACTCCCGCCGGCAGTATCCCCCGATTTACTGCTGAACAGGACGTCGCGGACTAGAGCGGTGAAGTTTGATTCGTCGGCGTTCTCCTCACCGAGTAGACCCTCTGTATTTTCGTCCTCAATAGTCAGAATACGGATTTTCTCGTCGTCTTTTATGCGCTTGATCGCCTCAGCGATGTGCTTACCGCTCTCCGTATCTGTCGCCAAATTAGCGTGTTCGGACCACGTCTCGATGTCAAGTGCTTTGAGGTACTCTATTGCCTCGTCGCCTTGTAAGGATTTCAGCCTGAACGTGACCCGTGCTGGTTGATCGTTGGCTAACCGTGCGTCGTTCGAGTTTTGTAACACCTCCCGAACAAACGTCTTCAGCCCCGGTTCACCGTGCGACATCGCGTATTTTGCGACATCGTCACCGTATCGGGCATCAGTCGGTCGAGACGTGGTGAATCCCCACTGACCGCTCATCACGACACCCCACTAGCACTGGCGGGCGTGACCGCAGATATGTTGGAAAAGTGTATGTTACGGTTCATGATTGCTACAACTCTCCGCAGCCGACATAAATGTGTGCGGTGTGCGCCCGGTGTGGCTTCTTGGTGGGGTCAGTACTGTGCCTTCGGGGGAATGCCAGTGGCCAAGTAGTGTGCGCCGACGAGGTCATAGCGGGTTTCTCTGAGTTCACGCGACCGATGTTGTGTGTCAGAGCTTAGCCCGTCAAGGGTGACAACAGAGAAACGCACCTCGCCTCCATACTCGTTCTGCAATTTGAACAGCCGACTTGATATCGATCCGGTCGTGCCCATCTCTTGGATCGTTTGACTCCACTGTTCCCCCGTTTGATCCTCTCGCCACAATCGAAACGCATGTACTCCACTACTGTCGATCCTGTCTCGCTCAGAGAGTGGACGGCTCTCGGTCCAGTCGAGTCCCAACCATCTTGGGTCGGTCACGTCACGCCAGGGCTGCCACGACGGTACGGTATACGAGGACCGTTCTGCGATGCTTATTAATTCATGATGTAATTCGCCATGGGAGCCGGTTGCGTGCTCAGTAGGCTCTCGGTTCAGTTGGACCATCGGAGTCCAACCGGTCTCTCGCCGCGAGATGGCCACCAGGGTTGCTTCAATTGCCCGCCGGTGTCTTCCATTCGACGATATCGGGGGCACCGTGACAGAAACCTCCATCTTGCCCCCCGTTGTCTCAGTGATTTGCCGAAGGGCACGGGCAGCACCATGTTTGTCTCCAGTCTGTTGATCCGATTCGTTCACCCCGGCGGATAGACCGAGCCCTACGCGCTGTCGAACGCCTCCTTCTGATCCCGACTCCCCAACGTACATCAAACCCGGGAGTTCTGAGTGTCGAACTCGGTAGAGGCCTGGACGGCGTGGCAATTCTTTTCGGAGCGTTTTGCGGTCTCGAAGGTTGAACCACCTTGACCAATTGAGTCCCATCCACGTTCTGGATTGAGGTTCCGGATCAAGGCGAGTGAGCGGTCCGGGGACGTCGAGAGTTCGTGTCTCTGCCGCGCTCCGTCGCGTAGTCCGGTCAACGGTAGCGAGTTCAGACTGCACGATTGACTCTGGAACCGAGAGTATATGGGCGATTGCGTCACTACCTGGGACGTACTGTGAGAGGACCCATATCGTCGCTTGCCGATTCGTCAGTCTGGTCCTGTCTGCTACCGCTACGATGTTGTCAATAGCGTCTGCAGGAAACTCGGAACACGAAACGACGAACCCACTACCGCTTCCCTCTTCTCTATCTCCAACCACTTTTTCGACCTGCCGGTCGTGAGCGGTCGCTGCGGCGTCACGACCCTCCTCGGTGAGGCCGATTCTACTAGCAGCCGCGTCCCAACACCCGTCCGCCTCGGCCACCACGTACAATAGCCCGTCGTCACTCCGTCCTATCGGAAGGGGGTCGAATCCCGTGAACAGGGTCTCAGTGTCAATCACCGACGTATTTCGTACTTCTCGCAGCGCTCTTGCGAGTGAATCAGCCTTAATGGAACGCTGGGTAGCGACGGATTCAACGATGTTACGAGACACCGGCACCCCCACGAACGGATCGCCAACGTACGACGTCTTAGACCCCCGATCCAGATACACGTAACACTCCTTATCTCTCATCGGAACTCGTCTAACTGGCGATTATCCTCACTTTTTCGCTTAGTGTCCATCCGCTCATTGTAGTCGGAGTAGTCCACTCGCCCATCCGAGATACCTTTCTCATCCTCATACACCATCAACCACATCCGAACTAGGTAATAAATGAACGGCGCGGGAATCGCGTTCTTCGCCAAGTGGCCCTTCGGATACGGCCCTGGGGGGTAGTTCTTAACTGCCGCCCACCACTCTCTGGAACGTTCGGAGAAGAAGAACGACGAGGTCTCGGCCTTATCAGATGATCCATCTGTAGTCAAGAGCTGCTTCTCACGGGGGGGCTGTGGTACTTTGAAAGAGGTTTCGAAGGCACGCTCATACTCAATGGGCATGCCAAACATCCGTCCGTTCAACACGACAGGGTCGTTGAGTGGGGCGCGTGGGACGTTCTCAATAATGTGGTGGTCGCAGTACTTCTCCGCGAGCATCCGCGCACTCGGGATCATGTTTTCGTGCTCGTCGGGATTCCCTGAGATACTCGTTGTCGCGGCCCACCTGGAGCAAACCGGGTGGAATAGTCCGAGATCAAATGTGACACCGTCCTTAATCGGTAGGTCCCACTCCTTTTTTTCGATATGGGCGTCTGCTTTAACCGGCGCACTTTCGTTCGTGTCTTTGGGATCAATTCCGACACGAATTACGTCTCCAAAGTCGCTGAGTATCTCTGATTCCGTCCCGTAGTCTGCGAAACAGTGGAGGATGAGTGGATATTCGCTTGAGTTGTCCTCGCTTGAAGTCATGCAGGACCACCCGAACCATGTTCAGCGGTCTGGGAGCCGTTAAGAGGAATCCCCATAGAGCACATCCGTGTAGAGTCTGCGTAGAGTGTCATTGTTATGCGCTTAGACAGTGGCTCAATTTAAAGCCTCCATGTTAAACCGGTACTCAAGCGTAGTCTGATTTACGCAGCTGTGTTGGGAAATTTTTGTAGGATGACGATTTTCGGTGGTTGTACTGGATAGAATGCGCATAGCCGGGGTTTTTGAGATGTAACGAGGAACTCATGTGGTGACGAAATCAAGAATTCTATCTAATTGGTCTTCGAAATCCTGGCGACTTCGAGAGTCCATTTGATACGTTGAGAGCGATTGGTTAAACCTCCGTCCAACAGTGCCAATAGTTGTCCCAGATTCCGAGTGCAGCTTGCCGACAAAGGCAAGCACAGCGGGCCGGCAACGGTTGAATTCGCTGTCCAGAACGTAATTGGCAATCCGTTGCTTATTGAACATTTTATGGGTGCCGTAGTAGTGATCTGCTTCTCGGTCGTAGGTTAAGTGGGCACCCCACCACAGACGTGCCATTTGATTCGAATAGAGGTCGTTTTGTTCACCTAGAAGTTTCTCTTTGAGATCACCATGTCCAAGCCAACGAGTCACAACATAGTCTGGGAATTCAACAAGCGCAAGGTATTGCCAGACGCCGATTTGGCCCGCGACACGTGGTGGGATCTCGTAATACTGATGGACAAGTGGGGAAAGTACTGAATCCATCGCCGAACGCTGGGTGTCGATATCTGGATTGAAGACCGTTGTGGCGCGTTCGATTGCCTCGTTCAGCGCATCTACATCAATATTAGCCTCAGGGACCGGGTCGTATTCGACATGGGCTTCTAAGTCATCTCTCAGAGAGCGTACCTCCTCCCTAGAGGTGAATTCGTCGTGCTCCTCTACCATATCCCGGCCAGAATCCGTGAGTCGTGGAATATCAGTCATGGTCTGAAGTCGCTAATGAAGTCGTTGAGCTGTGATGCTTGGTCAAGATATAGTTGTACGGCGATGTTGAGTTCACGGATGAAGCTCCGAAGTTCGTCGGGTTCGGACACAGCCTCACCGAGGTTTTCAACTACCTCATCGTACGATGAGCCCTCGTAGAGGTACGGGCCGATCTCCTCGATCAACCCCTCCTGCCATTCGTACTGTGGCTCGTCGGATTCGGCGATCGTCGTTGCCGTATGAACGACGAGCTGTATCCAGGTTGACGTGCCTAATTCCGCCTTGATGACGTTCTTTAGATAGGAATCAAAGCTGTAGAACGT
Source organism: Natrarchaeobaculum sulfurireducens (assembly GCF_003430825.1). Lineage (NCBI taxonomy): Archaea > Methanobacteriati > Methanobacteriota > Halobacteria > Halobacteriales > Natrialbaceae > Natrarchaeobaculum > Natrarchaeobaculum sulfurireducens. Next base: position 3,320,285 of record NZ_CP024047.1, on the reverse strand, counting down.
CTTGGTTTCCAGTATGTCCACTATCGGCTGGTTAAGAGTGTTGACAAGAACTGCAGGTTCTCGTGGGTTGCTCTTGAGCAGATGGACCGCACCCTCTGGATAGTCGCCATCGGAGAAGTCTCTGTACCGGAACGGGTAACCAGTACCACTCTGTTCGGGTTCATCTACTTGAATTTTCCAAACGTCACCACCTGCGATACGCATACCCCCTTTCGGGGCGAACGGTAATCCGCTAGATACGCTGTCAGAGGTGACGATCCGCGGGGTCAGCGTCACTGTGTCACGAAAGAGATGGGATTCAAGATCGATAGTTTTCTCATACGTCCCAGCAGCTAGTGGCTCGTCCTCGACCACTACTTCGTACCGTAGGTGTGTCGATTTCGATTCGACGACTACGATCAGCTTGGCATCGTAAGGGGTGTCGCCCTCACAAACGTGGTCCAAGTCTCGGTCAGAGATTGACAGCGACAGCGAGAGCTCTGCCCGATCCCACGGCTGATACCGAAAGAGTGGCAGGGTGGTATCGTCTGTCTCCGGTTCGGAAGGTTCAGTTTCGTCAACACTGTACTCGCCAATCTGGAGATCTATCGCGTCTTCTCGGTAGCGATAAGGGAGGTCGTCGGCGTTGGCAGTCGCACGTCGGATGTCGGACGTCATGCGAGTTACTCCTCCATGATTTCGGCACTGATTTTAATTTTTGTTTGGGTGGCTTCGCCGACATCAAAGAGTTCCCCTGGGTCCCGAGAGAACCCGTCTAGTTGGATAGATCCTCCTTGGAATGCGACACGGTCGGCCGTCCCATCGGCTTCGAGATGGGCGACTCCGTCGGCATCAACTGAGTCGTCGGCTTCTCCTTCGACGACTTCGAATTCGTCAATCGGGACCGATTCACCTTCGTGTCCTTGACTGTCGAGTCGTACGAGTTTAACGGTGAGTGTCCAGCCGCCATGGTCTGGGTCGCTGGGGCCACCTTTAGCGAAGAATTGCCACCTCTCGTCGTCAATCCAGACGTCGGGTCTAGTTTCCCAGCTGAGGGCAGAGTCCTCGCCGTTATCGGTGTCTCGACCATCCATGATCGGGGCGATGTCATCCATTCCAGGCACTTCGTCACCAGAATCGATATCCTCCTGAACGATGTCGTTGATCACAGCTTCCAGCCGTTCACCCTTTAACGCGTTAATTTCGGCTGTGATGGTTCCAATGTAGTGTTCGTTGAGATAGTCGTTGTCAGAGCCAATCCAGTCGTCGTGTTGTGTGGGTTCGGACCTCTTGAGGAACTTTTCAAGAGCCGTTTCTGCTTCCGATACGTCCTCATCAGGTCGCGTCTGTGCTTCGCCGGCAACCATGACTGCAACGAAGTCTTTGCCGCGGTTAGCAGCCCGAGACATGTCAACATAGTCAACTACCATCTGCGCCCCACGGAGTCTCGCCACATGGTTAATTCCTAGTTCATCATCATCGTCCGCGTCGAAAGCAGTCCGATCCGCCGGGGTGAGGTGACGTACGACAAGGTCAACGGCAGTTTGGTAGCCATCATGTGGGTCCTCATCTACCGTTTCTGGATCTTCACGTGGGATTTCGATCGGGACTTCTCGTTTCGCAAAGCTGCCGGCCCCACTCAGTTCCGTATCAGTGATATCGAAGTATTCGCTGTAGCACTTGACGTATGGTTTGACACCGGGGGCATCGTCAAGTGTCGCCTCCGTTTGGGTACCGTCTGGAGTTTCGACGTGGACTTCCAATTCGTCTCGCACCATCGCCGGCCAGAAGTATTTCACCGACGCGTGGCGGAAAGAGGCAGCTAACTCTTCCATGTCGGGCTCAGACTCTCGGCCTGGAATGCGGAAACCCACAACGCCGATGCTTGTGCCGTAGTTGTCGGTCGGTCGGCTTACTGAAAGCGTGTCTGCAAGTCTATCTGCGTCGTCGAGGTCGCCCCAGAGTGAGCTGGGACGACCAATGTCATCAATTCGGTCGGGGTTGTTTCGACCATACCAGCCGTGGTTCGTGTAGTGTGTCGTTTCATCCTTGTCCGTGTGTGCTGGGACGATTGTACGTCCGACGAGCCGTGGCGGCTCGTCACCACCATCGGGGGGGAAGGAGTCTGGATGCGAATTGAACAGAACTGTCGAAAGGCCTGAAAAAGCCCAGAGGACTGTCTTACCGAGGCCCTTGCTCCCGCCTGAACTAGATCCCGGTTTGTTCGTACTGCCGAAGTCTTTGACAAGAGAAGCATACGGCTCCTTTGTGTCTGTCTCGTTGCCTCGAAGGCCTGTCGTATGTTCGTCGTGAATGGTCAGGATGGTGAGGCTGTCGCCGTCAAAATGATTAAGAAAGCGTTTGAGCCCGGGGTCACGGGCCTGGTCGTTTTCGATTGCGCGTTCTATATGCCAGCGGAGATCTTCTGGGCTCCCATCGTGTTCCTCCCAGATGAGCGTCTTTAAAAACTCCCCAAGTTCGCTTCCTGTAAGTGTGGTAAAGTCAAACGTAACCTTGACAGGTTCTTCCTCGGAGATGCCTTGATCGTTCGCGTTTTGCAGGACTTCACGAACAAACGTTTCAAGAGTACTATCCAGAGCACTTTCTGTTGGGTTTTTGTGATACTCTGTTATTCCCGATTTCTGCTCTGGGAACTTCCAGATGGGATCTGTCATCAGTAAAATGCTATTTGATAGAGGAGCTATGAATATGTACTGGTAAAAACATCACCGCTCACCTCAACTGTCTTTGGAAATTGGGGGGGTAATGTCTAACGAGAGCCTACCCATAATGGATTAACTCAACTCATCAGCAGTCACCGTCCCAGAGATGCGGAGATGTTTTTGTGTGGTCGATAAATCACTCACGTCGGTTTTTGCTGAAGCAAACAGGACTGCCAAGTGATGCACGCTATCCCAAGAAGTGTTGCCAGCGTTTTTATAATGCTACGTACGCCCTGCCGATCCTTGGAAGTAAACACAGTACTTGTTGGCGAAACACTGCTCACATAGCGGTTCTGTCCGGCAAACCAACGCACCGAAATCGAGCAAAGCGAGATTGTACACACGAGCTTCGTCAGGTACCAGTCTCTGCGCGAAAGTCAACTGATCCGCTTCTGTCTCGGGCCATGCATCTCGAAATACTCGACTGTACACCCTCTCAACATTCCTGTCAAGTACCGGTAACCGGTCACCACGAGCGAAGCACAACGTGGCGTTCGCCACGTATCGACCCACTCGCGGAAGTTCCATCAGCGCTTCCGGCTCAATGGGGAGGTGATCGTGCGTTGAGGCAATCTGCTTCAGCGCCTCTGCACGCATGTTTTGGAATCCGAGGGGCTCAATAGCTTCAACGAGCTCCTGCTCACCGGCCTCCGTAATCTCCTCCAGCGTTGGGAACCGTTCCAAGAACCCTGGATAGACCGCTGCAACGTTGTCAGCCGGTGTCTGAGTCAGGAAGAACTCCGCTATGAATACCTCGTATAGTGTTCGATCCAGTTGCCGCCACGGATATTCACGGCGGTTCTCCTTTCCCCATTCAAGCAGGTTTGTCCGAAATCGGTGCTGGGTCTCAGATGACATCCGTTTTCTCTCAGTCGTCGGCGACTGTAGACTCGACAGACGGCGCTGCCGCGCCTACGTGTGAAAGGATTGCCTTGCCCATGTACTCACCGAGCTTCGGGGGGACCGCGTTGCCGATCATGCGGCCCAGATTTGACACACCGACGTCCTCCCAATCGTCGTAGAAGTCATAGTCTTCTGGGAACGTCTGAAGTAGTGCTCCCTCGAGGATCGAGAGTGCCCGATTCTGGTCTGTGTCGTAGTGTCCGAAGCGACCACTCCCGTAATTGTAGAACTGCGTCGTGATAGTCGGCGAGGGTTCGTTGGGCCGCATCCGGCTGTAGGGAGCTTTGTACGAGCGCCCAGTGGCCTTCCGGTGACAGTCTGCGAGAAGATGGTTGAGGCCCTCTTTTTCCCAGAGAGTCCAATCCCCACCAGGTTCCATGTTATCGATACGCTCTAGGTTCTTCTCCGAGAGAGAACGTGCTCTATGTACGTCGTTCTCTTCACTCACTTCTCCTGCTTCAATCGGTGGTAGATGATCAATCGTATCTTGAACCGTCGGGTAGTCGTCTTCGTTCCGAATCGGGGGGTTGGGAAGAGAAAGGGACCCCCGCTTGGACGCCATGACAACCCACCGCTTCCGCTTCTGTGGGATCCCGTATTCAGGACAGTAGACATTCTTATTATCGTCACGGTTTACTTGATAATCTTGGGACTCGAGACTTTTGATGAACGCGTCGTATACCCCATCCTCTTGATTTACTTGGAGTACGTTTTCGGTGACGACTACGTCCGGTTCAACGTACTCTACGATCCGTGACACTTCGTTTAGCAAACCCCATTTTTGATGGTCCTCGTGACCCTTTCCCTTTGAGTGCCCCATTGTGGAGTACGGTTGACAAGGTGCACATGCTGCGAGGACTTTGAGATCTGCATCCCACGGATACATCTGTGCGATTGGTTCGGGATCTTGTGCTAACGCGTGAACGTCTGCTCGTACGTATTCGCCGTCTATGTTCTGTTCGTACGGGTACTTACAGTCTGGGTCCTGATCAATTCCTGCAACGACCGAGACGCCGGCTTGTTGGAGGCCGTAACTGAGTCCGCCAGCCCCGCAGAACAGATCCACTGCGGCTACTTTCATAATCCACTTTCTTGTGTATCGTTACATAAGCGTTCGGCAACGACAACATCCCGACTACTTCTTACCACCCGAAGAGGGCGGTGATCTTCCCCTAGTTGGTGCCTCTGGTCATTCCTATTGACGGGACTCCAGCAACTCGTAACAATAATACTAAACAGGTGGTCTTAGTTCCGTACAAACATACCGGTTTCTCACATGGATCAGGAGCAGATACAAATCAACGAAGCGGCCGAGTGGTTCTTCTTCAGTGGTGGACCAGGAGCGCCACGTTACGGCGACGATCCAACCAAACACGCCGTTGACCACGACTCCGAGGCTTTCGTCCGTGAGGTCCTCCAAAACGCGAATGACCAGGGCCTCCCGAATGGCGATCCAGTTGAGGTGGCGTTCCGTTTCGTCACACTCAGGGGTGACGAGAAAGAAGAGTTCCTTAACGGACTTGGCTGGGATGATGGACTCGGTGAACGGATGCGAGCGGTCGCAGACACAAATAATGGTCGTCGCTACGAACGGGTCGTTGAACGAGTTAACGATCCCGATGCTGAAATCCGACTCCTTGTCGTTGAAGACAGAAATACGACCGGCTTAACCGGAAACTGGGACGAAGACTCAAACTACGCTGCGCTGGTCCGCGACGAACTCTACAGCAGCAAGCAGGATGACACCGCCGGTGGCTCGTACGGTCTCGGCAAGTCCGTACTCTGGACCTTTTCGGGTGCTTCAACGGTCGTCTTCAACTCGCACCTTACACACGGTGTGCGTGAGGATGATTCCCCGCGACTCATTGCCCGCTCTAAATTCCCGACACACCAACTCGCGAACGACGATACGACGTACCAAGGTGCTGGGTGGCTCTGCCAGCCTGTGGAGACGGACGATGGCCCCCGACCGGAATCATTCTGGGGAGAGCGTGCGTCGCAGCTCGCAGAACAACTGCACGTGGAACGGCCCGCTGTCAGTGGAACAAGCGCTATGGTCGTCGAATTCCAGGACCCGACGCGGGATGAGCGACCGGATATCGAAGACCTCGCACAGGAGTTTGTTGACGCCTCTGTCAAGTACTTCTGGCCAGCGATCTATCGGGGTGACCTCGAAATCACGGTCGAAACGTCCGACGAGATACTGACGGCCGACGTAGAGAGCGTCCCGGCCATCCGACCGTTCGTTGAGGCTTACGACGAGAGAACTACGGACGCTCAGACGCTGGTAGACCCCGGGGACGTCGCCGGACTTGATATCCCGGTTAAGCTCCCGCCCCGTGCCGACGGAGCCGAGACTCCCGACGGCTCAGTTCGGTTGTCGGCTCGTCTTGCATCCCCCGCAGACGACGATGCGTACCTGAATAACGTCGCACTGTTCCGGGGAGCAGGGATGGTGGTCAAGTATTACGACCAGAGCCGTGTGGCCTATGGTGACCGAAACTTCTTCGGCGTGTTGGCCGCTGGCGAAGCACGGCCGGAAGGGATCCCGTCCGAGAGTGACAGAGAAGTAGACCGGTTCCTGCGGTTCGCCGAGCCACCCGAGCACGACGAGTGGGAGTCTACCGAGAACCTTCGTGAGCAGTACCAACGTGGCTTCCGGACGGCACTCGACGACATGTTTGGAACGGTGCGTGATGGCCTCCGCCACTTGATATCGAAGGGCAGCAACAGCGACTCCCTCTCTGACAATGTTCTAAACCGGTTCCCGATTCACGGGAGCGGGAATCCTCGATCCACGACGTCGCCTGCCGACCCTGCCTTTGAGATCGACAGCTCGTCTCGCTTCAATGGCGACGCATGGACGATCTCTGGTCGAATTGAAGTCCTCTTAGAGGAGTTCGATGGATGGAGTGCCGACATCTCACTCACCGGTGTTGGCGAGGACGGATCCCGCTATGACGACATTCCCATCGATTCCGTTGAAATCGAACAATCCGGCGTGACCGTGTCGTACGACGATGGATGTGCTCACCTCGTCGCCGACGAAACCGTCAATGAAGTATCGTTCTATGGCCGTTCTCATTCTGATGAAGCCGCTGACTTAGTGCACGGTGATGTCGGCGCGACACAACTAGAGATACTCGCAGAATTACAGACAACAGAGGAGGATCAAGCGTGACCAGGCACTCGCAGCGACACCGTACTACGGTACTCCCGTTCAGCTACCGGGATAAGGGAGTAGACTTCGAACTGGATTCGTACACCGTTGACGACGGAAATCAAACAGCACTTGAACTGAACCCCGCACAAACAGAGATTGACCTCGCGTCGGCAGTGTCGTCGTCCGACAGTAGTGATGATCCGGATTGGAACACGATCACTCTCCACGGGAAACTGGGCCTGTCCGAGGAGACAGTTCAAGCAGTCTTTCCACAGGACGAACGGGCACAGCCTCCGGCCAAGCTCTACGTAACCATTCGCTGTCACGAGACGATTTATCGTGATCGGGTCGTCATTTCCGAAGCACCTACGACGCCCGGTGAATACGACGTCACGATAGAAGTTCCGAAGAGCACTGTTCGAGGAACTTTTGAACTCCGTCCGTATCTCGTTCGCACAGAATCTCATTCAGGAGAAGGACTGAGCGATTACGCCGATCAAAAGAACTTCCGCGTCGCCAGTGGGACACTGTACTACGTCGTCGTTGACCGCACCGACGGCGAAGAGCGAGCCGCTATTGATGGTGAGCGGGTGCGGTTCTCACAAAACGCTCACCTCCCAGACGGAAACAAGCTCTACTACCTTGACTTCCGAAACGAGAGTCGTCCTAAACTGTGGATCAACTCAGATCATCCCCGTATTGCCGAGGTACTACAGAGTAGGGGATCTGTCGGGGCCGAGGCTCGGATGCGTGACGTGATACTTGATCAAGTGAGCTACGGTGTGTGGATACAACTGCTTGTTCGGGCTGGTAGTGCCGTAGACGTAGAGGGCGATGTTGAATACGAGTGGCAAGAAATGGTGCTTCAGACGTTTGCCCGCAACCTCTACGATACTAGTGATGTGTCAGAAGCGACTCACCGTCTCAGGGACAATCTTTCTGACTCGCAAACCCTACCCCACGTGATACAGCGGATCGATAGCGAACTTCAGGAGTACATAAATCCCCGAGAGCAACTGATCCATCTCATGGAGGAGGGCCTCCAGATCTAACGTGACCGAAACAGAATTACACCGACTGACCGAAGACGGACGCCGCCTCGTTGGTGAATCGTTTATGCAAGGCGAGGCGACGCTCACCGACGAACAGCTAAATAAGTACGTAGAGCCTATGCCAGGACATCCGAAGGCCGACCTTGACAGGATTGATTCGGCGGTACAGCAGGTGTTAGATGAGTATCAGGAGTACAACACTGCTATAGATGGTGCACTCGCTGAAGACATTCATCGCGGCCTTGACATTACAAGGCGAACTGCCGGGGATCCGGGCCTCTGGCACTGGCTAGCAGTCGTCCGGTATCCCGATCTCGTCCGGCACCGTTGGGAGTATCGTTCTGAGGAGGCGATGAGAGAGAAGTTCCTCGGTGCAGGCTCCGACTTGTACTCAAACGCCATCCACCGTCTCTGGTGGATCGCAGAGCTCACATCTCGTGGTGACGATTATTCGACAACAGACGCGGTCTTTGCCAATCAGACTATGGTCAACAAGGTGTTTGACCGCTGGTTTGCGCGCTATCAGCCTGCCGTTCAAGTCATGTGTGACGAACTTGAAGATGAAAAGTCGCGTGTCATTGACGAGACCACGCGACGATTCAACCACGCACTGACGAACGTACAACTTGAAGGACTATCAGAGGACGAGGCACGAGAGATAATTCGAGAGATCGTCGCTGAATCCCAATAACCGCCTCAACTGGTCTGATTAATGCTGTGCTTCAAGTCTCGTCTTTTTGAGCAGGGCAACCACAAGACCATGGATTGATCCACGCTGTAGACCGATATAGGTGTGATGTCAGCCGTATGTCTAGACAGCGAGTATTGAAAAGCCCGCCCCCTGTAGCCATTTCACCTGAACAGGATATCTGGGACTCTAACTAGCAAGGGTCTTGAACACATGAGCGTGACTTGCAATGGTCCTCAACAGCCATTATCTGCTGCTCTTCTCTGAACAAAAACTGACAACTGGTGAGATTCGCAGAATACACCCGAATGCGGACTGCATAACCGCTAAGTACTCCGCCAAGCGTCAACTGCAGGGTCGAACTGGTCAGCGGCGACGGATTCGACACCGCAGTTCAGGCTTGTCGAAGCACTAAGTAGAGGTGTGGAGTGTATTGTATGACACGCTGGAGCGGATCAATCGCTTGTTGATTAAATGACTTCCGAGCGTCGGCTATCAGAGAAGGCACGACGACAGCGACCCGCGTTTAGCAGATGGATGAACTCCAAACGCGCCTCGAGGGCCAACCACCACCCAAAATCAGAAAACAGGGGATACAAGCGTTGTAACTTGAATATCCGTTGGCTCAGAACCGTGCAGAATTTGGATGGGCCCTGACGGATTCGAACCATCGACCACTCGGTGTCTCCCACGACCGCGACCGACGCGACCGTGCTATGAGCCGAGCGCTCTAACCAGACTGAGCTAAGGGCCCGCTATCGGGTAAAAAACGGGGCCTGAAGTTAACCCTTACTCTCCGTCGTGGGTATCTCTCTCGAGCAGGTACAGTTCGATGCCGATCGGTTGTGGACGCGTCAGGCGAGCACTGACATCGTCCGACAGTATATGTGGCCGGCGGTCGAAGAGCAAGTCGATGTCGGATCGCCGTCGACTCGAGCGGTTCCTGCGGTCGAAGCTTCAGGAGGCCGGTGAAGAGTACGAACAGCTGCGCGAGTCGACGGACGAACAACTCGCGGAGGCTCGCGAGGCCTACCGGGTCGCAAAAAATGCCCGGAGTCTCCCGGCCGACGATGAGGGACGCGTACAGCTCGTCTGCCGTCGGTATGCCGAACGGCGAGCGGCGGCCTTGGACGATCAGTACCGACCAGCCTGTTACGAGACGGGACATCCCGATTGTGAGGGCTGTGCGGAGGACGTCCGCGAGGGCCGAATCGAAACCTGGTGACGAGTGCGAGTCTATTTTCGATCGTCTATCGGACTTATCAGGTCGACCGTCGCGTCGGCAGAACAGCTTTTGGTCACGCTCGAGACTGTAAGTTCGGAATGATCTTTCGGTGGTTGCTCTCGGTGGCAGCTGTCGGTGACTGCCGCGCGGGGTTGTAGCTAGTACTGTTGGCCTCGAGTGTACATTCAGCCAGGACGAAAAACTGCGTTCGGTCGGCGTCGGTTCGGAATCGGTCGATCGGTCCAGTCGCGACAGCCCGTAGGTGAGACGAGCGTGGTTAGCTCGAGCCGGACGCGTCGGTGTCTCGACTGCCGTCCTGGGGGAACAGCGCCCAGACGAGGATCGCGACGATCAGTGCAGCACCGAGCAGGAGTGACTCGAACACCGTGACCTCGATGTGGAACCAGGCGAGCACCGTTCGAAGCTCGACGACGAACGGGACGGTGAACGCGAGCACGATGAGCAGTGCTTCCTTCGAGATTCGCATTAGCGAAGTACCCCGTTAATGGCTGCCTGTGTGGCTTCACTGGCCGACGTGAACGCATCGACAGCGTACTGTTCGGCGGTGACCCACGCCATCGAGACGATATCGATGCTCTGTGGGAACGCGGTGATGTCGGGGCCGAACAGGCCGCCGCGTTCGATGATGCTCAGCAGTGGGAACGTGTACGCGATGATCACGAGGACGACCGCGAGCCCGAACCAGAGTTTGAGGTTGTCGAGGATCTTCGGGGAGTCTTCGGGCCCGGAGAGTGCCTCGGCGTAGCCGTTTGCCGGGATGTCGTCACTGCGGCTGCCGAGTGCCGTCCCGATGACGACTGCGAAGAACAACACGAGCGAAAGGGTCAGGAAGATACTGCCCAGCGCGATCTGGGCGTCGAGCTCGGCGACACTGCCGACCCCAGCTTCGAACTCGAAGCCATCGTACTGTGGTTCGGCGGTTCGTCGGGGGATCCCGAGCAGGCCAGCGCGGTGCATCGCGTTGGTCATGAACGTCATTCCGATGAACCAGAGGACGACCTGGACGAGTGCGACGGACCGGCCCCAGAGCTTCTTCCCGGTTAGCTGAGGGAGGAACCAGTAGGTGGCGGCCATGAACGTTAGGGCGACGGCGGTGCCGACGGTGAGGTGGAAGTGACCGGGCACCCACAGCGTGTTGTGGACGAGGTAGTTGATGTTCATCCCGGCGTTGATCATTCCGGAGAAACCACCGGCGGCGAACATCAGGCCGGCCAGCGCCATCCCGGCGAAGACAGGGTCACGCCACGGGAGGGCTTTGAGCCATCCGATTCGCCCGGTGCCACCGCGTTGGCGCGCGCCGTGTTCCATACTGGCGACGACCGTAAACGCCGTCAGCAGACTCGGCAGCAACAGGAACATCGTGTTTGTCATCGCGATGAACTTGAACCCTTCCGAGATGCCGGGATCCAGGTACTGGTGGTGGATTCCGACGGGAGTCGAGAGCAACAGGAAGAGGACGAAGACGACGCGGGCGAGCGGATCGCTGAACAGCTTCCCGCCGGAGATCTTCGGCAGCAGGACGTACCACATCATGTACGCTGGCATCAGCCAGAAGTAGACGACCGGGTGGCCGAAGAACCAGAACAGCGTTCGCGTCAGGGTCGGGTTCACCGAGTCGATGAGTCCGAGCGACCACGGCAGCAGGAACGCCAGAATCGCCGTTGCGACGCCGATCGTGGCGACGTACCACATGATCATGGTGGTCAGGACCATGAACGTCGGTAGCGGGATGCGCTCGCCTGGGTTCTCTTTCTTCCAGGCCCACCACGAACGGAACCAGTCTGCGCCAGCCAACCAGGTGCCGACGACGAACACGGTCAGCCCGATGTAAAACAGGGGGTGAGCCTGCATCGGAGCGTAGAACGTGAACAGGACGTCCGCGCTCATGTCGATCGAGTCGGTGAAGCCAGCAAGGATCGCTACGGCGGACATCACCGCTCCAGCGGACATCGTTCCCAACCAGACCCAGGTGAAGCGTATGTCCTCGACCCCACGATCGAGGCTGGTCGTCACGCCCCAGGTGAACACGCCCACGAGGAAGAAGATCGTGAACGCGATCACCAAGAACACGCCGTGGGCGGTAAGGACGGTGTAGTACGTCTCAGACTCCATAATGCGGAGGAAGTCGGTTCGGTGTAACGTCTGGATGACTCCAAACAGCCCACCCAACGCGAGCATGAGGAACGAACTGTACAGCGCGGAGCGAACGACTTTCGCTTCTGCTGGGAATTTATCGAGGTAGGCCTCACCTAGTGGCTCTCCTGTCGTCTTCGTGGTATCGTTGACGGTTGCATCACTCATCGTCGTCACCTCCATCGTCGTCTTCGTCGTCTTCGAGGTCTTCGACCACGCTCAGCGTACCCTGTTCGGTGTGGTCGTCGACGGTCACGGTCCAGTCGTGGTCGTCCTCGCCGAGCTCAGCCGAGTCGACGGTGAACGTCGTTTCGTAGGTATCGTCGCCCGGGACGGTGACGTCCTCTTCGAACGTCTCGTCGCCAACCTCGAGTTCGATCGTCGTCTCGAGATCGTCGAGCTGGCCGTTGTCGACGGTGACCTCGAACGTGGCGTCGTCGCCGAGTTCGACCTCTTCGTCGGCGGTCACCGACAGCTCAGTCAGATCGAACTCGTCTTCGGGCAGCACGTAGACCATTCCTTCCATGTCGTGGTGGCCGGAGCCACAGTACTCGTTGCAGACGACGCCGTACTCGGCGGGTTCGTCGAACTCGGCGGTTATCGAGGCGACTTCACCTGGGACGACCATCGTGTTGACGTTGGTTCCGACGAGGCTGAAGCTGTGGATGACGTCGCGGCTCGTGACGTAGAACGTCACTTCGCTGTTTTCGGGCACCTCGATCGGATTCGGCTGGTAGGTGAACGTCTGTGCGATCACGTACGCTTCGTATTCGTTCTCACCGACCTGTTCGACGCGTGGGTCGCTGAAGCGCTCGTCTTCTCCCAGGTCGTTCGGGCTGATGGTGTCTTCTTGATCGTCGACCATCGCGATACCGAGGCCGACGGTGCCATATGTGATAGTTGCGATAATTCCGACGATCAACACCATCGCGGCGACGAGCCAGAGCTTCTCGTAGGTGTGTATTTTCACGCGAGCCCCACCCCCGCACCGATCCAGCCGATCACCGTCGGATCGTTACCCAGGAACTCGACGAAGTACATGAATACCCACAAGAATGCGAGCAACACGAAGTAAATCAGTATCAGGGTCAACGTCCCGATCGGGTCGTACTCATCGTGGCCGATCTCACGAACCGGTTGGTCTACCTTCGACCCCCCGGTCCCGTGATCGGCTTGACTTTGGTCTGTCGCCGAACTCATACGGGTGGGTAGGGAACAATACCGACTTACCCCCCTTTCTCGTTCCTACCGACTGGGAACGGGTGGGTTGTTTAAGTATCCGCTATACTCAGGTACCGATATGACCTTCGACGCGCTCTCCCCGCGCCATTCCTTGCTCGTCGGATTCCTGGCAGTCGTTCCGCTCTTGTGGTATGCCCTCGAGGGATCACTAACCGCCGGTCTCGTTTCCGTCCTCAACGTGATCCTTATTCTCGCCGGTCTGTACGTGGCGTTTCAGCCCGTAGACGGCCACGGGAGTCACGCTTCGGGCGACACGACGTCGTAACTGCACATGTGCAGTCTCGAGTTCGTCGCACAGATACACGAACACGGTCGACCGGGCTCTCGGCGTCGGTTTTCTCGCGCTCGGCTACGTCCCGCTCCGGCATGGCCTGCTGCTGTATGGCATTCACTTCCCGCACCCGCCGTTGTCGCTCTACCAGCCACTGTGACGCGTACACGCACCCGTGACGAACTCGAGTCCGTTCCCCATGATGCCGACCCGATCACCCACCGTCTCGACCCCGATACCCATTTGCCGTTGCCAGCCGTCTGCTCACTCGAGCGGCCGGTCCGCGATCGACGCCCGATTCAACTGAGTTTCACATGACCTGGTCACCACGCGCTGACTCGCACCTTGCCACTGACGCCGACGGCGTCGACGACGTCGGAAGCGGTGAGTGTACGCTCTGTTCGCTCCCGACGCCGGCCGACCCGATCACCGATCCCGACGTGGACGGCGAGTTCTGTTGTCTGGGCTGTCTCCAGGTCCATCAGACGCTCGAGACCGTCGACGACGTCGACGCCGAGTCAGTTCGTGAGCGAGCCGAAGCGGGCAGCAGGCTCGACGACATAGAGGACGCCGGCGAGGAGTCGTTCCTCCGGGTCGAGGGCATGCACTGTTCGACCTGTGAGGCGTTCCTCGAGACGCGCGTCGAGTCGGTCGACGGCGTCGTTGGGGCGGAGGCCAGTTACGCGACCGAGACGATGCGGGTCGTCTATGACGACGACGACCTCGCGGAGGATGAGTTGCCGGAGCTGGTCTCCGGCTACGGCTACACCGCACGAGACCGCGCGGACGACGGTGCGGACTCCGGCAGCGACCAGGCGCTCGTACGGTTTCTGGTCGGCGGCGGGATGTTCGGGATGATGGTGATGATCTGGTACGCCGTCTTCCTCTACCCGACGTACTTCGGCTACGAACCGTTCGCCGACTTCGGGAGCTGGGACGGCTACTACGTGGCCGTCAACATCTGGCTCATGACTTCGTTCGTCCTCTTTTACACCGGCTACCCGATCCTCCGTGGGGCCTACGTCAGCCTCCGGGCGGGCGTTCCGAACATGGACCTGCTCGTGACGACGGCGGCCGTCGGTGCATACGCCTACAGTACCCTCGCGATGGCGCTCGGTCGGACCGATCTCTACTTCGACGTCAGCGTCGCGGTCGTCCTCGTGGTCACCGCCGGCACGTACTACGAGGCCACGATCAAGCGCCGCGCCGCGAGCCTGCTCTCGGATCTCACCGAACAACAGGTCGACGAAGCCCGCCTCGAGAACGGTGAGACAGTGTCGCTCGAGGCTGTCGATCCGGGTGACCGGCTCCTCGTCAAACCGGGTGAGCGGGTCCCGCTCGACGGCGAGCTCACCGAGGGGACGGCGGCGGTCGACGAGTCGCTGGTCACCGGTGAGTCCCTGCCCGTCGAGAAAGAGCCGGGTGACCCCCTCCGTGGCGGCACCGTCGTCACCGACGCGCCGGTCGTCGTCGAAGTCGGCGACGAGGCCGAGAGTACGCTCGACCGGCTCGTCTCGCTGCTGTGGTCGATCCAGAGCGCTCGGCCGGGCGTCCAGCGATTCGCGGACAAACTCGCGACGATCTTCGTCCCGCTCGTCCTCGTGCTCGCGACCGCCGTGACGGTGCTGTTGCTCGCGACTGGTGCTGGTCCCTCGACGGCACTGTTAGTCGGCCTGACGGTCGTCATCGTCTCCTGTCCGTGCGCGCTCGGGCTGGCGACCCCGCTGGCGATCGCCTCGGGGGTCCAGGAAGCCGCCAGACGCGGCATCGTCGTCGCCGCGGAGACGATCTTCGAGGACGCTCCCAGCGTCGACGTCGTCGTTCTCGATAAAACGGGGACGCTTACGACCGGCGCGATGAGTGTCGTCGACGTCCACGCCACGGATGGTGAGCGCGGAGACGACCTCTGCCGCCGCGCTGGCGCAGTCGAGGCGCTTTCGGAACACCCGATCGCCGCGGCGATCGTCGATGCAGCTCCGGTAGCTCCCTCCAGTACGGGGAAGAAAACCACCGACGGCGGCACTGCCATCGCTGCCGACGTCACCGACTTCGAACGTGAACGTCGCGGCGTCAGCGGCGTCGTCGACGGCGAGCGCGTCACTGTCGGTCATCCCGACTTCCTCCGCGAGCGCGGGCAGTCCGTCCCCGATGCCCTCGAGTCGACGATCGACGACGCTCGAGCAGCGGGCGACGTCCCGGTCGCCGTCGGCTGGGACGGCCGCGTTCGAGGCGTGATCGTCGTCGGCGACTCGCCGCGAGATACGTGGCGTGAGGCCGTTGCGACGCTCTCGTCGGGCCGCGAGGTCGTCGTCCTCACTGGCGATGAGGGGGCGGCGGCGGATCGCTTCCGCGACGTCGACGGCGTCGACGAGGTATTTGCCGGCGTGCCGCCGGAAGCGAAAGCCGAGACCGTCCGCCGCCTCCGCTCTCGCGGCACCGTCGCGATGGTCGGCGACGGGAGCAACGACGCCCCCGCGCTTGCAGCTGCGGACGTCGGTATCGCGATGGGCAGCGGGACGAAACTCGCGACCGACGCCGCCGACGCCGTCATCGTCGGCGACGATCTCGCGGCGGTCGCCGAGACCTTCGACGTCGCCTCCGGCACGCACAGCCGTATCCGACAGAACCTCGGCTGGGCGTTCGTCTACAACGCCATCGCGATCCCGCTCGCGCTTACGGGCCTGTTGAACCCGCTCTTTGCGGCGCTCGCGATGGCCACGAGCAGCCTCCTGGTCGTGTTGAACTCCTCGAGATCGCTGTGACCTCGCTTACGATCCGTCGCTATCGGACGGCTCGTCGTCGTCATCCGCCTTTTCTTCGCGCCCGAACGTCCCTCCATCGTCGTCGGGTGCGTTCTCGTCGCTCGTTACGATCCGTTTTACGACCGTTCGCGTGCCATCCTCGTAGACGTACGTCTCGCCTTCGGCTTCGTCTCTGGTCTGTCGGTGAGTACCGTCACAGAACGGAAACGACGCCGAGAGACCGCACTGACAGACCGCGACGTCGCCCTTCTCGGGATCTACGTCGTCGGGATCGAGCTTTCGCGGGCCGGTCGCCTCGAGTTCCACCAGTCGTGTCATGTTCGGTACTGTGTCGGCAGTGACGAAAAAGCTCGCTCGAGTGATGACGACGTGGTCGGTACGCGGCCTTCGCTCGGCTGTGGCGTCAAAACCCGTGTGACGTCGCCACTCCCGTCCCGTAAACTCGCTTTACACTGTCGGACAGAACGAGTGCGGGGATCTATAGTAACACCTGTACTGAGTCGCACACTGATCACCGATCCGGCTGGCGAGCAGGTACGCACTGCCGTGCAGTGGCTACTATATAACTCCCATCCGGTGGCTGCCCTTCGATGACTGCTGTCCGACAGTCTCGACATCCACGTCATTCGGCGGGCTTTCAATACGTGTGAACGACAAACTACTTAGTGGTCGTCACGAATTTCGATCTGTAGTTCAAATGAGCCCGGACGCCGCAGGGCCGACGATCTCTCTCGCCCTCGCCATCGTGAAGACGCTCAGTTTGATCGTCGGCAGTCTGATAACCGTACTCGCCTATAAGGCCTACCGCCGGACCCGACAGCGGGCGCTCGGTATGTTGGCTGTCGGTTTTGGACTCGTCACGCTGGGGCTAGTTCTGGCCGGCACCCTCTATGAACTCCTCGGCGTCTCACTCGGCATGGGAATCCTCCTTGAGAGCCTGTTGATGCTCGTAGGCTTTGTCGTGATCGCCTACTCGCTGTACGTCTCCTGATTGCGCATCTCTCTTCTTTTGACTCGAGGTCCTTTCGACCGGTTTCGACGGTTTCGGCTCCTCACGTAGGCCTGAGAAGTCCGTGACCTGTCTGGTCGCTCGAGACGGTCGACTCGATCGAGAAGTGGTGTGTTCGTCCGCCGCTACTGTGCCGTCTCGAAGCCGCGGAGGATGCCCTGGCCGTCGGTCGAGCCGACGTCGGGCAGGCTGACGCGCTCGGGGTGGGGCATCAGGACGGCGATGCTTTTGCGGTCGCCGAGGACGCCTGCGACGTTGTGTTTCGAACCGTTCGGGTTGACGTCCGGCCCCGTCTTGCCGTCCTCGTCACAGTACCGGAAGAGAATCCGATCGTCGGCCTCGAGCTCGGCGAGACGGTCGTCGTCGATTTCGTAGCGACCCTCGCCGTGGGCGATTGGGACCTCGATGACGTCGCCTTTCTCGTAGGCGGCCGTCCAGGGGGTGTCGTCGCGTTCGACGCGGAGGTAGACGTGCTCACACTGGAACCGGGCGCTCTCGTTGGTCGTGAACGCGCCCTCGGTGAGACTCGACTCACAGCCGACCTGAGCGCCGTTGCAGATCCCGAGGACCGGTACGCCGTCGTCGGCTGCCTCACGGACCTCGTCCATGATGGGCGAGTGTGCGGCCATCGCGCCCGCACGCAGGTAGTCCCCGTACGAGAAGCCCCCGGGAAGGACGATTCCAGACGTATTCGCGGGGAGACCGTCCTCGTGCCAGACGATTTCCGCGTCGATCTCGAGGTGGGCGAGCGCCCGCTCGGCGTCGCGGTCGCAGTTCGAGCCGCCGAACCGGATTATTGCGACGGTCATCTACCGTTCGTCGACCTCCACGTCGTAGTCGTGGATGGTTGGGTTCGCCAGTAGCCGTTCGGCCATCTCACTCGCCCGTTCGTGGGCGTCGTCGGCCGACTCGGCCTCGAGGTCGACCTCGAAGCGGTCGGCCGAGCGCAGTCCCTCGAGGTCGAAGCCCAGTCGCTCGAGCGCCTGCTTCGTCGTCTCGGCCTCGGGGTCTAGTACGCCGCGTTTGAGTCGAACCGTCACCGTCGCGGTGTAGGCGGTCATCACCTGAAACCCCGTATTCGTGCTCAAAAACGCTTTCGCCTTGTCTCCGTAATACACGATCGTGGATATTCGGGTGTACCGGTGACCCACTCCATCCCGCGAGGCCTGCTCGAGGGCCTACGGGAGCAATCCGGCGAGCGTCGCCCGCAACCGGTATCCGAGCGAGTTGTTCTGGTAGCCGTTCCAGCGTCGAATTCCGCCGGCGAGCGTGGTGGCCTCGTAGCCCTCGTTCTCGAGGAGTGTTGTCGCCTTCCGAGCGACGATTCCTGCCTTGCAGACGGTGACGACGGGGTTGTCTTGTGGAATCTGTGAGAGCGCTTTCCGGAACTCGCTCTCATCGCCCGACCGAAGGTCGTGGTAGACCGGGACGTTGTGACTGCCGTTGATGTGCATACGCTGGTAGTCTTTTCGCGGGCGAATGTCGAGGACGTACGGCGACGTCCCGTCTTCGAGTCGCTCCTCGAGTTCCGGCGGATTGATCTTGCTCATACAGCCCAATACCTCACACGAGTACAAAACGTAGTGGGATCGATTCGTACGTTTCACCCCGCTGTGATCCGTGACGATCAGTCGGCGATTACCGGTGACTCGCTGGGGGGCTTTATGGAGTCACATATTCGGTCGGCTGCCCGCCGTGCGCCGATGACCGTACCGGCCAGCGGGCCTGCGGTTCCGGCCGCGAGTGCCCCGGTGACGAATAATCGACTCGCGTCACCAGTCGTCCGTCGCCACGCGAGCGTCTCGTCTTCGAGGACGGGCATCCCGCGGTAGCCACGCTCGAGCCCGCAGGCGTCGGCGACGTGGCCGACGAACGGGTGTTCGAACACCGACTCGAAGCCGGTTGCCAACACGACGCGATCAGCGGGGAGACAGCCACCGGTCTCGAGGAGCAGCCGAACCCGACCGTCGACTACCCGCGCCGAGCGAACTGCGCCCTGGCGGATCGATAGTGCATCGCGGTCGGCAGCTGACTCGAGAGCCGAGACGAGCCGCGGCGGAATCGTGCCTCGATTCTGTGCGCTGTAGAGCACGTCCAGTCGCCGTCGTGATCCGGGCGGGTGCCGATGGAGCTGTCGCTCGACGTGGTTCCAGTTGATCCAGAGCGGATCGGCCTCCACCGTCTCCGTCTCGAGCTCGGTCCTCGAGAGCAGCGTGACCGACTCACGCTCGGTCAGCGTGGTTGCAAGCTGGGCTGCGGTGATCCCGCCACCGACGACGGTCGTCTCGTCGACCGCGGTGTTGGGATCGAACGCGTCGTCCCAGACGTGGCTAATGCCGTCGACGCCGTCGGCCCACGCCGGGCGACGGTATCGGCCACCGTGGCCGATCGCGACCACGACGGCTCGAGCCACGAGCGAGTCCCCGTCGGGAGTCTCGAGGACGAACGAGCCGTCGACCTCGTCGTTCGCTCGTGGCTGGATCGACTCGACGCTGGTCCGGTGGTGAAGTGATTCGAGGTCGTAGCGCCCGATTACGTGATCGGCGTGGTCGAGAAAAAGCGACAGCGAGGGGCGTCGCGGATACTCCTGCGTCGGCAGGAGTTCGTCGCCACGGTCTCGTGCTTCGGCGAACTCCTCGAGGCCGAACGGTTCGGTGCCGACGTGGTGGACGAACGTCGACCGCATCGAAGACATCTCGCAGGCTCGCGCTTTCCGGCGAAACGACTCGAGCAGCCGCTCGTGTGGATCGACGATCCGAAGGTCCGATCGCTCGACTGCCGTCTCCTCGAGCAGTCGCTGTGCCAGGTATGTGCCGTGGATCCCACCGCCGACGATCGCACACTCGAGCATACGCTCCGTCGTACGGTATATTATTACTTTAGACTATCGAGTTAGCACATAATACTACCCTGGGACCAAAATTTGGTAACACGTACGCCGCTCGACGGTGCCGACTGGTTGGTTTGCCTGACTGTCCACCTATTCGATCGGTACGTGTCGAAAGTTATTGTAGTCGAGGTGACTTTTTATAGCCGGTTATCGACGTTTTCGTATGGCCGAAGATCGTCCGGTAATCCACGTTTCGACGGCTGCAGTAGTCGTCTGCGTCGTCGTTCTCCTGGGGAGTCTTATCGCACTTGCGGCGATCAACTCGGGAGTCGCGATCATCCTCGTCATCTTCGCGATGATCTTCGGCGGTGAACTCTTAGACCGAGTGACGACGGGCCTCGACGTAGAGTCATCTTCCCAGTATGCAGCCGAGTCGGCTGCCGACGACGACGCGGGAAGCGCTCTCGAGGTTCTCCGCCAGCGTTATGCCGCCGGCGACCTCTCCGACGCCGAGTTCGAACGCAAACTCGAGACCCTGGTAGCGACCGAAACCGTCGCCGACGTCGACCGGTACGTCGACGGATCAGGAGGCGACGCGGAACCGGACGCCCTCGAACCCGAGCCGGAACTCGAGCGAGGGTGATCGCCTGTTGCCTGCGTTACTGATCGGTCGTCGCGTTCGTTACTGATCGGTCGTCGCGTTCGTTACTGACCGCTCGAGTGGGACGCTCGAACCAATGTCCTCGTGGCTGTTACTAAACTTCTAAATCGAGATAATAACTTCTATTATCTTGGAAGCATAGTTGTTAACTGAATGTCCGACGACTCGATTCCCGTGACGGTACTGTCCGGAACCCTCGGTGCTGGCAAGACGACGACGTTGAACCACGTCTTGCACGAGACCGACCGCGACCTCGCCGTTCTCGTCAACGACATGGGAGAGGTCAACGTCGACGCCGACCGGGTTGCCGAATCCTCTGATATCACGGACGAAGACGAAGAGCTCATCGAGCTTTCGAACGGCTGTATCTGCTGTGAGCTGCGCGGTGACCTACTCGATGCGATCGGCGAGCTCACCGCCTCGGATCGTGAGTTCGACGCCATCGTGGTCGAGTCGACCGGCGTTGCCGAACCGCTGCCGGTCGCTCAGACGCTCACGCTCGGGTTCGATCAGTCCGATCTCGATCCCACGGAGTTCTACGAGGAGACCGGCATCGAACCGCTCGAGGGCTGTCACCTCGATACGACGGTCACCGTTGTCGACGCCCATCAGTTCCACGAGGCGATGCAATCGGATGAGGTCCTCGATGACGACGGAACGAAAAAGCACCTCGGCGACCTGCTCGTCGAACAGGTGGAATTCTGTGACGTCCTCCTGTTGAACAAGTGTGACCTCGTCGACGAGGACACCCTTTCGGAGATCGAGGAAACGGTGTCGGTCCTCCAGCCGCGTGCGGAGATCCTGCGGATCGAACACGGTCGTGTCGATCCCGACGACGTCATCGACACCGACCGGTTCGACTTCGAGGACGCGAGCCGATCCGCTGGCTGGATGCAAGAGCTTCAGGAGCCCCACGAATCGGCCGAAGAAGAACACGGCGTCACCTCGTTCGTTTTCGAGGCGCGCCGACCGTTCCACCCAGAGCGGTTCGCGGATCTGCTCGATGCGTTCCCGGAGGACGTCGTCCGTTCGAAAGGGCACTTCTGGATCGCAACCCGCGAGGACGTAGCGATCACGCTCAACGTCGCCGGAAAGTCGATCCGGGTCGCTCCAGCCGGACGGTGGGTCGATGCGCTTCCGGCCGACGAACGCGAGGAGCAACTCGAGGCGTATCCACAACTCGAGGACGCCTGGCACGACCGCTGGGGCGACAGAAACGACCGTCTCGTCGTGATCGGCGTCGAGATGGACCACGACGACCTTCGGGACGCGCTCGAGGCTTGTCTGCTCACCGACGGGGAACTCGAGGAAGACTGGTCGAGCTACGAGAACCGGTTCCCGCCGTTCGAGCCGTCAGCAGAATCGGAGGCGGAGGACGCAACTGACGGTCCAGGAGCGGAGACGGAAGACGACCAGGAAGAGATCGGGCTCGCAGACTAAATGGGTGGATCGAGTGTCAGAACGCGACGCTGAGTCCACCACAGCGGACGTAGCAGGTGAGCCACCGCTGCCCGACGTCTCGCCGTGTTACGAGGCGTACGTCGAGCGACGCGACCACCGCCCCGACTCCTGTACGATCTACTCGTCGGTGACGCTCGAGGCGACACGCGACCGCTGGATCAAAGCCTGGGGCGACGCGTTCGTCTCGCGTGAGGACGCCAGGTGAGCGTCGTCTCTCGGCTACTCCCTCCTGACCGGTTCGAACGTTCGTGTCGTCACGCCGAGCACGTCACGAGCACGTCGGTACGCCCGAGACGAGCACGCTATCGGCTGGCCCGCTCGGTCGGTCGATCGTGAAGATGGTATGACCACACACGCTCGTGTTATTAAAATAAATGGGCTATCGATAGCTATATCCTAGCAACTGTTTTTACGCTGCCTCACTCAATTTACTAACGCTATGGGATACAACTGCTCCACCTGCGACGAGAGCTTCCAGTCAGCGGCCGGCGTCACCCAACACGTCGCGTTGCATCACAACACCTGTGCCGTCTGCGACGAGGCGTTCGACGAGGTCGACGGCCTTCGCGAACACGTTCACGCGGCCCACTGATCGGACGGTCGACCAGACACTGCTTCTCGGTTCGAGTCCAACCGTCGACGCGGAGACTCGATGCCATCGTCACGCCGAACCTGTGACGATGATCGTCCTGGACGCGTGAACCGTAACCGTGTACCCCCCGAGCCTGAACGACACCTGGTCCGCGTTACGCTTTGCAGCGGCGTTGGCCGGAACGAAGAGGCTCTCCAGGCTATCAGGATCGATCCTGTCGTAGATTCGATCGAGTTCGTCGGGTGCCGTTTCAGAGAGCGCTATAACCGTCAACACGATCGTCATACGCTCGTGAGCCCGAATTAAACGCGACTCCTCGAGTCGGTCATCGTTCGGCGATGAGGGTCCAGTGACAGAAAGGCCCTTTTTGCCGGCGTTTCGGCGCTGTGGTCCGGGCGGAGAACGTGTGGGACGCCCGTGGGATCAGGTGGGCGTGGGATGTACTGGTGTGATATCGAATCGCTCGCAGCCGAATTCGAGGAAAGCAGGACTTTTCACCGGCGGAAAACTGAGATGCGTACTGATGTTCCGACGAACGCTCGAGCGGAGGTGGAGCCGATGACGACCGACATCGCCGAAATTACGGTGATCGGAGGGGACGACACTGGATTGGTCGCGCGCGTGACGAGCCTCCTGTTCGAGCGCGGACTCAACATCGAGGACCTCGATCAGGCGGTTCGTGACGGCGTCTTCCGGATGTACATCGCCATCGATACCTCGGAAATGGTCTGTACGGAAGCGAAACTCCGCGCGGATCTCCATACACTCGGTGACGACCTCGGCCTCGATGTCCAGGTTCGCTTTCCTTCGGACCGAGAGACACAACAGATCGCTGTCCTCGTCACCAAAGAGAGCCACTGTCTCGAGGCGCTGTTCGAGGCGTGGGCGAACGACGACCTCGGCGCAGACATCGGCGTGGTTGTCGGTAACCAC
This sequence comes from Natrarchaeobaculum sulfurireducens, assembly GCF_003430825.1. Lineage (NCBI taxonomy): Archaea > Methanobacteriati > Methanobacteriota > Halobacteria > Halobacteriales > Natrialbaceae > Natrarchaeobaculum > Natrarchaeobaculum sulfurireducens. Next base: position 3,296,637 of record NZ_CP024047.1, on the reverse strand, counting down.
GACGACCTCGAGCCGCTGGCCGACCACTACGACGTTCCGTTCCACGATATCGGCGACGAGGGCGGCCAGCAGAACGAAGACCGGCTGCTCGAGGTCCTGTCGGAGTACGACGTCGACCTCATCGTGCTCGCTCGCTACATGCGGATTCTCTCGCCCAACGTCGTCTTCCGCTACGAAGACCGCATCATCAACGTCCATCCATCGCTGCTCCCGGCGTTCCCCGGTGCTGAAGCCTATCGCCAGGCCGTCGAGGAGGGCGTCCGGATCGCCGGCGTCACCGCCCACTACGTGACGACCGACCTCGACCAGGGGCCGATCATCACCCAGCGGGCGTTCGACGTCCCCGACGACGCCGATGTGGAAACGATGAAACGGCGGGGCCAGCCACTCGAGGCCGACGCGCTTCTCGAGGCGGTTCGCCTGCATCTACGCGGCGACGTCTCCGTCCACCGCGGCCGCACGACGATTCGTGAAAACAGCGACGAGTACCTGCTCGGTCTTCCCGAGGAAGTCGCCGAGATCACGCCGGACCGGCCGATCGATGGGATTGGCCGTGCGATCACCGACGACAACTGATAGCAGGTCGAACGAACACACTCGACTCGACCTCGGGGCCTCGTGTCACGGCTGGCCGACGCCCGGAGCGAACAGGTCGGCTGACGACGATGCCGTCAGATTGCCCAAATCCGGTCTCTCAAGCCCCAATGGTAATACGCTTGGGAATTCTTCGATAGCGTCGATATTGTTGGCCGAACGTTTTCTGTCTCGGGTAGCTTCGTAACGTTCATACTCCCCGACGAGTAATCTTCGCATATGACACCCAACGTGGGATCGGTCGGCCGACGTTCGGCAGACGACCGCGACGTAGTCGCCGCGATCGACGAGATCGACGGTCGGCCACAGCTCGTCATCGCCGATCTCACGCGGGACGACGCGTGGGTCTCGATGCACGAGACGGCAGCCGCGTCCCTCGAGGAGTGGCGGTAACCATCGACTCGAGGACGACCGACGCTGGCCGGCTCCGCCGGACGGCCAGCGTCGGTCGTGACGACTGATTTTCGGCTGTTGGTAACACTTCGAGCCGCCGAGCTATTCGCTCCAGGCTTCGAGGCAGTCGTCGGCACAGAACTGCCGGTGGACTACTTGTCCGTCCTCGATCGAACTGACGACTCGTCGCTGGGGGCGCTCCTCGAGCGTCTCGCCGCAGTGGCGACAGCGGGCCGGGTCCGAATCGGTCGAATCGACCATTATCTGAGCCGACGGACGACCGGTCCTTGAACGAACTGTTTGCGGCGGTATCGACGGTTGATCCACTGACAATTCCTGAATCGTCCACTGAAACCACACGAACTCCTGGAGAGTCAAACGAACGTGGGATGCTGTGTGAGTATCGTGTTCGATCGTCAGCCTGTGAACGCTGACGCAGGCGTCGCTGCGGTTCAACGCGACGTCCTCGGACAGTGCTCGAGTCCACCTGAGGGGTCGCGACGGCTTCGGCCTCGCCGCTGGGCTGCGTCTCGCAGGATCTCGAGGACGGCTTCGGTGACGACTCGCATGCGATCGGTCGACTCGAGGTGGTCCGTCTGCTGGACGGGCTCTAGTAACAACTGCAACGAGTTACACACTGATCACCGATCCGTCTGGCGAGCGGGTACGCACTGACGTGCAGTGGCTACTGTAGAACTCGCCGTTTTGCATACAGCGGCGTTCGTCGCTGTCAGGTAGCGGGATTGGACACTCAGGTGCGAGGCGACGTGGGATTTTACCGTCAGTTTATGCCGGTCGATGGCCTATCTAGCCATGAGATGTCACAACAAGAAGTACAACAGGAGCTGTCCGTCGACGAGTACACACTTGGGCTCGTCGGCCCGGACCAGGAGTGGGCGGGTACCGTCGCCGACGGTGGCACGATCGAGACGTACACGCCGCCGGCGTGCTGGGGGCCGATGATCACGCCCGAGTTTCGCGGTGGTCACGAGGTAACGCGACCGGTTCGCGTCGAGAACGCCGAGGTCGGCGACGCGATCGCGCTGAAGATCCGGGAGATCGAGGTGACCAGCATGGCGACCAGTACGGGGACGATGCGCGAGCGCGAGGGTGCGTTCGGCGACGATCCGTTCGTCGATCACCGCTGTCCCGACTGTGGTACCGAGTGGCCCGACTCGGTCGTCGAGGGAACCGGCGAGGACGCCATCCGCTGTGCGGAGTGTGGCGCGAACGCCTCCGCGTTCGGCTTCGAGTACGGCTACACCGTCGCCTTCGACGACGACCATACGGTCGGCCTGACGATGGACGACGACGGGGCTCACGAACTCGCCACGGACGCAGCGGACGTGATGGACATTCCCGAGAACGCCCGCCAGCACCCGATCGTGCTCTATGAACCCTCGGAGATACCCGGCACGCTGGGCCGACTGCGCCCCTTCATCGGGAACGTCGGGACGACGCCACCCATCGAACTGCCCGATTCGCATAACGCCGGTGACTTCGGACAGTTCCTCATCGACGCCGATCACGACTGGGGACTCGAGAGCGAAGCCGACCTCGAGCAGCGCACCGACGGACACATGGACATCTCCGAGGTGCGCGCCGGCGCGACGCTCATCTGTCCCGTCAAGGTCGACGGCGGCGGCGTCTACGTCGGTGACCTCCACGCCAATCAGGGCGACGGCGAACTCTCCTTGCACACGACCGACGTCAGCGGCACCGTCCGGATGGACGTCGAGGTCATCGAGGGGCTCGATCTCGATGGTCCGATCCTTTTGCCAAATGCGGAGGATCTGCCGTTTATCAGCAAACCCTACAGTAACGAAGAACTCGAGACCGGCCGCGAGCTCGCTGCCGCTCACGGCGTCGATCTCGAGGAGGCAATGGGGCCGATCCAGGTCATCGGCTCGGGAGCGACGATCAACGACGCCACCCAGAACGCGTTCGATCGCGCGGGCTCGCTGCTCGACATGAGCGAGGGAGAGGTTCGGGCGCGGTGTACGTTCACCGGCGGTGTTCAGGTCGGCCGTCTGCCGGGCGTCGTCCAGCTCGACGTGCTCGCGCCGTTGGAGATCCTCGAAGAGCGTGGAATGGCGCATCTGGTCCGCGACCAGTACGACCTGTAGCGACGCGACCCGTTTGCGTCCGCTGTGGCTCGGCGACGGCGTCGGTCGGGAGAGTGAATCGAGCGCGAGCCGCGGTCCGCCGTGGGTTCAGTCGGCTTCGTTGGACTCGGCCTCGAGTGACGGCCCGCCGTTTGGGGTCGCGTGGAGTTGTTCGCTCCAGCTCGCAGAGACGACCGGAGCAAGGGCGACGAACGTGAGGATTGCGACGAAGATCGTCAATGCGACGCCGGCGACGCCAGCGATGGCGACTGTGGGGTCAAAGGGGGCGATACTCGATGCGACGACGCTAATGAGGGTCATTGCACTCAGCAGTATCTGGTTAATCCCGACATATGAGGGTTACTCTTTTCGATGAGCGAACCAGCGGTCGATCCACTCGAGGGGAGACGCTCTCGTCTTTTCGTCCGATCTGACGGGCGGGTCGACGGCGATGGGTCGTGTTGGCGGCTACAGGCCTTTTATCGCACCGATCGCACTCGAGAGCGGCGGCGCATCGAACCACTCCTCGCCCGTGTACGCGTTGGTGCCCGCACAGTACATGTCTCGAGCCGTCTCGAGCACCGACTCCTCGAGCGACTGTGGCTGTTGGTCACACAGCCCTTTCCAGTCGGCGACGTCCTCGCGTTTTGCCTCGGCTTTTGCGGCCTCGACGGCTCGGATCCACTCGGGCTGGGCGCGCTTGTGGTACTGGCGCAACACTTCCTTCGAGAGCTGGACTCCCTCGTAGCTAAAGCGGTTCTCGTCGAAGGTTCCGACGACGTCGGCGACGCGGATCTCGCCGTCGACGTACAGACACTCGATCTTCCCGTCTTCGTGTTCCAGCTCCGCCGAGGCGGCCTGGTCGGTGACGATCCGGTTGACCTCGCGGGCGATCGACTCGAGGTCCTCGACCGAGGCGATGCCAGCGATGGTGTCGGCTTCGGCGCGCTCGAGGTACCGGTCGCCCTCCTCGTACTTCGTAGAGAACTCGAGGATCGGCTCCTCGAGGTCGACTGCCTCGTCGGGCCACTCGTCGACTGCGAGGCCGTGGTCCGCCGGTTCGGTCCGGCGGCGTAGACTCGAGCCGACGGGGACGCGGTTTCGGAAGACGATCTCGAGGGGGATCAGGTAGTTCGCCGCGGCGTCCTCGTGGTACTGGTCGTAGTCGTACTCCCGGCCGTCGTTCGGCAGGTCGGGGACCTGCGTGAGATCGATCGCCATCTCGCGGGGTGGTTCGCTCGCGTCCGCGAGCGAGACGACAGTGCCGTCTTCGACCACGCCGCGGTAGTGGGTCGGGACGCCCGCACGCTCGAGCAGTTCGAAGTTGAACGCCCCCATCGTACAGAGACTTGCGCCTTTTTCGGGGATCGTATCGGGCATCTTCCCCCAGTCGAACACCGAGTAGTCGTCGGTGAAGACGAACGCGCCACGGCCGAGGCTGTCGGCCGTCGGCGGCTCGTCGACGCGGAACTCCTTGACGCTCGTCACGACTGCCACCTCGAGCGGCTGCGATCGCCGTCGTTCATATCTGTAGTCGTGAGGCGACACTCCAAGAAGGTTTCAGTATCGATCGCTGTGTCTTCGATTTCAATGGACGAATAATAATGTATGATTTCTACAGGGCCATAAACAATATCGTCTGTCGGGAAAATCGTTTCCGAAATGGCATCGATAGCTGGACGATTGCTTCCCGATCGGATCCGATCGAGTTACGTTACGAAATTTGGGCTCGTTGTTCTGCTCGTTCTCGTCGCGACCGTTGGTGCGGCAGTGTTCTTCTACGTCGACATCACGGACGATCTCACGACGAACGTTCACGCGGAGATGGAACAGACGGCCGTTGGGGATGCTGACGCCCTCGGCGAGTGGGTCGACTATCACGAACAGATGACGCTGATGCTCTCTTCGTACGACGAACTGGTGACGGGAACCGACGAAGAGATCGACGACACGTTGGATGCAGAACGTCGCGGGATGTCTGATGCACACGCGATTCACTACATCGACCTCGAGACGGACGAAGTCATCCACAGCACGGACGAGGCTGCCTTGGGGACGGATATCACCGACCTCGACCTCGAGTTACACCGGGGATCGGCCGCTGGCGCCGTCACTGAGTTTACGTATGAGGGCGAGTTGAACGTTCAGGTGAGCTACAGTGACGCCTACGAACGCGACGGGGCGGAGTACGTTGCCTTCTTGAGCCCGGTTGACGGAACGGACGACCGTGCCGTGATGGTCGAAGTCGACGCCACCGACCTCCCCGAGCGGTTCAGCGACCCGATCGAGGGCAGCTACACGCAAGTCGTCGACGCTGCCGACGGCGACGTGATGTCCGCTAGCGACGGTGACCTGATCCTTTCGCCATATCGTGACGGGGCCGACGAGAACGTTCTCGACACCGCGACAGCGGACGCCACTGCCATCACTGGGTCGGCCGCATACGACGACGACGGGCTCGCGGTCGGCTACGCCTACGTCCCCGGCACCGATTGGCTGCTCGTCTCGCATGCTCCCCAAGAGGAAGCCTACGCGATCACCGACGACGTCGTGACCTCGCTAGCTGGCTTAATCGCCATCGCACTGGCTGGCTTCGTCGTCATCGGGGCGACGATCGGCCGCTCGACCGCGCGAGCGATGGACGACCTCGCCGACAACGCACTGACGCTCTCCGATGGCCAGACGGACCTCGAGATCGCCGACGACGGCCGCATCGACGAGGTGGGTCAGGTGCGCGAGTCGTTCGACGGCATCCGCCAGTACCTCGAGACGGCCGCCAATCAGGCCGACGCTATCGCCCGCCAGGAGTTCGACGCCCCTGTCCTGAAAAAAGACGTGCCCGGAAAACTCGGCGACTCGCTCGAGACGATGCGTACGGACCTCGAGACCTACATCGACGACGTCGAAACGTCACGGGAGGAAGCCGAGGCCGCCCAGGCAGAAGCGGCCGAGGCTCGCCACGAGGCCGAGGCGTTGGCCGAGAGCCTCGAGCGCAAAGCCGGCGAGTTCGGACAGGTAATGACCGAGGCTGCCGAGGGTGATTTCACCCAGCGCCTCGACGAGGACGTCGACAACGAGGCGCTCGCCGAGATTGCACGTGCGTTCAACGGAATGCTCGAGGACCTCGAGCGAACGATCGTCGACATTCAGGCGCTCGCAGAGGACGTCGACCGAATCAGCACGGACGTCACCGACCGCGTCGCCCAGATCGAACAGGCAAGCGACGAGGTGAGCCGCTCGACCGAGGAGATCTCGACGGCGACAGCGGACCAGAACGAGCGCTTCCAGACGGTCTACGGCGAGATGAACGAACTCTCGGCGACGGTCGAAGAGATCGCCTCGACCGCAGACGACGTCGCGTCGGTCTCCGACCGGGCCGCCGAGCAGGCCCACGTCGCCGGGGAAGCGACGAGTGAAATCAGAGCGGAGATGGCCAACCTCGAGCAGCGAGCCGAAGAGATCACGACGCAGGTAGCCCAGCTAGACGCGGAGATGGGTGAGATCAGCGAGATCGTCGACCTGATCGACGACATCGCCGAGCAGACGAACCTGCTGGCGCTCAACGCCTCGATCGAGGCTGCGAGCGCGGCAGAGGGCGGCGACGGCTTCGCGGTCGTCGCGAGCGAGGTGAAATCGCTGGCCGAAGAGACCGGCGAGGCGACCCAGGAGGTCGACGCGCTGATCGGCGAGGTCCAGGGTTCGGTCGACGAGACCGTCGCGGAGATCGACCGTATGCGAGAGCAAGTCGACGACGGAGTTACCGTCGTCGACAAAGGCATCGAGGCGATCGACGCGATCACCGAGCAGGTCGATCGGGCCAACGACGGTGTGCAGTCGATCAACGAGGCTACAGACGAGCAAGCACGTGCCAGCGAACGCGTCGTCACCATGGTCGACGAAGCGACCGACCGAAGCGAGGAGACGAACGCCGAGACCGAAACCGTCGCGGCCGCCGTCGAAGAACAGACCGCATCCATCGCCGACGTCGCTACCGGTGCCCACTCGCTGACCGAGATGGCAGACGACCTCCGCGTCTCGCTCGACGCCTTCGAGGTCGACGCCAGCGCCTCGTCGGCCGACTCCGACGGCGTCCTGCCGAGTGGCGAGTCCCGAGGGTCGGCTACGGACGAGGTCGAACTCGAGTACGTCGGCGACTCGGTTGCCGACGCGGCTGCCGACGACCTCCCGTCGGTCGCCGACGAGGCTGCCGACGCGACGGACGCCGACAAGTAACGAACTCGAGCCGTCGCGGCCGCTACGGCGATTTCCGGGGCGAACGACGGACCGAAGCCGACCCTCCGGCGGCCCGCCGCTCCTTCTCGAGTACGCGTTTGGCCACAACTGCTAACTACGGCTGAGAGAACTGTCTCGGAAATGCCTCTCTCAGCTGCTCGTCTCCTCCCGGATCGGGTTCGTGGGAGCTACGTCGCGAAGTTCGCGCTGGTTATGGTTGCAGTGTTGGTGATCACGGTGGGCGCTGCGGCGTTCTTTTACGTCGACATCACCGGCGAGCTAACCGCGAACGTCCAGAGCGAGATGGAACTGGCGGCGGACGACGACGCGGGCGAACTCGCAAACTGGGTCGAGACGAACGAACAGGCGGTCGAAACCATCGCCACCCGTGAGGAAGTCGTCAACAGTGACGACGAGGCGATCGATACCGCACTCGAAGAGGAACTCGAGACCATGCCGACGGAGATCGTCGGCCTCCACTACGCCGACCTCGAGACGGGCGAGATCGCCCACAGCACGGACGACGAGACGGTCGGGACCGATCTCGCCGACCTCGACCTCGAGCTTCATACGCGGTTGAGCGGCGGCGACGTCACGGAGTTCGAGTTCCAGGGGGGGATCCCGGGAACGACCTATTCCGATACGTACGACCGCGACGGCGACCATTTCATCGCATTTTTCAGTTCGATCGACGGCGCTGACGCTGCGGTGATGATCGAAGCCGACGTAACCGAACTCGACGCGACGTTCAACGACCAGATCGAGGGCGGCTACACGCAGGTCATCGACATCGACGACGGCGACGTGATGATCGCAGACGACCACGATGCGGTGCTCTCGACGTACCGCGACGGGACCGACAGTCGGGCCGTCACTGAGGCCGACCTCGACATCGCTTCCGGTGCGCTCGAGTACGACGACACGGACGAGGTCGCCGCCTACGCACAGGTCGAAGGGACCGACTGGCTACTCGTCTCACACGCCCCCCAGGACGAGGCGTATGCGATCACCAGAGACGTCGCGACCTCCCTGATCGGACTGATCGGTATCTCGCTCGCGGGTTTCCTCGTCATCGGAGCGACGATCGGCCGCTCGACCGCGCGAGCGATGGACGACCTCGCCGACAACGCGACCGCCCTCTCTCACGGCGAGACCGACCTCGAACTCGACGACGACGGCCGCATCGACGAGGTCGGACAGGTTCGCGCGTCGTTCGACGGCATCCGCCGCTACCTCGAGACGGCGGCCGAGCAGGCCGACGCCATCGCCCGCCAGGAGTTCGACGCTCCCGTCCTCGAGGAAGACGTGCCCGGAAAACTCGGTGACTCGCTCGAGACGATGCGTACGGACCTCGAGACCTACATCGACGACGTCGAAACGTCGCGGGAGGAAGCCGAGGCCGCCCAGGCGGAGGCGGCCGAGGCCCGCCGCGAGGCCGAGGAGCTGGCCGAAGACCTCGAGCGCAAAGCCGGCGAGTTCGGGCAGGTGATGGGCGAGGCTGCCGAGGGTGACCTGACCCAGCGCCTCGACGAGGGCGTCGACAACGAGGCACTCGCCGCCATCGCCCGGGCGTTCAACGAGATGCTCGAGGACCTCGAGCGGACGATCGTCGACATCCAGACGCTCGCCGAGGACGTCGACCACGTGAGTACCGACGTCACCGGCCGCGTTGCCGAGATCGAGAACGCGAGCGAGGAGGTCAGCCGGTCGGCCGAGGAGATCGCGACGGCGACGGCCGACCAGAGCGACCGCTTCCGGACGGTCAACGGCGAGATGAACGACCTCTCGGCGACGATCGAGGAGATCGCTTCGACCGCCGACGACGTCGCGTCGGTCTCCAGTCGGGCCGCCGAGCGGGCCGACGTGGCCGGTGCGGCGGCCAGCGACATTCACGAGGAGATGAATCGCCTCGAGCACCGGGCCGAGGAGATCACTGCACAGGTGGGCCAGCTAGACGCGGAGATGGGCGAGATCAGCGAGATCGTCGACCTGATCGACGACATTGCCGAGCAGACGAACCTGCTGGCGCTCAACGCCTCGATCGAGGCTGCGAGCGCGGCAGAGGGCGGCGACGGCTTCGCGGTCGTCGCGAGCGAGGTGAAATCGCTGGCCGAAGAGACCGGCGAGGCGACCCAGGAGGTCGACGCGCTGATCGCCGAAGTCCAGGGTTCGGTCGACGAGACCGTCGCCGAGATCGATCGCATGCGCGAGCAGGTCGATCGCGGAATGGACGCCGTCGACGAGGGTACCGAGGCGATCGAGGGGATCACCGAGCAGGTCGAGCGGGCCAACGACGGCGTTCAGTCGATCAACGAGGCGACCGACGAGCAGGCGCGGGCGAGCGAGCGCGTCGTGACGATGGTCGACGAGGCGACCGAGAGCAGCGAGGCCACCAGGGACGAAACCGAAACCGTCGCGGCCGCCACGGAAGAACAGACTGCGACGATCTCCGACGTCGCCGCCGGTGCCCAGTCGCTGACCGAGATGGCCGACGACCTCCGGGCCTCGCTCGACGCCTTCGAGGTCGACGGCGGTGGCGGACGTGACAGCGAGGGCGAGCGCGCGCGTGAAACGGACATCGTGCTCCGACACGACGAGGACGACCTCGAGCCCGCAGACGGCTGACCCGGTCTCGAGCCGGCTACGACCGCCCTCGAGCGTACAGGGCAAGCCCGACGACGATCGCAGCCCCGACGAGGAGGATCCCGCTGACGACGAGGAAGGCGGCGGTCGCCGAGGACGCGTCGATGATCGCCCCGACCACTGCCGGGCTGATGACGGCGCCGAGGGAGAGACCCGTAAAGAAGAAGCCGAAGCTCTTCCCGGTCGAGCCCTCGTCCGCGAAGGAGTTCGCGAGTTTGTCCCGCGAAGGGAGGGCCATTCCGATGAGCAACCCCACGACCCCGAAGACCGCCAGGGCTGTCAGGTAACTCCCGTGGATCGCGACGACGGTGACCCAGATGCCGACGGCAGCCAGGCCGAACGCGCCGACGATGACGTACTGGAACGGGGCCCGATCGGCGAACGGGCCGCCGGCGATGACGCCGACTGCCGTCCCGACGAGGTAGGCCGTCAACACGGTGTTCGCGGCCGAGTCGCTGAACCCGAACGATTCGATCGCGAACACCGTCGTGAACGACTGGAGGGCCACGATGGCCATCATCGAGACGAGATAGAAGCCGCTGACGACGAGCAGTTCCGTCCTGAACAGCCCGCGCAGGCTCGAGGCGACTCCCGGTTCCGCGTCGCTCGTCGCGGACACCTCGGGCTCTTTGCGCGTTCGAATCTGGCGGCGATATACCGGCTTCGTCGCCACCAGCAGGACGACGGCGTAGGCGATCCCGAGCGCACCGACGGCCGGCAACGCGACGCGCCAGCCAAACTGGATGCCGAGCGTCCCGGTCAGGATCGGGGCGGCGGCGAAGCCGGCGAAGCCGCCGAACGTGTGCAACCCGAACGCCGACCCCTGGTTCGTCGCGTCGGTGACGCTCTCGAGCAGCGCGTAGTCGGCGGGGTGAAAGACCGACTGACCGACGCCGGAGACGAGCGCGAACGCGAGCAACGCCCCGTAGGTTGGCGCGAGGCCGGACAGCGCCACGCCGAGAGAGGTGACCACGAGGCCGGCGACGAGGATTCGCTTGGCCCCGATGCGGTCGACGACCTCGCCGATCGGGATCTGCAGGAGCAGCGTGGGGACGTAGATCGCCGTTACGAGCAGTCCGAGCTGTGTCGTCGTGAGCCCGAACTCTGCGCCGATCAGCGGAAACAGTGGTGGATAGGCGAGCAGGTAGACGTGCGAGAGGAAGTGAGCGACCGAAACCGCAGCGACGATCGTCCCCGTCTCGTCTCGTCGCAGCCACGTCCTCGCCCCTGCCTGTTGTTTGCTCGTCACGTGGTGGCTTCCCTCATGTTTCTCTACCTCGCGTGCGATGTGCGAAGGATGTTTCGGACGAACTGACTGTTGACGGATGGGCGACCGAACCGCGTGCGTTGTGACCGCCGTTGAGGACGCGGACCACTATCCTTTTCTCGCTGTACCGGTATCGTTGCGACGATGGAGCGACCGGTGACCGAGGCCGACCTCGCGTTCGAACACGTCCCCGAAACTGACCAGTCGTTCGAGAACGCCTTAGCGAAAGCCCGCAATGGTGACCGACTGACCGTCGACGACGCCATCGAGTTGCTGACGACAGGGACGGACGTCGAGGGGATCGATCGCCGGCGCAAAGAGCAAGTGCTCGAGGCCGCGGATCGTCGCCGCGCCGAGGTGGTCGGCGAGGAGGTCACCTTCGTCGCGAACCTGAACAACAACGTCACGACGGCCTGTAACGTCGGCTGTCTGTTCTGTAACTTCAAAGACTCCGCACACAGCTTCGAGCACGAGTCCGACGTCGAGACTGCGGGCTTTACCAAGACGCCGGCCGAGTCTCGCGAGATCGTCTCTGACGCCGTCGCCCGTGGCATCTCCGAGGTCTGTTCGGTCTCGGGACTCCACCCCGCGTTCGCACTCGACGACGAACACCGCGAACTCCTCGAGGCGCTCGACGACCCCTACCGCGAGGCGAACTACAAGCCACCCGAGGTGTACGCGAAAAGCCCCGGCACCTACGTCGACCAGATCGCAGCGATGGACGTCGACGGCGTCCACGTCCACTCGATGACCCCCGAAGAGGGCTATCACGCCCGCCGGGGTACCGACTGGTCCTACGAGGAGGTTTACCGTCGCTTGCGGGACGCCGGCCTCGATACAGTTCCCGGTACCGCCGCCGAGATTCTCGTCGACGAAGTCCGGGACGCGATCTGTCCCGGCAAGATCGGCACCGACGACTGGCTCGAGGCGATGGAGGCCGCCGCGAACGTCGGCCTCGGGCTGACGGCGACGATCATGTACGGCCACGTCGAAAACGATGCTCACCGCGCGATGCACCTGAAGCGCGTGCGGGACCTCCAGGAACGTGTCGATGGCGCGATCACGGAGTTCGTCCCGCTCTCGTTCGTCCACCAGCAGACGCCGCTTTTCGAACACGGCGTCGTCTCCGGCGGTGCGAGCACCGACGAGGACGAACTAATGATCGCCGTCTCGAGGCTCTTTCTCGACAACATCGAGCATATCCAGTCGTCGTGGGTCAAATACGGCGACGAACACGGCCTGAAAATGCTCCACTGCGGCGCGGACGACTTCATGGGAACGATCCTCTCCGAAGAGATCACGAAGCGAGCCGGCGGCGACTACGGTGAGTTCCGTTCGTTCGCGGCCTACGCGGAGTTAATATCCTCGATCGGTCGCGTCCCGGTCGAACGATCGACCGACTACGAACGGCGACGGGTGATCGACCCCGACGACCCGCCCGTAGGCCCACGTCTCGGCCCGCAGGCCGATGGCACGCCGCTGCTCTCCGACGACGAACGCGCCGACCGGGCCGTACTCGCGGACGACTAGACCCGGTGCCACGCGGCGTCGCGACCGTGGAGGGGTGAACTTTTGGTTCGGTCTGTCGTACCACTCTGCATGAACCACCTCGTCCCGATCGACGACGATCGCTGGCACCTCCCGAATCACGCCCACATCGTCGTCTACGACCGCGAGGAGGGCGACCGCGGTCTCCTGACGATCTACGACTGCGGCGCTGCTCAGAAACCGCCCTCAGCAACCCTCCTCGGCACGCTCGAGTCCGTCGAGGCCGACGCCGAAACCGAACCGCAGCCGACCGGCGAGATCGTCTCGCTTCGAACCGAAGCCGTCCTCGAGGAGACGTCGGCGGATCGGTACCGGATCGTCCACGCCTGAGCTATTTTGCGCCCGATCTCGAACGCTGTGACACTCGATCGACGTCACGTTCAGTGACGTAGAAGACGGACCGTATCGATGGGCTGAGACTTTGAGCGCTACTCTCGAGTGTGGCGTTCGATGATCGAAACCGATCGAAGAATAACGCGACGAAACCGACTGTCGCGAGTTAGATGTAGTCGATGCTCGGCGGGAGCTCGAGTTTCATGCCCTTGCGCTCGCGGATCTCCATGATCTTCTCACGCTGGAGCGAGTCGGACATGACCTCGAAGCCGGCGTTCTCCGTGTTCCAGGAGGCACGGCCTTCGGTCGCAGAGCGAATGTCGCTCGCGAAGCCGATCATCTCGTCGACGGGTGCGATACCCTCGACGACCATGAGGTCACCCTCCTGGTACATGTCGTCGACGCGGCCACGACGGCCCTGAATCTCACCGGAGGCGGCACCCATGTGGTCGTTTGGCACGTCGATGCGGGCGTCTTGCATCGGCTCGAGCACCTTGATGCGAGCGTCGATCAGCGACTTGTGGACGGCCTCACGCGTCGCCGGGATGACCTGTGCCGGACCGCGGTGGATGGTGTCCTCGTGGAGTTTGGCGTCGTGCAGTCGGATGAGCGTTCCCTGGACCGGCTCGTTGGCGAGCGGGCCGTTGTCGAGGGCTTCCTCGAGTCCCTCGATGAACAGCTCCATCGTCTCGTTTAGGTGCTGGATACCCTTCGTCTGGTCGAGCAGGATGTTCGAGCCGTGGATGTGCTCGACGATCTGGGCGTCGTCTTTCTCCATGCCGGCATCCATGAGCGCTTCACGGCGCTCGAGTTCGGGCATGTCCATCGTCGCCTCGCCCAGCTTGATCGTCTCGACGAGTTCGTCCGACAGCGGCTCGGCGGAGATGTAAAAGCGGTTGTGACGGTTTGGCGAGATGCCCTCGACGGTGTCGCTCTCGCGCTGGACAGCCTCGCGGTAGACGACGATCGGCTCACCGGTGTTGACCGGGATGCCCTGATTCTTCTCGATACGCTGGGTGATGACCTCGAGGTGGAGTTCACCCTGTCCGGAGATCAGGTGCTCGCCGGTGTCTTCGTTGATCGTGACCTGGATGGTCGGGTCCTCTTTCGAGACCTGGCGGAGCGTCTCGATGAGCTTGGGGAGGTCGTCCATCGTCTGGGCCTCGACGCTCTTCGTGATGACTGGCTCGGAGATGTGTTCGATCGACTCGAACGGCGTCATGTCCGTCTCGGAGACGGTCGAGCCAGCGATGGCGTCGCGCAGGCCGGTGACGGCCGCGATGTTTCCGGCGGGAACGTGATCGACTTCCTCGCGTTCGCCACCCATGTAGATGCCGACCGACTGGACGCGGTTTTTGCCCGCGGTCCCGGAGACATACAGCTCCTGGCCCTTCTCGAGGCTGCCCGAGAAGACACGACCGGAAGCGACCTCGCCGGCGTGGGGGTCCATCGCGATGTCGGTGACCATGAAGACGACTTCGCCGTCTTCGTCGACCAGTCGCATCTGCTCTGCGAGGTCGGATTCGGCGTCGCCACGCCAGATCCGTGGGATACGGCGGGGCTGTGCGTCGACTGGGTTCGGGAAGTGCTCACAGACCATGTCGAGCACGACGTCCGAAAGCGGCGTGCGCTCGTGGAGTTCCTGGCGCTTGTCCGCTCGCTCGAGTTCCATGATGTCGCCGAAGTCCATGCCGGTCCGCTGCATCGACGGCATCGAGACGCCCCACTTGTACAGCGCGGAGCCGAAGCCGACGGTGCCGTCTTCGACGGAGACGGTCCAGTCGTCGACGTCGTCCATGTCGTCGGTCATGCCGGCGATGAGTTCGTTCACGTCGGCGATGACCGAGATGAGACGCTCTTGCATCTCCTGTGGGCCTTCCTGCAGCTCGGAAATGAGGCGGTCGACCTTGTTGATGAACAGCGTCGGCTTGACGCCCTCGCGCAGTGCCTGTCGCAGGACGGTCTCGGTCTGGGGCATCGCACCTTCGACGGCGTCGACGACCACCAGCGCACCGTCGACGGCACGCATCGCACGGGTGACGTCGCCACCGAAGTCGACGTGGCCCGGCGTGTCGATGAGGTTGATGAGGTGGTTCGTTCCCTCGTACTCGTGGGTCATCGAAACGTTTGCGGCGTCGATGGTGATCCCACGTTCCTGTTCGTCTTCTTCCGTGTCCATCGCGAGCTGCTCGCCAGCAGTCTCGTCGGAGATCATGCCTGCACCCGCGAGGAGGTTGTCAGAAAGGGTCGTTTTACCGTGGTCGACGTGAGCGGCGATGGCGATGTTCCGGATGTTCTCCGGTTCGTCCATCAGCCGTTCACACTCTTGGACGATCTTCTTGCGTCGGCCCATATACACCCTGTTACCGCCAGCGGGGTCAAAAGGGTAGTGTTTCGTCCTCGGGCTGATCCGCCGTTTCCTCGGGTTTGACCCCTGAAATCTCTTTATTGAGTGAGTAATTGCCACACAGGATACTGGTGGCTGCCGTTGGTTCCGGACTCACCGGGTCACAACTCGTGACTCCCGGCGTAAGAGCCATACTGTCTCAACCCTTGGCATCTATACGCATGGACATACGAGTACAGGGTCCTGGACCCACGTCTCCCTTTCTCAGCGCTCGAGATCTCTTCGAGACCGAACACGACCTCTCGTTGCCGGTGTACGTCCAGTTACGCGACGACCCCGACGAGCGTACCTGGGCCGGCCACTACGAGGACCGACACGTCCTCAATATCTCAAGACAGGCCGCCTCGAGTGCGATGGCTCGCGAACTCGCTCTTCACGAGTTCTCTCACATGGCCAGATACGAGCAGGAACACCCGTCGCACGTCCAGTCCATCGAGGAAGTCCTCTACCTCGCGCTGGCCGGCAAACGCGTCGAGCGGCGAAAACTCGCCCACTGCCACCAGATCGCAAATCACATGAAAGACATCTACGCCGACGACATCACCCTCGCGGTCGGCCCCGGAGAGAAACTGCTCGCGTACCTCGAGTCGAGCCTCGCGATGGCGCTTGCCGACCGTCCCGAAACGCCCTCCCGGCCGGGCTTAAAGCGTCTCTCACCGAGTGCCGACCCCGAGATCACGGCCGTCAACGCCGCGTTCGCGCTGGCACTCGCCGAGCGTCACGACCTCGTCGACGACGACCACCGCCTGTACGACCTCGCGCGCGTCGCCGCGATGGACGCCCCCGGAATCGACTTCGAGGGCTTCAAGCGTCGGTTCCGCGAACTCACACACGATCCGGACTCGAGCGGCTATCGCCAGGTGCTCGTCGACGCGACGCGGTCGTACGTCGGCGGTGAGGGACCGGCGGCGGACTGAGTTCGATACCGGGTATCGATCGAGCGCTACACGACTATTGGCAGCTTTAGTACCAGTCTGTCTACACTCGACTGCGGATCAGCGCCCAGCACAGGCCATTAGCAGTCACTGTAGCGAGCTCGCCGGAGAAGCGGCGACTGCCCACACTCGTTCTGACCGGCAGTGCCGTCGCGTCAGTTGCCACTGTGAGTCACTCACTCGGGGAGTAACATGACGACCGACGTCGTGTTGTGGAACCCGCTGAGTTGTCCCCGTTCCATACAGAGTTCTCCGTACGTCTCGATCCCGGTAAACGGCACCTCGAGTTCGTCGGCCATCGCGTCGACGGCTTCGCCAAACGAGTCCTCGAGGATGATCGACCGGCAAGCGCAGTCGTAGACGAAGCCACCAGCGATCTCGCTCCGGCCAGCGTTGGTCACGGCTTCACGAGCAGTGTTCCGGGCCGACTCGATCTGGTCCGGTTTGGGACTGTGCATAACCCGCAGTTTCGTTCCATCGGGGACGCCAACCGGGAACTCGAAGTGGCCTGCCGTCGTCAAGGCCAGCCCTGGCCATCGGATCTTGTATCCGTCGTCGCTTGCGCCGCGACCTTCCTCGATGCCGAACTCGAACTCGGTTAGCAAGTCGAGTAACTCCCGACTGTCGTTTTCGAGGGCGTCGAAGTCGACGTTTCGGCCGCGCTCTGTGAGATACGGTTCGACGACCTCACGCCAGGCCTCGAACGCTGGCTTGCCGTCGAGTTCGAGGACGCGCCCGCCGTCCGATTGAGTCACTGTCAGTGGCTCCGAGATCGGTGTGTGGCCGTGGTCGACGCTGACCGTCGTCGGGGTCTTCGAGGCCAGCAGCCCCACGACGACCGCATCGCCGGCAACGGTCTCATTACAGAAGACGTGTGTCGCCTCCATCGCCAGATCGTCTCCGGCCGATCCGCCGACGAGACTCACGTCGTGTCCGAGTCTTCGCTGGGTCGCGACCGCGACCTGATCGCCGACGCCAGCGAGGCCATCGTGGAGGACGATTGCAGATCGGTGTGGGTAGCCTTCGACCGATGCCGGAAGCGAATCGATGGCCTCGTTGACTGCCGCGGCAACGCCACCTGAGAGGTCGGTTCCGACCCCGGTGAAAAAGCGGATGGTGTCACTTGCGACGAGCGCGACTGTGACGCCCCCGTTGGAACTCGCCTCCTCGGTGAACTCGCCGGACGACGACGCGCCGATCAGATCGACGTCCTCACCGACGACCGAGCGAATCCCCTCGAGTACGGCCTCGTAGTCGTACGTCGGCGAACAGAACACCTGCCCGAAGTCGACGCGCCCGTCGCTCTCGAGTTTTGCCGCCGCGCGCGTCGCCGCCTGTTTCCCGACCTCGAACCCGTCGTCGCCGGCGGCGATCCCACTTCCAAACTGCGTCGAAAGCCCAACATCCTCGACGTCGTCGTCGCTAAACTCGAACGTGGTTTGCTCCCTGTGGTCGGACGCCCAGTCTGCTGTTTCCGCGGTGGCACTCTCGTCGGAACCGGTTCCTGTCGTTCCGTCGATCTCCTCGGCCTCGGCTGCACTCGAGTTGTCGGCGGTTACCGACGTCGGTGCGACTGGCGGGCGTTCCTGTCCCGGAACGTCCTGGCGAGCCTTGTACATGTCGAGGGTGTCTCGAAGCCACGCCGCGTTCTCCGACAGTTCGCCTGCGCGCCCCGAGATCGTCGAGAGCGCGGCCGCCTGTTCTTCGGCCGATGCCGCGACGTTCCCCGAGAGCGACGACGTCCGGTCGCCGATCGTCGCTGTTTCGTCGATCAGTGCGACGACCTGTTGGGTCGACTGGGCCTGCTGGTCGCTCGCTGCGTGGATCTCCTGGACGCCGTTGTTGGTCTGCTCTGCGTACTCGGCGATCTTCTCGAGTGCAGTCAGCGCGCGATCGACGGCATCGGTGTGAGCCGCGATCATCGACTCGGCCTCGGTAACGGTCGCTGTCGTTTCCTCGGTCCGGGTCTGGATCCGGTCGAGTCGCGTTTCGATCGACTCGGCTGCAGACTGCACTTCGCCCGAGAGTGATTTGATCTCCGAGGCGACGACTGCGAACCCCTCGCCGCTCCCGTCCTCACTCGTTCCCCGAGAGGCTTCGATGTTGGCGTTCAACGCCAGCATGTTCGTCTGGTGAGCGATCTCGGCGATCATCTCTACCAGTTCGTCGATCTCGTCGACGTCCGCACGCAATCGTTCGATCGCCTCGACTGCCTCGGTCGACCCGGCCTCGATCTCTTCGAGCCCGTCGATCGCCGTTTTTGCGGCCTGTTTCCCGGCCCGGCCAGTCTGTGCAGTCTCTTCTGAAAGCGTCGCGACGTGTTCAGCCCGGCTCGCGATCTCCTCGATGTTCGACGAAAGAACGCTCATCTCGTCGGTGACCGCGTCTAGTCGCTGCGACTGGACCGACGCCCCATCTGCGATCTGCTGGACGTCGTCGCTGATCTCTGCACTTGCGGCCGTCACCTGTTCGACCCCGGCCATGAGCTCGTCACTCGAGGTCACCACCAGCATGACGAAGTCCTTGAGATGACGGATCGTCCCCTCGAGTTCGTCCATCATGGCGTTGAACTCGTCGGCGACCGACAACGGTGCCGCTTCGTCCGGCTCGAGTCGGTGGGCGAGCCGACCCGCCGCACACAGTTGCATCGCCTCTTCGAGCTCCGCTGTTTGTGCCTCCATCCGCTCGTTTTGTCCCTCGAGTCGGTTGACCGTTTTCTCGAGCTCTCGGGTGCGCTCACGAAGCTGGTGGTTCTCCTGCAGCGTCGACCCGACAACGTCGGCGACATCCTCGAGATCGTCGATCGATTCGTACGTATCGTCACCCGTCTCAACCGACTGTGCTTCAGTACGGAGCCGGTCGATCGTCTCGTCGATGCGGTTCCCCGTCCGATAGCCAAGTAGTGTTCCGGCGACGACGATCAGTGCGCCCCCGGCGAGTAGCCCCTCGAGACCCGCCAGCCAGCCGACGGCGACAACCACGGCCGCGACCCCGGCTGCAAGCACCCCAGTCCGTACGCCCGTACCCACCGCCGACGATCTACGCTCTACGCTCATGGCTCACGTATCTTGTCGCGCCACTATAGTTTCTAGCGATTGAAACTCTAGGTGCGTTTATTTTCTTGGTAACCGATGGGTGTTCCACAGAAGAAAACCCAGATCTCGTTCCTCGAGCCTGCAGCTTGCGTCTGGCTACCGTAACCACTGAACTCAGTGCTATCCGATCGCACGCCGGCGGTGTGATCGGTGTACAAACCGTTTCAGTTGGTCCTATCGTATCGACGACTCGAGTCCACAACCGGTGTGTCGATGGCGGCTGTCAGAGACCAGCTGCTAGACGGACGGTCGCGAAACAGAAGTAAAAACCGCGTTAGCGGGCAGCCGCCGCGACGCGCTCTTTTTCTTCTTTCTGACTGACTGCGTAGGTCTGGACGTCGTTGTTGGCTGCGCCGATGAGCTGGGTGGCGATAGCCTCCGAGACGGGCGTCGAGGACTTGAACGAGTCGTTGTAGACTCCCTCGGCCAGGAACTTCAGCGCCTGGTCGACCCGTCGCTGTGGGGCGACGTCGACGGCTTTGGGCACCGAGATGCCACCGTACTTGAGACGGACGGTCTCCTCGCGGGGGGCGGAGTTCTCGACGGCCGTCACCAGCACCTGAACGGGGTTCTCCTCGGTCCGTTCGTTGATGAGCTCGAAGGCGTCACGGACGTGGTTCAGCGATTGCTGTTTTTTGCCCGTGTTCTCTTCGGTCTGCATCAGCCGGTTGATAAAGCGCTCGACGATCGAGATCTGGGACTTCTTGAACTGCTTGTTGGCGTGTCGGCCGGCGGTGTGTGCGACCGGCGTGACGTTGACGTACCGTTCGGTCGACGGATCGGCGTACTCGATTTCGCCGATCTCCCAGGTGCCAAAGAGTTTCGCACCGACATCGGTTCCTCCTGCTGGGGCGTCTGGATCTGGTTGGTCTTCGGCTGCCATGGTTATCGAACGGGTTTCTCCGCGTTACCGCGAACGAGTTCGAGCAGCGCGACGCCGTTGACCTTGTCGACTTTGTAGTTGACGCCTGAAAGGTCCCCCATCGCACGACCCTTCGCCCCACCGATACCGGCGATGGTAACTTCGTCGTGTTCGTCGATGAACGAGATGGCGCCGTCACCGGGACAGAACGCGGTGACCTGCTTGCCGTTTTTGATCAGCTGCACTCGAACGCACTTTCGGATCGCCGAGTTGGGCTGTTTTGCCTCGATGCCGACTTTCTCCAGTACGATACCGCGGGCCTGTGGTGCGCCCTCGAGCGGGTCGGACTTCTCGCGAAGCCCACGGGCGCGGCGCGCGTAGTCAGAGTCGGACCACCGCTGGTTCTGGCGGTCCTTCTTCAGCTTGCGCGCGGCGTACTTGCCGTTTGCCATGGGGGTCGATATCCGTCGGAGCCACTTAAGCGACCCGTTTCGACTCGCCCGTTACGCCGCGAGAGCGCTCGAGGTACCCCGCTCGCCGAATCTGAGCCCGTTTCGCCGATCCGAATTACGGCCGGAGAATCGGTTAGCGTCTCTCGGCGGGCGAGAGGTTTCCGAACGCGCTGGATCTTCGCCGGTCGTTTCTCCGTTCGATGTGACCCCTCTCAGCTGGCAAATACAGGGATTTTGGCCTCGATACCTACGTTTTGACATCGTTCGTCGACCGATGTCTATCCTGACAGCCTCCCCTCGTAAGATCCAGTTGGCCGTTCCTGCGCTCGAGAGCGTGACGGCGAGGGCTGTCGTGTCTACAGCAACTGCACGTCGTCGATTCCGAAGTGTCGGTCGACGAGCCTTCGGACGGTCTCGATCGTCCGACCGTTCGAGCCGATGGCGACGCCGCGATCCTCGTCGGCGACCTCGACGTAGGCGACCGTATCGTCGTTTTCGCTAATCGTCACGTTGTACACTGCTGCAGGCGCGAACGCGTTCGCGACGAACGATTCGGCGTCGTCGGCGCCTTCGACGAGTCGAACCGGCCGCTCGACGCGCTCTTCGAACCGCTGTACTGTTCGGCCGCCGGGGCCGATCGCTTCACCCATCTGGCCGCTCGAGACGACGACGATCAGTCGGTCCTCGTCGCCGTCCGCGAGGACGCAGTCGATTCCGGTCGCCCCCGTTACGTCTTCGAACAGCGCGAGATACCGACGGGCGTCGTCGTCGAGGGTGACGTTCATCGATCAGTCGGCCTGGCCGCTGGAACTCGTCGATCCCATCCGGAGGTCGACATCGCCGGTGCCGAGTTTGATCGGCTTGCCGACGATGACGTTTTCCGTGACGCCGTGGAGTTCGTCGATCTCGCCGTGGATAGCGGCGTTGAGCAGGTGGTTGACCGTCACCTCGAACGCCGCACGCGCGAGAACGGACTCTTTCGAACCCGAGATGCCGTGACGACCGATCGACTCGATCTCGCCGTTGTTGGTCATGATGTCGGCGACGAGCATCAGGTGGCGTACGTTGACGTCGTCTAGGCCCTGCTCGGCGAGCGTGTTGTTCGTCTCCTCGATGATCGCCTCGCGGGCGGCCTCGATACCGAGGTTGCGGTGGATCTCGTGGATGTTGTTACACGTCGTTCGTGAGGCGTCGACACCCTCGATGTCGAGGACGTCGCCGAACGCCGACCCTTCAGTGTAGAGGATGAACTCCTCGGAGCCGTCGTCCATCTCTTCGCGGCGGATGACGACTCGTGTAATCTCTTCGATTCCCTTGAACGTGATGTCACGCAGTTCCTCGACGAGCTGGAGCAGGTCGCGATACGACGGCTCTTCTGGACCGAACTCGATCTGGGTGCCCTGTTGAACCGTGCTCACGCCGAGGTGGTCTTCGATCGTCTCGGCGACCTGTTCGGGGGTGATCATCCGCTCTTCGAGCGTATCCTGGTTGAGCGAGATCTGAACGCGCATGTCCGCGACGTTCGTCGAAACGTCACCCAGCGCGAGAATCTTCGTCGCCTCGATCTTCCAGACGACCTCGTGAGCCCTCTCGCGTTCGGTGGCGTACTCGTCCTCGAGGTGGACCGTCATCATCGGCGTGTCCGGCGTCTTCCGGGCGTCGACGAGCTCGATCAGTCGTGGCAGCCCCTGAGTCACGTCGATCTCTGCGACCCCTGCATAGTGGAACGTGTTCATCGTCAGTTGCGTTCCCGGTTCGCCGATCGACTGTGCGGAGACGGTACCGACGGGGTCGAGCGGATCGACTCGAGTGTCGACGTATCGCGTCTCGACCGCCTTCGCGAGTTCGTCGGCGTCCTCGACGGTCGCGTCGTCGCGATCTTCGAGTACCTCGTAGACCTCGTCTTTGAGCCGTCGGGGGAGGTCGCTGTCCTCGACGACCGCGATCATGTCGTCGGTGACGTCGTAGGTGATCTCAGTCATCGGAGCTCACCCCCGTTTCCTCGAGGAGTCGGTGGTCGGCGTGCTCGGAGAGGTTCGTCGGCTGTGGTTTCGAGCCGAGGAACTCGAGTCGGTCCTGTTCGGAGTCGAACTCGGAGTCGAGGACGCGATCGGCGATCGCTTCGACGTCGATCTCGTTGTCGTCGCCCGAAGAGACCTTCACCGGCGAGGTACCGTCTTCGCCGAACTCGAACTGGACGATCGTATCGGACGTATCGCGGACGGTACCGTCGTACTGCGTCTCGAGTTCCGACAGCGCGTTGATCAGCCGACGCTGGAGGTACCCGGACTTCGAGGTACGAACGGCGGTGTCGACCAGCCCTTCGCGGCCACCCATCGCGTGGAAGAAGAACTCCCGCGGGGTGAGCCCGCTGGTGTAGGAGTTCTCGACGAAGCCGTGGGCCTCCGCCGACAGGTCGTTCGGTTTGTAGTGACTGAGGGTCCGATCCTCGTAGCCGCGGTTGATCCGCTCGCCGCGGACTGCCTGCTGGCCGACGGCGCCGGCCATCTGTGTCAGGTTGAGCATCGACCCACGCGCACCGGAGTTCGCCATGACGACCGCCGGATTGTCGTCGTCGAAGTGCTCATCCGCAATGTTCCCCGCGTTGTCACGCGCACGCGAGAGCGTCTGCATGATCTTCATCTCGAGGGTCTCATCCAGGGTTCGTCCCGGCAGACTCTCGAGTTCGTTCCGTTCGTACGCCTCGATGAGCTCTTCGACGCGGTCGTAAGCGTCGTCGATCGTCTCGTCGATGCGCGCCTGGGCGTCCTCTGGGATGGTCTCGTCGTCGATCCCGATCGAGAACCCGAAGTGCATGATCGCCCGCATTGCGAGCGTCGAGACCTCGTTGATGAAGATCCGGGCACGGGTGTTGCCGTAGACCTTCGTGATCGTGTCGACGATCTCGCCACCGAACTCGCCGACCTCGTCTTCGGCGATCGTTCCCTCGACGAGCTGGCCGTCTTCGATGACGACGTCGTCGCCGATGGTGCCGGTGAACTCGAGGTCCATGTCGTCGGGCAGGAGCTCCGAGAAGACGTCGTGGCCCGTCCAGAACGGCTCGTCATCGTCGTCGATACCGCTGGGTTCTGGCAGTTCGTCGATCCGGGTCGCCCGCAGGAGGTCGAGCGCCTGCGTCTCGTTGAACCGCGGGTTGTCGTGGGTCAGCAGGTACGTCCCACTGATGTGGTCCTGGATGGCGCCGATGATGTTCTCACCGAAGCGTGGCGAGAGGATCTGTTCTTGAACGCGCATGAGCACGCGCGCCTCTGCACGAGCCTCCTCGTTCTGGAGCGCGTGCATGTTCATTTCGTCGCCGTCGAAGTCCGCGTTGTACGGTGGACAGACAACGGTGTTGAGCCGGAACGTCTTATACGGCATGACCACGACTTCGTGGGCCATGATCGACATCCGGTGGAGCGACGGCTGGCGATTGAAGATGACGATGTCGCCGTCGATGAGATGGCGGTTGACTTCCCAGCCGGGCTTGACTTTCTCTGCGAGCGCTTCGCAGTTCTTCTCGGTGACCTTCAGCCGGCGGCCGTCCGGCCGGCGTACGTAGTTTGCGCCGGGGTGGCCCTCGGGGCCGTTCGAGACGTATCGGCGTGCATCCGTTACGTTTCGCTCGGTGACGTTCATCGTCTGAGTCATCTCCGTCGCGACACGGTCGGGGACGCCGACTTCGTTCAGCGAAAGCGTCGGGTCCGGCGAGATGACCGTTCGGGCAGAGAAGTTGACGCGTTTTCCGGACAGCGAGCCACGGAAGCGTCCCTCCTTGCCTTTCAGTCGCTGAGAGAGCGTCTTGAGCGGACGGCCGGACCGGTGACGGGCCGGTGGCGTCCCCGAGATCTCGTTGTCCATGAACGTCGTCACGTGATACTGCAACAGCTCCCAGAGGTCCTCGATAATCAGCTGTGGCGCACCGGCCTCGCGGTTCTCCATAAAGCGCTGGTTGATCCGGATGATGTCCACGAGCTTGTGGGTGAGGTCGTCTTCCGACCGCTGACCGTTATCGAGCGTGATCGACGGGCGTGCCGTCACCGGCGGCACCGGGAGGACGGTAAGGATCATCCACTCCGGCCGGGAGCGATCCGAATCAATCCCGAGCACTTCGATGTCTTCGTCCGGGATCGCCTCGAACCAGTCGCGGATGTCACTGGGCATCAGCTTGTTCGTGTCCTCTTCCGTGAGGTCGATCCCAAGCGCCTTCTCGATGGCCTTTCGTTGACTCTCCCGCGGACGGAACGATCCCGAGAGGATCTCGTTGATCCGCGTGAGATCGATCTCGGTTTGCTCGGCGAGCTCGTCGGGTGTCGTCCGCTCGACACCCTCCTCCTCGTTGCCCTGCATGGCGCCTGCAATGCGCTGGGAGTACTCGCTCGTGAGGACCTGCTGGACCTCGTAGTACGTGGTTGGCTTTTCGTGTTCGATGTCGTACTGGACCTCGCCACAGAACGGACACTGATCTTTCTTCCGTGCCTGTCGGATCGCGGCCTTCGTCACGTCGTTCAGATCCCGACCGAGCTTGCGCGTCTGGTCGATCTGTCCGTGGAACTCCTCGCGTTCGTCCTCGGTCAACAACAGCTTCGAACAGCTTCGACAGGTTCCACGCAGTAATCGCCGGATGAGCTTCGTAAAGCCGACGTGAATCACCGGCGCGGCGAGTTCGATGTGACCGAAGTGACCGTTACACGACCCCGAGTGTTTCCCGCAGGTCTTACACTCGAGTCCGGGATCGATCACGCCGAGACGCGGGTCCATCAACCCCATGTCGATGGGGAAGCCGTCGTCGTCGTAGGTGTCGGCGGTGATGATCTTCGTCGCGCTCATCTCCCGGTACTCCTCGGGCTCCATGAGCCCGAAGTTGATCGTTCCGATGTCTTTTGGTGTGCTATTTCGCATGAGTTATACAGCGTCCTCGAGTTCCAGTCGCGGTGCGATTCCCAGGGCCTTCATCTCGTCTAAGAGGAGCTTGAACGCGTAGCTCATCTCGATCTCGTGGATGTCAGTCTCCTCGCCACAGTTCGGACAGTAGACCCGGCGTTGTTCGACGTTTTCGACCGCGCTCATCCCACAGCTCCCACAGACGTGGATGAACTCGCGGTCGGACTCGTCTAACAGTCGTTCTTTCAGTGTCATCGCGGCCCCGTGGCCGATGAACACGTCCCGTTCCATCTCCCCGATACGCAGCCCACCTTCACGGGCACGACCTTCGGTAGGCTGTCGGGTGAGCACCTGCACCGGCCCGCGCGAACGGGCGTGCAGCTTGTTCGAGACCATGTGATAGAGCTTCTGGTAGAAAATCACGCCCACGAAGATCTCGGCTTGCACCTTCTCGCCGGTGACACCGGAGTACATGACCTCTTTCCCCGCGGAGTCGAAGCCAGCCTCTTCGAGTCCGTTGCGGAGTTTCTCTTCGTCCTCGCCGAGGAACGGCGTCCCGTCGACGCGTCGGCCCTCGAGCGCGCCGAGTTTGCCGCCGATCATCTCCAAGATGTGTCCGACGGTCATCCGCGAGGGAAGCGCGTGCGGGTTGACGACGAGGTCGGGAACGACGCCCTCCTCGGTGAAGGGCATGTCCTCCTGGGGTGCGAGGTGACCGACGACCCCTTTCTGACCGTGTCGCGATGCGAACTTGTCCCCGAGTTCGGGGATCCGTTCGTCCCGAACACTCACTTTCGAGAGCTTCGAGCCGTCCTCGCCTTCCATCAGCGTGACGGTGTCGACGACACCGCTTTCTCCCGAGCGCATCGTGACGCTCGTCTCGCGACGCTTCTGGGGCGAGAGACCGCCCATGTCGTCCGGCTCCTCTAAAAAGCGCGGCGGACTCGTCTTCCCGAGCAGGACGCTGTTTTCGTCGACGACCGTCTCGGGGTTGACGAGGCCGTCCTCGTCGAGGTGGGTGTACGCTTCTTCACCGCGTGCCCCACGGACGTCCTGTGAAGGGATCTCGAAGCGGTCTTCCTGACCGCCGGGATAGCGTCGTTCCTCGCCCTCGTACGTCCGGAAGAAGTGCGAACGGGCGAGCGCGCGTTCGACCGACGCCTTGTTCATGACGAGCGCGTCCTCGATGTTGAACCCCTCGTAGCTCATCACGGCGACGACGAAGTTCTGGGCCGCTGGCCGGTCGTCGTAGCCGATCTGGTCGGTCGTCTGGGTCTTGACCATCGATAGCTGTGGGTAGTGCAGCAGGTGCTGGCGGGTGTCCGGCCGAATTCGGTAGTTGGCCGACGGCAGCCCCAGCGACTGCTTGATCATCCCTGCCCCCATCGTAATACGCGGACTCGCGTTGTGCTCGGGATAGGGGATCATTCCCGCACCGATCGAGAAGATCAGCGACGGATCGATCTCGAGGTGTGTGTGGTCTTTGGTCAGGTGCTCTTCGTCGACGGCAACGAGGATATCCTCTTCTTCTTCGGCGTCGATAAACTCGACGTAACCGTGAGAGACGAGGTCCTCGAACTCGAGATCGCCCGTCTGGAGCGCCTCGATCTCGGCTTCTGAGATGCGGGCCTCACCGTCTTCGACGACCAGCAGGGGTCGTCGGGCACGTCCGGCGTCGGCGTTGATGATCACTTCGCGGGTCCGGTCTTTCACCGACACGTTGACCATCTCGCTGACGTCACCGATGCGTCGCGCTTCTCGAATCTGTTCTGCGAGTTCGTTCGGGTCGGGGTGTGTTCCCACCAGTGACCCGTTGACGTACACCTTGGCTTCTCGCTGTTGGCTGCTCATGATTGATCAGTCGTCGGCCGGAGTCGTTCGGTCGATACTCTCGAGGCCCGGAATCCCCTCGACGCCCATCGACGCCAGTTCGCGTTTGAGTGCCTGTTCGTCCTCGACGTTCTGTGAGAGCTCGACCGCCTGTGCGAAGTTTTTCACGAGCCCACAGTTCGGCCCTTCGGGCGTTTCGGAGGGACCGATACGACCCCACTGGGTCGCGTGTAAGTCCCGCGCCTCGAAGTGTGGCTGCGAGCGCGAGAGCGGACTGCGAAGCCGTCGCAGGTGTGAGAGAACGCCCATGTAGTTCGTCCGGTCGACCAGCTGGCTCACGCCCGAGCGCCCGCCGACCCAGTTGCCCGTCGCGATCGGGTGCTCTAAGCGCTCGGTGAGCACGTCAGACCGGACGACGGTGGAAACCGAGAGGGTCCGGTTTCGCATGTTGGCTCGCTCGAGCTGGTATTTGACGTCCCGTGCGAGTTTGTTCAGTGCCGTCCGGAAGAGGTCTTTCATCAGATCCCCCGACACCTTCAGGCGTTTGTTCGCGTAGTGGTCTTTGTCGTCGGAGTCACGTCGCCCGAGTGCGAGTTCGAAACAGGCCTCTGCCATCCGACAGAGATAGTGGGCCTTGTTGATCCGGACGTCCTCTTCGTCTACACCGTCTTCGTGGAGGTGTGGCAGCAGGTAGCGGTCGATCACGTAGTTCGCCCGCTTGAGCTGGTAATTTTTGCCCTGACCGGAGGCAACGCGTTTGCCGAGGGTCTCGATGGCCTCTTCTTCGGTCTGGACCTCGGCTTCC
This sequence comes from Natrarchaeobaculum sulfurireducens, assembly GCF_003430825.1. Classification (NCBI taxonomy): domain Archaea; kingdom Methanobacteriati; phylum Methanobacteriota; class Halobacteria; order Halobacteriales; family Natrialbaceae; genus Natrarchaeobaculum; species Natrarchaeobaculum sulfurireducens. Next base: position 3,268,251 of record NZ_CP024047.1, on the reverse strand, counting down.
TCCAGATTCTCGAGCATGTACTTGACGACCTCGGGATCGTTCGAGACCTTGTGGACGATCTCTTCGTCGGATTCCAGCCCGAGCGCGCGCACGAGCGTTACGAAGTTAATCGAGCCGGAGACCGAGGGGAACGAGACCTCGAGCAGCCCGTTTCGCGTCCGCTCACAGAGGACGAGTGCACGGTAGCCACGGCGCTGACTGAAGGTCTTTGCGACCTGAATTTCGTCGCCGTACTTCGTATCGTACTCCGCAAGAATCTTGTTCGGTGCGAGGTCCTCGCTGGTCATCAGGACTCGCTCGGAGCCGTTGACGATAAAGTAGCCGCCGGGGTCGGCGGGATCCTCGCCGATCTCGATCAGTTCCTCGTCGGAGAAGCCGGCGATGTTGCATTTATCCGAACCGACCATGATCGGCATCCGACCGATCTTCGTCTCCGTTGAGTCGACGACGCGCTGGTCGCCCTCTTCGCCCTTAACGATCGACATCTCCATGAACACCGGCGCGGAGTAGGTGATGTTGCGCAGTCGGGCTTCCTGTGGGTACAGCAGCTCCTCGGAACCGTCGGCCTCGCGAACGCGGGGCGTGACGACGCGCACGTCGCCCAGTTCGACGTGTACCGGCTCTTCGCCTTCTTTGTCGCCGATATCCGTATCGATCGTTGCCTTCTCGTCGACGACCTCTTGCATCCCTCGGTTGAGGAAGGCGTTAAACGAGCGATAGTGATGTTCGGCGAGTCGATCCCTCGAGAAGTATTCGCGCGAAATGTCCCGTCGTGTGTTTCTGTCGAGTTCCATTGCCATTTATTCCACCACGAGTCGGTATACGACGGCTCGGTCGGTCGTTCGTGAGTCGCGAACGATCTCGATGACGTCGTTGACCTCCGCGTCGTCCGGGAGGGCGGGGTCGTTGCGCTTGATTTTCGGCAGGTCTGTACGGTCGATGTCGTACTCCGTGAGCACTTCCTCGAGGTCCTCCTCCTCGAGGACGGTGTGCTCCGGAACGAGTTCGTGTTTGCTTACGTCTACCATGTGTCGATGTGCGTGTGGGCTATCGGGAGAGAAGTGGCTGTCACGAGATACTACAGACAGTTATCGGGGGGACGCATTTAACCGTTACTAACTCGATCCACAAGCACAGCTAACCGCCCGGGCTGACCTGACCGGGAGGTCCGATCACGTGTGCCAGTACCCGACTATCGGTTAAATTCCTTGTGGGTCGTGGTACGCTATGACACTCTGGTGGCGCGAAATCCGCTCGAGACCGTCGCTCGAGGTCCCAATCGTGGCCCGTCCCACCCTACCAAACGGTGGTCGATTGGAAAGTCTTAATACCCACACCCGGCTACGAAGAGTTGCAAGCCCGGGTGGTGTAGTGGCCCATCATACAACCCTGTCACGGTTGTGACGCGGGTTCAAATCCCGCCTCGGGCGTTTTCCGATACTCAATTCCCACGAGCGGTCAGCATGCTGGCCACGAGTATTCCGAGATCGAAAAATGGGTGGAGCGAACGCAGTGAGCGGCACGATCGTGGTTCAAATCCCGCCTCGGGCACCTTCTCGTAATTTAACTTCGTGAACGACCGACACGCTGCGCTGTCTTGTCTCTCGTGCCCCTTCCAACGCGATCGTCTCCTGCGTCCGAAAATTGTTAGTGAGATATACTGTGTCCGGAACCGATAACATAGCCGACACCGGAACAAAACCCTTAATACTCTCTCCTGAAAACGAAGAGTTGCAAGCCCGGGTGGTGTAGTGGCCCATCATACAACCCTGTCACGGTTGTGACGCGGGTTCAAATCCCGCCTCGGGCGTTTTCCGATACTCAATTCCCACGAGCGGCCAGCGTGCTCGCCGCGAATATTCTGAGATCGAAAAACGGTACGAGGGATTTGAGCCTTGACAGTCGCGCACAGCGAACGAAGTGAACAAGCACGTCTGGCTCCGGTTCAACTCCCGCCTCGAGCACCTTTCTAAAAATTCGGCTTGATCATAGGATAGTGTCTACCAGATTTTTCGAGTCTTACTTCTCAAACATTCCATCGCTACCGTCGGCTCGTTGGACTGGCTCCGAATCCATCTCGAGTGCCCCAGATCCGTTTCGTATACGGTCGATCAGTTGCCTTTCTCGGACAGGGAGATCCAATTTCTGGATGCGTCGTCTGGTACGGGCGACCGTTTTAATTGGAAGAGGCAGCACCTACAGTCGTGCGAAATTCGAAAGCGATCGGAGACGAAACGGAAGCGAGAGCGATCACGACCCTTATTGTCGCCGGCTACAGCATCTCAGTCCCGTTTGGTGATAACGACAAGTACGATCTCGTCGTCGACGACGAAGGCGACCTATACCGGATTCAGTGTAAGACTGCCTGGACGAACAAGCCGGAGACGATACGATTCAATACGCACTCCCAGACGACGAAGAACGGACGGTATCACGAACAGACGTACGACGGTGAGGTCGACGCGTTCTTCGTATACTATCCGGCTAATGAGACGTTCTATTGGATCGATGCTGCCGACGCGACCGAACAGAAGATGGAACTTCGGTTTGAGGCTCAGATCGACCATCCTTCGATAAACTGGGCACGGGCGTACGAATTCACCGGTACAATCCCTCGATGATTCCGCGCACCGACCGCTTACGCTTTGCCAGGCTATCGGCCGGTGAACGCTAATCATTTAGTGTACTGTCGAACATTCATCGGAACACGACGTTTAGTCGTCCTGTGATTTCCGATCGATCATGTCACAACCGATCACCGTCCTCGTCGTCGACAATGAACCCAGCTCTGCAGAACTGGTCGCCGAGATGCTCGAGCGCGAACGCGACGTGCTCGTCGTCGAGTCGGCGACGAGCGGCCTCGAGGCACTCGAGCGCATCGAGAAGCGGCCAATCGACTGTATCGTCAGTGACTACGAGATGCCCGAGCTGTCCGGACTCGAGTTACTCGAGCGAGTCCGTGAGCACAATCCGGAGTTGCCGTTTATCCTCTTTACGGGCCAAGGGTCGGAAGAACTCGCGAGCGAAGCGATTGCAGCAGGTGTGACCCAGTACAGCCAGAAAACCACCGGGAGCGAACAGTACGCGTTGCTGGCGAACCAGATTACGAACGCAGTATCTCAGTACCGGACGAAATCCGCGCTCCGGGAGAGCGAGCGTCGATACGAGAAGACGGTGACGACGCTTCACGAGGCGACCAGGACGTTGATGCGCGCCGAGACGAAAGCCGAAATCTATCGGCAGGCGGTCGAGACCGCGAGTGACATTCTCGAGACGCCAGTTGCCGTGGCGTACGCGTTCGATCCTGGGGCTGGCTCGCTGGAACGTACTGCCTCATCGGCTCGGGAGCCCGTCGATTCGGCTTCGTCGTTCGAACGCGGGGAGGGACGAATCTGGGACGTGTTTTCGACGGGCGAGAGCCTCACGGTCGACGGTGGCGACGCGATCACGGGGCCGGTGAGCCGAAGTGAACTGCTCGTTCCACTAGGTGCTCACGGAGTCGTCGTCGCGGGTACGACGGCACGCGATGGGTTCGACGAGCCGATAGCGGAGCTGTTCTATGTGCTTGCGGCCAACACGGAGGCGGCGCTGGATCGGGCCGAACGCGAACACCTCCTTCGCGAACACGATCGGACGCTCACCCGAAAAAACGAGGAACTCACGCGACTCAATCACATCAACGAAATCGTTCGGCAGATCAATCACGGAATCGCACAGGCGTCATGCCGTTCTGAGATCGAGTCGACGGTCTGTGACCGGCTGGCCGACACCGACCGCTACCGGTTCGCTTGGATCGCTTCGAGCGACGACGGGCTCTCTGAACCACGGGCCTGGGCTGGCGTCGATCCCTGCTATCTCGACCGGATCGGCGACGACGACCGAGCACCCGAAGGAGCGCTGATCGAGCAAACGCTCGCGCGTAAAGACGTCGAGGTCGTCCGGAACGTCCTCGAGGCCGACGGCTGGGATCGACGACGGACGGACGCCTTGACCTACGGCTTTCAGACGGTAGTCGCGGTCCCACTCACCACCGGTAAACAGCAGTATGGGGTCTTGCTCGTACATCTCGGCGGTGTCGACTCGCTCGGCGACGGCGAGTACGAGGTGTTCGCGGAACTCGGCGAGACGATCGGCCACGCGATCCGGTCGGTCGAGCGGACGCGCGCGATGCTCACCGACAGCCGCCTCGAGATCGAACTCGAGTGTCGTGACGATCGACTGTTGCTCAACCGCCTCGGCGAGCACGTCGACGGCGGCGTGACCGTCGAGGGGTTGATCGACCGAGACGGCACGACGGTCGCGTTCGTTAGTGCCCCGTCGGCGGTCGATCTGCCCACACTCATCGACGACCGTGCGGCCGTAGAGTCGGCGTCACTCGTCTCTGAGGGTGAAGACGAACGGCTGTTCGAGCTGACGCTGGCGTCGATGCCCATCGTCGATGTGTTACGGTCGTACGACGTTCGACTGCGGACCGCACGGGCGAACGCCGGGAGCGCGACGCTCGTCCTCGAGGTGCCACAACCGACCGAGACGCGATCGCTCGTCGAGGCGGTTTGCGAGGAGTATCCTGCGACGGAATTGGTTGCCAAACGGGAGACGTCGCGGACGCGATCGGCTCGTCAGCTCGACACCTATCTCGAAGAACGACTCACCGACAGGCAGCTCGAAGCGTTACAGGCGGCTCACTACAGCGGGTTCTTCGAGTGGCCGCGTGCGAGCACAGGCGAGGAGCTGGCCGATGCACTCGACGTCTCGGCCCCGACGTATCACTATCACCTTCGGGCGGCCGAACGAAAGCTCGTCTCGCTTGTCTTCGACTCCCCTCTAGATGATTAGTACACTCTAGCTGACTATACTAAACAGTTAGAAACTACGTTTAATCCTCTTCCCCCCATAGGATGCAATGGCGATTCGCGATAGACTGTCGCCACCCCCCAATCCCCCACCCCCACTTTCGGATACCGCTTGTTCACGAGAGACATCGAGTCGACCGACGACGTGTCGCATCCCACACGCGGCTCAGTCGGAGCGGTGACCGATCGAGTCGTCCCACTCGATCCAGTTTTGTTCCCAGCCACGACGTGAGTGAGCGCGCCGCTCGGCGTGTTCACGATCCTCGCGGGCCATCCGGTTTCGTTCGACGGTCCCCGGCTGTTCACCCTCGAGGAGCAACGGATCGAACGAAACTACGCCGAAGTGCTCCCGGTTACCGTCTTTCGACAGCGCCTCGAGACGCTGTACTTGCGCCCCCCGAGGATAGACGATGCGCCCGTCGTCCGCCAACTGCTCGAGCAACGGCCGGGGTGGCTCGACGACGCCGGCTTCGACCAGGATGCGGTCGAACGGGGCGTACTCGGGGAGGCCGTCGGCACCGTCGCGGCGGTCGACGAGCACGCCCTCGTAGCCAGCGCTGTCGAGATTCTCGCGAGCTTCGAAGACGAGCGGGCGGGCGATATCGATCGCGTGGACGTTCGTGTCTCCGACGAGTTCAGCGACGACGGCGGCCGTGTAGCCGACGCCGACGCCGACGATCAGAACCTTGTCGCCCGCCTCGAGCGAGAGCGCTTCGAGGAGTCTGGCGACTGTACTGGGTGCGAGAACACGTGTTCCACGCACCTCGTGTTCGCGGTCGGCGTAGGCCGTCTTCGGATCGGGGACGAATGCGTGGCGAGGGACGTCGCGCATGGCGACGGAGACGGCCTCGTCGTCGAGCACCTCCTTCGGTGGTGTCTCGAGGCCGTCGACCATGTCCTCTCGCAGTACCGCAGGATCCATACTCGAGCTATCCCGCCGGACGGTAAGAACCCCGCGCTTGCCCGAATCGTCGACCCGTCGGTGGGTGCCGTCGGCCGCTCGACGAGCGCTTTCAGCCACGCATTCGGACGAATTGGACGCCACCATGCTCGCTTCGCTCGAGGCTCCCGTCTTCGCATTTGGTGGCCTTTACCAGCGTCTGGAATGCGGTTCCGATGGGGGCCAGTAATCGACCGCCCGGTCGGGTCTGGTCGACGACCGGCTCGGGAAAGCCCGTCGCCGCGCAGGTAACGTAGACGGCGTCGTACGGCGCGTGATCGACCCACCCTTCGCGACCGTCACCGACGCGGATGGAGACGTCGCCGTAGCCGAGTTCTGCGAGCGTCTCACGGGCGCGTTCGGCCAGCTCCTCGCTGTACTCGACGCTGTAGACGTGGTCCGCGCCGACGAGTTCGGCCGTGACGGCGGCGTGGTAGCCACAGCCGGTCCCGATCTCGAGGACGTTTTCGCCGGGCTCGAGGGCGAGTTCGTCGGCCATGATTGCGACCATGTGCGGGGCGCTGATGGTCTGGCCGTCCCCGATCGGCAACGGTCGATCCGCGTAGGCACCGTCCCGGCGGATCTCCGGAACGAATTCGTGTCGTGGGACCGCCTCGAGCGCCTCGAGTACCCGTTCGCTGTCGACGTGACGCGAAACGGCCTTGACCATCCGCTCACGGGCGGCCTCGTAGTCGGCTGCGTCGTCGGACTCGAACCGATCGACCATGCTCGAGCGTACGCGCTCGCGAGCAATAGGTGTAGGGCGCTAGCCGGATTCGAATCATCCCATCTGCACACCCTGCTACTGAGAACACCACGAAAGCCCCTGACACGCTCGACCTCCCGCGACTCGCTGCGGTCCTCGCCTACCGGCTGCGGTCCTTGCGTCGTCGGGGACGGCTCGAGCGTGTCAGCCCCTTTCATTCCCGCCCGTGTCGGCTGTCCGGTCTGGCCACCGCAGGGTGGGAATGAAAGGGGCTGCCGGCATCCGGGAAGACGGACGCAGCAAGCACTGGAGCGAACGCAGTGAGTGAAGCGCACAGCAAGTCCATCGACCGGATGACGGCAGGGGCTTTCGTGGTGGTAGACGCAAAAAAGCGTTCAGAGTCAGTGCCAGCGTTCGAACCGACTACCAGGCGGACCAGGCGGTCGAGGCCTGGTCGTAGGCGTAGACGCGTTTGGTGTCCTTTGCGGGGACGGTGTCGCCTTCGACTTCGTAGCGGTCGCGGTCGTAGCCGGTGGCGTCGCTCCGGACGACGAAGGCGTCGATCTCGAACTCGTCGTCACCGAACTCCTCGATCGAGCCGACCTCGAACTCGTAGTCGCCGGGGACGTAGACCGTAATCGAGCGGCTGTCCTCCCGGCGGCCGTCTTTCGGATGGACGGTGACGTTGACCGCGACGTTGTCGACTTCGCGGCTCCAGACGGTCTCGATCTCCTCGGCGTCGGCGACCTCGACCCGTCGGTGCTGGTCCAGTTCGACGCTCGTGACGCGGACGGTCGAGAGCACCTCGTCGGTCTCTAAGATGAACTCGTCGCCGACTTCGATGGTCGCGTCCTCGTCCGTCGTGACGTTCGCCGTGAAGGATTCGCCCTCCTGGGAGACGACGACGTCGAGGGTGACTTCGTGTGTATGATCCGGTGTGACCTTGTGGACGTGGCCACACTCGCTACAGCGGACGGTGAACGTGCCACCGCCTTCCGTGACCGTGAGAATCTCGTGGACCGTCTCGAGGTCGGGTGAACACGAGGGACACGGCGTCGGCACCCGATCAGGGGTGTCCTGCGTATCGTTCATACCCTCCCTATACGCTACGTACTGAAAAGGCGATTGAACCGCCGATCGAACGTGTCGGGCTCACACGACGGGCTCTCGAGTGCGTTCCAGGATGCAGGGACGAGCGCGTGCGACGCCCTCAGTGGCCAGCCGTCGGCAACTCGAGTTTGTCGCCGTCGACGTACACCGTTGGCTCCCGGAGGATGCCGTCCTGGTGGATCGGGGCCTCGACGTCGCCGCCGATCCCGGCGTCGTCGCCGATGGCGATGTGGACCGTGCCAGCGGCTTTCTCGTCCAGTAAGACCGAGCCGACGAGTTCGGTGACGCCGACGTTCGTTCCGATGCCGAGTTCGGCGAGGTTGTAGGCCGCGTCACCTGCTTGCTCCGCGGTTTCACCGCTCCGCTTCGAGACGCTTTGCGCCTCGCACTCCTCCGCGGCCGCCTCGACGTCCTGTCGGATCTCGTCGTCCGAAATCTCGGTCACGAGGCCGTCTTCGACGACGAACTCGATTTCCTGGCCCTCCTCGAGAAGACCGTGGGGGCGCATCGTGCCGTCGACGACGAACGTGCCGTCGGCCGATTCGGGGCTGATGAACACCTCGCCGGCGGGAAGGTTCGAGAACGACCCGGGCTTGCTCACGTCGCCCGTGTCGTCGAACCACTCGCGGTCGCCGAGGTCGAACGTGATGTCGGTCCCACGATCGGTCGTCACGCGGATCTCGTCAGCGCCGGCGACACGCTCGAGGGTGCGTTCACATTCTTCGAGAATACGGCCGTAGTCGGCGTCGAGTCCGGCCACGAAGACGTCCTCGGTGATTCCAGGCAGGGTCGCACCGCGGGCACCCGCCTCGGTCGCGTCGGAGCGAGCACGGGTGTGGCTCAGGCTCTTCGTCGTCGGTGCGAGGAAGGCGTCGGCACCGGCGAGTGCGGTCGCCACCGTCTCGGGTGGCTCCTCGCCGTGTTGATCGCCTGGTGGGTATCGGACGATGGCGACGTCATCGGTGATCTCACGTGCGACCGCGTACAGTGCCTCGCCGATCGGCTCGCGCTCGTCGTCAGTGACGATCACGCAGGAGTCGTCGGCCTCGAGAGCCAGACACTGTTCGACGGCCGTTTCGGCGGCTGCGCGGAGTTCGGACATAGCTGCTAGTCGTGCGACCGGGTCGAAATGTCTTGCCTTCCCCGCAGGCTGTCATGTGTCTCGAGTCACTTTCCCACCGAACTACTTGAGACCGAGTAAATCCCCGTCGAGACGCCTCGAAACGGTTATCCGCTTCCGTCTTGCACTCCCGGGTATATGATACAGGTCGCGATCAACGGCTACGGTACGATCGGCAAACGCGTTGCGGATGCCGTTGCCCTCCAGCCCGATATGGAGGTTCTCGGCGTCGCCAAGACTCGGCCGAACTTCGAGGCCGAGATGGCTATCGAGAAGGGATTCCCGCTGTACGCAGCGATCGAAGACCGCGCCGACCAGTTCGCCGAGGCCGGCCTCGAAATCGCCGGTCTCGTCGACGAACTGATCGCTGACGCGGACGTCGTCGTCGACGCGACGCCGTCGGGGATCGGTGCCGAGAACAAGACGCTCTACGAGGACCACGAGACGCCCGCGCTCTACCAGGGTGGCGAGGACGCCGACATCGCCGACGTTAGCTTCAACGCTCGCTCGAACTACGCCGAGGCAATCGGTGTCGACCACGTCCGGGTCGTCTCCTGTAACACCACCGGCCTCTCGCGGGTCATCGCACCGCTTCGCGAGGCGTACGGCGTCGAGAAGGTCCGCGCGACGCTCGTCCGCCGTGGTGGCGACCCCGGCCAGACCGGCCGCGGCCCGATCAACGACATCCTCCCGAACCCGGTCACCATCCCCTCTCACCACGGCCCCGACGTCGAGACGATCTTCGACGACCTCGACATCGACACGCTCGGAATGAAGGTTCCGGCAACGCTGATGCACATGCACAGCTTAAACGTCACGCTCGAGGAGGAAGTCGACGCCGACGACGTTCGCGGCCTGTTCGCCGACGAGTCGCGCCTGTTCTTGATCCCCGAGCGGTTCGCAATCGACGGCAGCGGCAAGCTCAAAGAGTACGCCATGGACGCCGGCCGTCCACGCGCGGACATCTGGGAGAACTGCATCTGGGAGGAATCGATCTCGACAGTCGGTCGCGATCTGTATCTCTTCCAGGGCATCCACCAGGAGTCAGACGTCGTCCCGGAGAACGTCGACGCGATCCGGGCGGTCCTCGGCGAAGCCGACGCCGAAACGAGCGTCGAGACCACGAACGAGACACTCGGCATCGGCCTGTAGGGTCCGGTACCGAGCAGCCGGCGATTCTCGAGACCGACAGAAAGCTTTTGAAACGTGGTGCCCAAGACACCCCCATGCGAAGAGACGACCGCGACGAGCCCTTCGACGACCTCTTTCGTGAAATCGAGCGCATGATGAACGAAATGATGAACAGTGCCGACCGTGACGTCGGCTTCGATTCCGCAACCAACGCCGAGAACGGCTTCGGGATGGACACGCACGTCGATATCCACGAGACCGACGAGGAGGTCCGCGTCATCGCCGACCTTCCGGGGGTCGAGAAAGAACAGATCGAACTCGAGTGCGACGGCGAAATGCTGACGATCTCCGCCGGCACCGAACACCGCCAGTACGACGAGCGCGTCTCGCTTCCAACCCGAGTCAACGAGCACACGGCCTCCGCAACGTACAACAACGGCGTCCTCGAGGTCGTCTTCGAGCCAGCCGAACAGTCCTCGGACATCAGTCTCGAGTAACCGTTCGTCGCGGTCGCAGTCCCCGTATTTTCCGGTCGTCACGCCTCGACAGCCGAGCGGATCGCGTCCGCGAGCCGGTCGTAGAATCCCGCTTCGTACTTCGTCGCCGCGTCGATCGTCGGTCGGGCGTTCGTCTCGTTGACTACCAGCCGGTCGCCCGTCTCGAGCAGGTCGACACCGAGAAACGGAATTTCGAGTTCGTGAGCCACTGATTCGGCGATTTCGCGCCAGGCCTGGGGCAACTCGACGCCGGTTGCCTCGGCCCCCCGGTGGACGTTGTGTTTCCACTGGCCGCGCGCGCTGGCGGTCTCGGGGAGCCGACGCTCGACCGCGCCAACGTACTCGCCCTCGAGGACCATCACGCGGTAGTCGGTCGCCCCGGGGAGGTATTCCTGGACGAGAAACGAGCGGTCGCCGGTCGCCCGGTAGTCGTGGACCAGCGAGAGGTAGTCACAGATCCCCAGGAACGAATCGAGGTCGTGTGCTTTCGCGACACCGACGCCTCTGGTCGTCGAGTTCGGTTTGACGACGACTGGCGGCTCGAACCGCTCGAAGACGTCGACCAGCTCGGTCTCGGAGACGTCGTTCGAGACGTAGACCGAGTGTGGAACCGGCAGACCGGCTCGCTCGAATCGGGCGATCACTTCGGCTTTGTTCCGCGAGGTGAGGACGGCGTCGCGGTCGTTGAGCCACGGCACTTCGAGCAGGGCGTCGGCGACTCCGCCTTCCATCAGCCGACCGGGATAGACGTACCCGACGTCGTACTCGTTGGCGTCCCACGTGGTGTCTTCCCCCAGCGCGATAACGCGCTCGCTTGCGGGCACGTGAGTTGCCCGGATACCTCGTTCGGCGAGGGGCTCGCGCATCCGCCGGAACGTCTCCTGGTCGTTTGCGACCGCCAGTTCGATCATACCTCGAGTGGGGATGCAGAGAGCAAAAAGCTGGCTCGAAGCGAGCCGCAAACGCTGGCTCGAGACGCCGACTCTGGGAGAACCTGGCCGGGAGTGGGGCCCGACCAGACCCGAGGGCCCCACGACCCAACGGAAGCGCAAGTGCTTTCCGAGCAGCGCGGACTTTGCGTTCGCTCAGCAAGGGGAGAGCAGGCGGTTTACCGACAGTTGCCGCGAGCGAGGCTGACAGCCTCGCTCTCGATAGACCGTGTCGTTCGAGGCGGCAAAGCCGTCTCGTGATCACGAGAAACGCTTCCGTCTTTCGAACGACAGAGCAAAAAGCCGGGTTACGCGATCAGCTGCTCTTCGCCGCGTTCGACGACCACGCGACACGGCGGCGTGATCTTGTTGTAGGCACGACGGAGTGCGTCTTTGGCGAAGGCGGCGTCATCGACGTCACACCAGATCGTGAAGATACGGTCGCCGCGGTCGATGCGGGCGGCGGTGCCGACGATCTTCCCGAACGACTGGCGCATCCCGTCGGAAACACGGTCTGCACCCGCACCCGTCGCCTGCTTGTTCTCGCGGATGACGTGGTGGGGGAACTTCCGGAGGATCATCTTGTAGTTGTTCTCTCCGGCGTTTTTGAGCATGTGGCGGTTAGCCGACAGACGCGAGGCCTCGAGGCTGCCGTGGCGGATCTGGACTTCCTCTTCGGTGACGAGGCTGATCTGAACGGGGTACTCCTCAGGGTCGGCGCTGACGTCGCCCATCTTGTGCTGTGCGATCTTCGAGCCCGGGATACCGGTGATGTATTCGCGGCGCGTATATGCCGGCTTACTGATCTCCCGGTACATGGAGGCAGGTTTGTCGGACATGGTTATCTTACGAAAACGGAGAGCTACTGTGCCGATAAAGCCTTCGAAGCGCGTTTCGGCGTCGAGGCCGCCTTCTCGGACGCCTCGAGCGACCGCGCCGGTCGTCTCGGGGTCCCTGTCCGTCGAGCCCGAAAACGGCGTCGTCAGTTGACCGTCGTGTACTCTGAGCCGGATTTCACGACGAGGTCGCGACTCGAGAGCGACTCGAGGACGCTCAGGACCGACAGCTTGTTCATCGCGAGCGTCTGGTTCAGGTCGCCGACGGACGCGCCGCCGGTCGCGTCGAGGTAGAGGTAGACGAGCTTGGCCTGGGGTGAGGTGACTTCGGCGGGGACGAGGGTCGGTCGGTCGAGGGTGTGTGTCTGTGCAGTCATTCTACTAACACGAACCACGAACTGACGTATAGCTCTATGGGGTATAGAATCCATATTCGTTAGAACATACGTATGGCATTATATGTGTTTCATTCCCGTTACACAGCACGTCGACGACTGCTGTCGCTCGAGCGCGATCGGGTGCTCGGGCGAGTCGGTACGAACCGGCGAAACCAGTACACCGGCGGCGTGTTTAAGGGTTCTCCACTGATAGGTACCCCCATGATGTGGAGTTTCCGGGTCGGATCCGTCTTTGGTATCCCGATCAAGCTCGACGTGACTTTTCTGTTGATTCTCCCGATCTTTGCGTATCTGATCGGGATGCAGATCGGTGAGGTCGCCGATATCCTCAACCTCACGATGGGTGCGGGAATCGACGTCGCAGCCGTGACGTCGCCGTGGTGGATGCCGTGGGCACTTGGATTGACCGCCGCTCTCGGACTGTTTTTCGGCGTTTTTCTCCACGAACTCGGCCACTCACTGACCGCACAGCGGTATGGCTTTCCGATCGATTCGATCACGCTGTGGCTGCTCGGCGGCGTCGCCGCGCTCTCGGAGATGCCGGAAGACTGGAAACAGGAGTTCAATATCGCCATCGCCGGCCCGATCGTCTCGGTGCTCGTCGGCATCGCCTCGTATGCGCTCTTTCTGGTGACGCCCGAGTCGATGAACGGCGCTCAGTTCGTTCTCGCCTATCTGGCGATCCTGAACGTCTTCCTCGCGATCTTCAACATGCTTCCAGCGTTTCCGATGGACGGCGGGCGTATCCTGCGAGCCCTGCTCGCTCGAAGTCAGCCGTATGCTCGGGCGACCCAGCAGGCCGCGAGCATCGGCAAGATGTTCGCGATCTTCCTCGGGCTGTTCGGCCTGTTCGCGTTCAACATCATCCTCATCGCGGTCGCGTTTTTCATCTACATCGCCGCCTCGAGCGAGGCCCAGCAGGTGACGATGAAAGCAGCGTTCCAGGACGTCACTGTCGCCGATATCATGACTCCCGCGGGGGAGTTGCACACGGTCGAACCGGACGCGACGGTCGCCGAACTGTTCCAACGGATGTTCACCGAGCGTCACACTGGCTATCCGGTCATCGAGAGCGACGCCTGGGGTGACGACCGGCTGATCGGGCTCGTGACGCTCTCTGACGCTCGCGGGATCGATCCGGTCGAACGCGATGCATACACCGTCGAGGACGTGATGACGACGGACCTCGAGACGATCGAGCCCGGCTCTGACGCGATGGCGGCGATCGAGCGAATGCAGAAAAACGGCATCGGCCGGCTGCTCGTCGTCGAGGGCGACGATCTCGTGGGTATCATCTCCCGGTCTGACCTGATGACGGCGTTCGACATCGTCCAGAAAAGTGGCGGCAGCGTCGACTTGCGCGGACGGCCACGGTCGGCCCAGCAAATCAGCCAGTAATCACACGTCGGGACGCGAGTCGCCGTCTCGAGTACCGCATTCAACACCCTTAACCACCGGCGGAGCCGACGATTCGGCGATGCCACCGGCCATCGAGACCGTCGATCTCGTCAAGGAGTACGGCGACCTTCGTGCGTTACAGGAACTCACGCTGACGGTCGAGGAGGGCGAATTCTTCGGCTTGCTCGGCCCGAACGGGGCCGGCAAGACGACGTTTATCAACACGTTGGTCGGACTCGTCCGCAAGTCCGGCGGCGAGGCCCGCGTCTTCGGCTACGACGTCGAAAGCGACTACCGCGAAGCACGCGACGCCATCGGCCTCGCCCCTCAGGAGTTCAACGTCGATCGCTTTTTTCCCATTCGCGAGGTGCTGATGCACAAGGCTGGTTACCACGGGGTTCCCGAAGACGAGGCCGCCGAACGTGCCGACGAGGTGCTCAAACGCGTCGGAATCTACGACAAACGAAACGAGCGGTTCGACTGGCTCTCCGGTGGGATGAAACGCCGACTGCTACTCGCCAGGGCGCTCGTGACCGATCCCGACTTGCTCATCTTAGACGAGCCGACGGCGGGCGTCGACGTCCAGCTCCGCCACGACCTCTGGGAACTCGTTACCGAACTCAACGAAGAGGGGACGACGATCCTGCTGACGACCCACTACATCGAAGAGGCCGAGCGTCTCTGTGATCGGGTCGCCATCGTGAACGAAGGGCGAAAGGTCACCGTCGCGACGCCCGACGAGCTGAAACAGCGCGGGACCGATACGATCTCACTCCGTCTCGAGTCGCCGGTCACCTCGTCGTTGGCGGCCGATCTCGAGAGCGATCTCGGCGCGTACGCCCACGCTGTCACAGCGGCGGGTAACACGCTCGAGGTTCGTGTCGACGACGGCGGCTCGACCGTCCCACAGTTGCTCAGCGACCTCGAAACGAGGGGCCACGAGATCGTCGATCTCGAGATCTCGCGGACGTCGCTCGAGGAGATCTTCGTCGATCTGACTCGAAGCGAAGATCGGACGGTGACCAGATCGTCGGCTGCGAGTGCTGACGGCGACGACGCTGATAGGAGACAGGAACGCGAACAGGAGGGGGTCGCCTGATGCTGTCGGTCGGCTTCCGTGCCCTGTTTCGGCGCGAAGTGTTGCGGTTCGTCCGGCGGCCGAAGAACACGTTCATGCCGCCGGCGATCACGAACGTCCTTTACTTTGCGGTCTTCGGGGTCATCCTCGGCGGACGGATCGACGAGCCTGTTTCCGGGATTGGCTACATCCTCTTTCTGATCCCCGGTCTCGTGGTCCTGGGAACGATCTCGAACGCCTTCGAGAACGCCTCGTTTTCGATCTTCCACGGCCGGTGGAACGAGTACATCCACGAGACGCTCACCTCGCCGCTGTCCTACGTCGAGATGGTCGTCGCCTACGTGGCTGCCAGTGCGGTTCGGGGACTGATCGTCGGCGTCATCGTCGCCGTCATTGGTGCCCTGTTCGTCCCGTTGAGTATCGAGAACGGCCTCTTTCTGGTCGCGACGATGGTCGTCATCGCCGCGCTCTTTTCGGGGCTGGGGATCGTTGGCGGGCTGGTCGCCCGGGACTTCGACGACCTGACCGTGATGAACCAGTTCATCCTGCGGCCGCTGGTGTTCTTCGGCGCGGTCTTTTACTCGCTAACGATGCTCGAGCCGATCTGGCAGTACGTCTCGCTGTTGAACCCGATGGTCTACATGGTCGACAGCGTCCGATACGGCTTGCTCGGGTATTCCGACATGCTCCAGATCGCACCGGCTGCCTACGCCGAACTCGCCCCGTACGCCTCGCTCGGGGTCCTCACACTGTTGACCGTTGCCGTCATGGCACTCGACGTCTATCTGTTCAAAATCGGCTACGGGCTGACGGACTGACCGTCTCCGCTCGAGTGTCTGACTGTACTTTCCCGCGGATTCAGTAGCTCCGGGCTTTCGGCTCGTAGGTCTGTAACTCGCCCTCGAGAATCACGGGCCGATACCAGAGTTCGGGATCGCCACTGTTCCACGAGAGCATGGTGTGTTTGAGCCACTCGTCGTCCTTGCGCTCCTGGTGAGCCGCTCGCCAGTGAGCACCGCGGAACTCGGTTCGGGCAAGTGCACCGACGGCGACCGCCTCGGCGACGTCAAGCAGGTTGCGCACCTCGAGCGTTTGCGTCAGATTCGTGTTGTACGTCCGGGATGGATCGTCGACGGCGACGTCCTCGTACAGCTCGCGAGCGTCACGGAGGTCTCCTAGCGCCTGTTCGATCCCCGACTCCTCGCGGAAGACGTTGACGTATCTCCCCATCGTGTCCTGAACCTTTCTCCGGACGGTAGCCGCCGAGACGCCGCCGTCGCACTCGAGCAGTCGTTCGATTCGTTCGCGTTCGACCTGAAGCGTTCGCTCGACGGTCTCTGCGGGCTCGAGCGCCGGGCCGCCGTCGGCGACCGCGGCATCACGCTCGACGGTGCCGAGTTCGATCTCGGGGCCGAGGTCGGCTTGCTCGTAGACGTCGGGTTTCCCGGTCCCGATCTTTGGTTTCTCGAGGGCTGCACCGGCGGCGTGTTCGCCGGCTAGCCGACCGAACACGATCGTCTCGGCGAGTGAGTTCCCACCCAGGCGGTTCGCCCCGTGCATCGAGACACAGGCGGCTTCGCCGGCCGCGTAGAGCCCATCGATGCAGGTCTGGCCGTACTCATCGACCTCGATGCCGCCCATCGTGTAGTGAGCGCCGGGTTTCACCGGCATCGGCTCTGTAAGGGCGTCGGCCCCCTCGAAGTCCTCCGCGAGGTGGACGATGTTCTCGAGTCGATCGAGAATGCGCCCTTCGCCGAGGTGGCGCATGTCGAGGTAGACGTAGTCGTCGTCGACGCCCCGGCCCTTGTTGACCTCCGTGAGCTCGGCTCGCGAAACGACGTCGCGGGAGGCGAGTTCGCCGGCGTTGTTGGCGTAGCCGTGTTCGAACATGAACCGCTCACCCTCGACGTTGAACAGGCGTCCGCCCTCACCGCGAACGCCCTCGGTGACGAGGACGCCCGTACTCGGCAGGGACGTCGGGTGGAACTGAATGAACTCCATGTCCTCGAGCGGGACACCCGCGCGGTAGGCCATCGCCATGCCGTCGCCGGTGTTCGCGACGGCGTTGGTCGTGTGTTCGAAGACCTGTCCAGCCCCGCCGGTCGCGAGGATGACGCCGTTTCTGGCCCGAAAGCCCGCCAGTTCGCCGCTCTGGATATCGAGGGCGACGAGGCCGTGACACGCCCGATCGGTCGGGTCGTCGTGGTCGGTGACGGCGAGCTGGGTGACGTACCACTCGTCGTAGACCTGGACGCCGCGTTTGACCACCTGCTCGTACAGCGTATGTAACATGTGATGGCCCGTCTCAGCGCCCGCGTAGGCCGTTCGCGGGAACGACATCCCACCGAACGGTCGCTGGGCGATCCGACCGTCGTCCTCACGCGAGAAAGCCATCCCCCATAGCTCGAGCTGGGTGACCTCCTCGGGGATCGTCTCGGCGAACGTCTCGACGGCCGGGGCGTCTGCGAGGTAGTCCGCCCCCTTCATCGTATCGTACGCGTGGCTCTCGATCGAGTCTTCGGGGTCGAGCGCAGCGTTGACGCCGCCCTCGGCCGCACCAGTGTGTGATCGGACAGGGTGGAGCTTCGAGACGATCGCAACGTCGGCTCCGTGTTCGTGGGCCGCAATCGCGGCGCGAAGGCCGGCCCCGCCACCCCCGACGACGAGCACGTCGTGTTCGCGCATAGAGTAGACTGTTGGAGCTCGTGTAGCCTATGTGGTGTGCTTCAATGTACAGTCGGTCATACGTCATCGTCCGAGCTGGACTGATACGGATCGTTGTACCGGCAACAAATCACAACAGACCGTCTGACTCGACGAGTAAGCCAATACCTACTGATTGGATGGCTCTGGAATATGACCGTTTGTTATTTCTCTTTTCCCGTGCCCGATTGACTATCAGGGCTCCCTAATTCTGCCCGATCGAAAAGGTTAATCTTGCTCTACTATCCATTCGAGAACGACGATGACTCGTCGATGGTCTGTGTGAACGGTTCGACGAATTCGAACGAGTCCGACACGCTCGAGGAAACGGTCACTGCCGTAGCCGATCCACGTCGGTTCGACCACCTGATCGGACATCTCCACGATGCTGTCGTCGAGTTCGTGATCGACGACGGAGAGCCGATCGTCACCGACGTCAATCCGGCGTTCGTCGATCTGTTCGGCTACGACCGGGCCGACGTGGTCGGCAAGCCGCTCAACGAGTGTGTCGTTCCATCCTGGCTCGAGGCCGAGGCGACGGCCCTCGACGAACGGACGGTGGCTGGCAAGGTCAACTATCGACGCGTCCGCCGCGAGACGGCCGACGGTCTCCGCGAGTTCCTCTACCGTGGGATTCCCTACGAGACCGACGACGGAAACTGCCGCGGATTCGCCGTCTACACCGATCTCACGGAAGCTCGCCGCAACCAAAGTCGTGTTGACGTCCTCAACCGCGTGTTACGACACAATCTCCGCAACAAGGTCACGCTCGTCGCGGGCTGTGTTGAGGGCTTGCTCGAGGAACTCGAGGACGACGCCGACCCGACCGTCGAACAGCTTTCCGAGACCGCACGCAAAAGCGTCGACGAACTCCGGGCGCTGGCCCGGGAAGCCGGTGAGTTGCAACGAATCGCCGACGCGTCGGTTCCCGACGATCCCCACGTCGACGCCGTCCCCCTCGCCCGCTCGGTGGCTGGCCAGCTCGGTCGGCACTATCCCGGTGGCACCATCACGATCGACCTCCCCGAGACCCTCGAGGTCGCGGCGACCGACCGACTCGAGGTCGCCCTCGAGAGCCTGCTCGAAAACGCGATCGTCCACAATCCGTCGGACGACCCACGGGTCAGGATCGAGGGCGGATACGACTGTGAGAAGTGGGCGTTCCTCGCAGTCGCCGACGACGGTCCAGGGATTCCACCGGTCGAGCGGGAGGTAATCACCGGCGAGAGCGAGATCACCGAGTTACGTCACGGAAGCGGCCTCGGACTGTGGCTCGTCAAGTGGACCGTCGAGACCTTTGGCGGCGAGATCGTGTTCGATACGAGCCGTGCAGGTGGCTCTCGAGTCACGATTCGCCTGCAACGCTGGAACGGGGAGGCGTGAGGTTACCGTCGCCGCCGTCACAACCTGCTTACTGTGTCTCTGTCGACCGATCTGCGACTTTCACGAGTTGTTTCCCGACGTTCTCTCCTTCGAACAGCCCGAGGAACGCGTCGGGCGCGTTCTCGAAGCCGTCGACGACGTTTTCGCGATAGTGCAGGTCTCCCTCGCGGATAAACCGCGAGAGCCGCCGTAGCGCCTCTCCCCATCGATCCTCGTAGTCGCTGACGAGAACACCTTCAACCGTCGCGCGAGTCTCGATGAGTTTGGTGAGCTTTCGCGGGCCGGTCGGTACCTCGGTCGCGTTGTAGAGTGCGATCTGGCCACAGACGACGACACGCGAGCGCACGTTCAGTTGTGGCCAGACGGCGTCGGTGATCGGGCCGCCAACGTTGTCGAAGTAAACGTCGACGCCGTCCGGGCAGGTTTCGGCCACCGCTCCGGCGAGGTCGTCAGTTTCTTTGTAGTTGATCGCCGCGTCGAAGCCGAGCTCGTCGGTGAGCCACGCGACCTTCTCGTCGCTGCCGGCGGTACCGACGACTCGAGCGCCCGCGAGCTGAGCGAGCTGGCCGACAACGGAGCCGACCGCGCCTGCTGCCGCGGAGACGACGACGGTGTCGCCGGGCGTCGGCTCGCCCACGTCGAGCAGGCCCCAGTAGGCGGTGACTCCGGGCATGCCGAGCACGCCGAGGGCGGTCGAGACCGGCCCGAGATCGGGATCAACTCGGCGTAGGTCATCGGCGTCGGCGACTGCGTGTTCGGCCCACAGGAGCTCGCCCGTCACGACGTCGCCGGGCTCGAGCGCGTCGGCCTCGGACTCGAGCACTTCGCCGATCACACCGGCACGCATCGGCTCACCGACCTCCCACGGGTCGGCGTATGATTCCGCGTCGCGCATTCGACCGCGCATGTACGGATCGACCGACTGGTACAGCGTCTTTACGAGCACCTCGCCGTCGCCGGGCGCAGGTCGATCGACGGTCACGAGTTCGAAGTCGTCGTGGATCGGTTCACCGACGGGCCGACTGGCGAGTCGCCACTGTCTGGTCTGTGCCATACCCGTCTGTGGCTCTCTCGACAGGTGAACGTTGGGCTCGCGGAAGTCCCAGAGTCAGCACGTGGCCTATCCCTCGAACGACCACACTCGATCCGGACGGAATCGTTTTTCACCTTGATTCGTGAACAGCGGTGTATGGGCGCAGACCACGGGACGCTCGAGGCGTTGCTCGCGGGCAACGAACGCCACGTCGAATCGCTCCCGGAAGACTACTTCTCGGACGTTCAGGCTGGCCAACACCCGGACGTCGTCGCCGTCTGCTGTTCGGATTCGCGGGTGCCACAGGAACGCATGTGGGGCGTCGAGGATCCGGGAACCGTGTTCACACCGAGTAACATCGGCAATCAGGTCTGGGACGACGACGACGGCGAGCGGATCGTCGACGGCGGGGTACTCTACCCCATCCACCACGCGGGGACCGACGCCGCGGCCGTCGTCGGCCACACCGGCTGTGGAGCCGTCACCGCTGCCTATCAGGTCGCAACGGGAGCCGATCTGCCGGGACCGGCTGGTGTCGACAAGTGGGTCGACCTGCTCGTCCCCGTCGTCGAAGACGGGCTCGAGAGCGACTTGATCGACCCAGCGGCCGACGAGGAGACGGTGATCAACCAGCTCGTCGAGTACAACGTCGACTATCAGGCGCGCTTCCTGCGTGAGTCGGACGTCGTTCCCGACGACGTCTCCGTCTACGGGTTCGTCTACGACTTTCAGGGCGTCTACGGCAACGAGTACGGCCGGGCGTATCTGGTCAACGTCGACGGCGAAACGAACCCGGATGCCATCGCGGATCTGATCCCCGACCAGTACGAGACGGCGACGGACAGTCTGCTGTACTGAGACGGGTGCCGGATCGTCGAACCGTCGAGGAATCGACCGCGGCCGTCTAATCCGCCGGCGTCGGTATCGTTTTGATACTCGCGGCGAAACATCCAGTCATGCGCTCGCTGCTCGAGTCCGACGTCGGCTTCTACTACGCCGTCGGCGCGTTCACGATCGCCGTTTTCGTCGTCGGGCTGGCGGTGCTCGCGGTGATCGCACCCGCCGGGATCGGCGCCCGCGAGCTTGGCGGGCTCGTGATCGGCTTCCTGCTGTTCATGCTCGTCTACTTCGTCTCGATGACCGTCCACCGGCTTGAGGAGACCGAAGACGCCTGAATTCGGCCGTTCTGGTGGCCTATTTTCCGCTCCGACTCGAGTCGGAGCGTTTATACCTATCCGGCAGCTCTCTTTAGAAGCAATGGCGAAAGGAACCGTTGATTTCTTCAACGACACTGGCGGCTACGGATTCATCGAGACTGAGGACGCGGACGACGACGTATTCTTCCACATGGAAGACATCGGCGGCCCGGACCTTGAGGAAGGACAGGAACTCGAGTTCGACATCGAGCAGGCCCCCAAAGGCCCGCGCGCGACGAACGTCGAGCGCCTGTAAGGCGAATTCACTGAGGTATCGACTCTTGATTGCAGTATTTTCCACCCCTGAGCGACAGCGCCGTCGCTCGACACCTGACGACAGGGAGGAGTCGACGTTCCGGCCGTGACGAACGTTTAGTAGCGCCAGCGTCAACGGACACCGATGGCAGAATCCGACTCGGACTTCGATCCGGAACCGTTGATCCGCCGCCACGACGACGTCGAGTACGAGCCCGTCGGGGCCGCCGACGGGATGCAGAAAGGCGTACTGATCGCGGACGACCACGGCGCGCCGAACTTCGCGATCCGTCGATTCGTCCTCGAGCCCGGCGCCGAGGTGCCCGCCCACACCAACGCCGTCGAACACGAACAGTACGTCCTCGAGGGCGAGTACGTCGTAGGAATCGACGACGAAGAGCACAGGGTATCGGCAGGTGACTCGCTGTTGATCCCCGCCGAGACGGTCCACTGGTACCGTAACGACGGCGACGAGCCTGGTGCGTTCCTCTGTGCCGTGCCCAACGGCGACGACGAGATCGTCTTGACCGACGACGAGTAGCCGTCTCACTGTCGAACGACTGGTTCGTTCGCGGACCCGGAGTTGCCGACCGTCTCGCTCGCTGACTCGAGCCGTTGATAACCCTTCGACTCGGGTCGTCGGCTGACGGGTCGACTCGAGCCCACGATCGCCAGGGTCGGCACTCATCGGCTATCCACTCGGTCGTGGAGTGGACGACGAAGGAAAAGACCCAAGTTTAGACTGGGTCTAAATCCTTGCATGGAGGCGACTGGTGACCGACGCAGATTCACCGCGGCGGCAGCGGCGAACGTCGTCGGAAATGCAGCGAAGATCGCCGTCGAGGGAGCCGTGGGCCTTGCGTTCGGCAGCGTCGCGTTGCTCGCGGACGCGGCGCACTCGGTGGCCGATCTCGTCGGCAGCCTCGTCGTCCTCGTCTGGGGCCGAAGTTCGTTCGACCAGCCGGACGAGACACATCCACACGGCCACGACCGAATCGAACCGTTGACGGCGCTGTTCGTCGGTGCGGTCCTCGCCTTGCTCGGGCTGTCGTTACTCTTCGAGTCCGTTCAGCGACTTTTCGTATTCGATCCTCCGGCGGCGAATCCGATCTTGCTCGTCGCCCTGGCGTTCGCCATCGTCGACATGTATCTCGTCTACCGGTACACGGAGTACGTCAACGCCGACATCGGTTCGACGGCGCTCGAGGCGTTGGCGATCGACTGTCTGAACGATATCTACACCAGTATGGCCGCCGTCGTCGGTGTCGTCGGCGTCCTGCTCGGGCAACCGCTGCTCGACTCGATCGCTGGCGGCCTCGTCAGCCTGTTCGTCATCTATCAGGGCGTCGAGATCAGCCGCGAAAACATCGCGTATCTCACCGGAGCCGCGGCCTCACCGAAAGAACGGGCGGAGATCACCCGCACGCTGTATGACCACCCCAACGTCGAGGGCGTCCACGACCTGACCGCCTTTTACGATGGGGCCGTCCTCGAGGTCGAAGTTCACGTCGAGGTCGACGGAGATATGCCGTTCCGGCGGGCCCACGACGTCGAGTCGATGCTCGTGAGTCGACTGCGCTCGCTCGAGTCAGTTGGCGACGCGCACGTCCATCTCGATCCCTCGGGGATCGGTGAGTGGAAAGACCAGCCCGAAGAGCACTGAGTCGGATCGAACGAACTCGTCCGCTGTCCCGTCCGCTCGAGGACGTCGATGGGACTCCGTCGTGCGGTTCGGTCGCACAGTTTTTAACCCGTCCGGTCGCACCCACCCTGTATGGAGCCTGGAGACGTCAGCGAAGTCACGATTGACGGCTGTTCGGACCTGTACTACGTCGATACCGGCATGTACGATACGGCCGGCTACGGCGCTGCGTACGTACTGGATGCCGATCGACCGGCGATCGTCGAAGCTGGCATCGGAACGAACTACGAGTACCTCCTCGAGGCGCTCGACGAGATCGGTATCGACAGCGAGGCCCTCGAGGTCGTCGCGGTGACCCACATCCACCTCGATCACGCCGGCGGAGCCGGCTTTCTGGTCGAGGCGTGCCCAAACGCCGACGTCTACGTCCCCTCGGTGGGGGCCGGACTGCTCGCCGAGCCGTCGCGGCTGGTCGCCGGAACGAAAGCCGCCGTCGGCGATCAGTGGCAGTACTACGTCGAACCGGAGCCGATCCCCGATGACCGGATCGTCGAGATCGACGACGGCGACGTGATCGACCTCGGGAATCACGAACTGCACGTCCACGGCGCACCGGGGCATGCATTTCATCAGGTCATCTTCGACGATCCCGTAAACGAGACCGTCTTCACCGGTGACGCCGCTGGCATCTGGATCCCCGACCTCGAGCGGATCAAAGAGACCTCTCCACCCTCCGATTTCGATCTCGAGGAGTGTCTCGACGACCTCGAGACGATCCGTGAACTCGATCCAAACGTCCTCTGTTACACCCACTTCGGCCCGCGTGACGTTAGCGACGACCTCGACGAGGTCCTCGATGAGTACGCCACCGTTCTTACCGAGTGGGTCGAGGCCGTCGACGCGAAACGCGAGGAACTCGAAGCCGACAGGGCTGTGATCGACTACTTCGTCTCGAACGCTTCCCTCCCCGGCGCGTGGAACGAACGGAAGGTCCGCGCGGAAGCCGAGTTGAACACCCGCGGGGTGCTCGACTCGCTCGAGGAGTAACCCGATACTGTCAGCTAGCAGCAACTGGTGAGTATTCGCCGGACGAGAGCGGTGAATGCTTACACTGTCCGGCAGTATGGGGCTGTGACAGCGATGATAGTCACTGCACGTCAGTGCCCACCTGCTCGGCAGGCGGATCGGCGGTCAATGTGCAACTCGTTGCAGTTATCACACGGAATACAGGAGAAAGCCCACGGCGGTAGCCGTGGGATGAATCCGTGAGTTGTATGTGACGTAGTAGCGTAGTCAGCAGTACCGGAGTTTCCACGTCGGGAAACGCCGTATTCGAGATTTTTACGTGGGGAAACGCCGTATTCGAGAGTATCAGAGCTTCGCTCTATGGTCTCGCGTGGTACCAAATCCGACCGAACCAGTCCACGGCGTACCGGCTTGGCTGACGCGAATCGTGGTACCGTGCGGGCTGAATACCCCGCCGTGGAGCGACGAGCGGTATTCGTCACGGCGAAACGCCGACCGCGCGTCGGGCGGAGCCCGTTTGACCGGGCTAGACGCGCTGCAACGCACTCCCTTGGTCATAATTGGGAGGCAACCGCCGAGGTGAGACGCGAAAGCGTACTTCGCCATCGGGGAAACGTGCAATCTTGAACTCCCCTTCGGGGAATCCCACGACGTTAGTCGTGGGAGGTGGTCGATATCTCTCCTATTGTCTTCAGAGTACACCCACTCGAAAGTTGAAAACAACGCCCGAAGGATTCATACTGCACTGTACAGCTCCGTGTAGAGTTGTCGTTCGTCGGCTTTTCGCATCTGATAAACGATGATCCCGATGAAATTAGTTTCATCACGTTTTATCGCGGGGGAGTTCCTCTCTAGCACGTATGAACTGGCGGGAGGCTGAACGAGAGTACGACGACGAGGTAATCGGGGAGACGACGCTCGGCCGAATGTTCGAGGAGTCGGTCGATCGAAATGCGAACCGACCTGCACAGAAGTACAAGGGAGGTGTCTACGATCGCTCGTTGACGGACTCGGTCCTGCCATCGGCAACACCGGGTGAGTTCCGGGCGATCTCGTACACCGAGATGCGTGATATCGTCCGCAACCTCGCAGCCGGCTTTCGTGATCTCGGCGTCCAGACCGGCGATCGCGTCGGTCTTTTCGCCAACACTCGCATGGAGTGGGCTCAGTCTGACTTTGCGCTCCTCTGTGCGGGTGCCGTCATCACGACGGTCTACAAGAGTTCCTCACCCGAACAGGTCCAGTACTTACTCGACGACCCCGAGGCATCGGCCGTTGTCGTCGAGAACCAGGACCTCCTCGAGCGCGTTCTCGAGGTCGAAGCCGACCTCGACCTCGAGTTCATCGTCTCGATGGACGAACTCGAGGGGTACGACGACCGCGACGACATCTACACGCTCGACGAAATCTACCACCGCGGCGAGGAGACGTTCGACCTCGAGACGTACGAGGGATGGGTCGACGAGCCCGAACTGGACGACCTGGCGAGTTTGATCTACACGAGCGGAACGACGGGCCAGCCCAAGGGCGTCCAGCTTACCCACTGGAACTTTCGGTCGAACGTCAACGCGATTCGGAAGCGAGTCGGTCCGCGTCCCGACAAGGCCGACGACGTGCCGGCGCTCGATGAGGAGACACAGGCGGTGTCGTATCTTCCGCTAGCACACGTCTTCGAGCGAACGGCCGGCCACTTCGTAATGTTCGCCAGTGGGGGCTGTGTGGCCTATGCCGAGGATCCGGACACGCTTCAGGAGGACTTCGGTTTGGTCCAGCCGACGGCAGCCACGAGCGTCCCGCGCGTCTACGAAAAGATCTACGACGCGATCCGCGAACAGGCGAGTGAATCCGGTGTGAAACGTCGAATCTTCGAGTGGGCGACCGACGTCGGCGTCGAGTACCAGCGTGCCGATAACCCGGGGACGATCCTCTCGCTCAAGCAGTCACTGGCCGACAAACTGGTCTTTTCGACGGTTCGTGAGGCCTTAGGCGGTGAGATCAAACTTCTCATCAGCGGTGGCGGCAGTCTCTCGCCGGAGCTTTGTCGTCTCTATCACGCGATGGGACTTCCCATCCACGAGGGGTACGGGCTGACCGAAACGTCGCCCGTCGTCACGGTGAACCCTCCAGAGGAGGTCAAGATCGGCACGATCGGTCCGGCACTCCCTGACGTCGAGTTACAGGTCGAACAGCAGGTCGCCGACCAGGACGCATTCGACGACTCCGGCGAGGTTGGCGAACTGCTCGTCAAGGGACCGAACGTCACGCAGGGTTACTGGAACAAACCTGGTGCAACCCGAGGTGCCTTCACCGACGACGGTTGGTTCCGAACCGGCGATATCGTCCACCTGCGGCCGGACGGCTACGTCGAGTTCCGCGACCGCGTCAAACAGATCATCGTCCTCTCGACGGGAAAGAACGTCGCCCCTGGACCGATCGAGGACAAGTTTGCGGCGAGTGAGATCGTCGAGCAGGCGATGGTCACCGGCGACGGCGAGAAGTTCATCGGCGCGTTGCTGGTCCCCAACGAAGCGCACATCCGCGAGTGGGCCGAGGAAAAAGGTATCAACCTCCCCGAGGACCCACAGGAACTGTGTGACGACGACCGCGTCCGCGAGTACGTCGGCGACGAGGTCGACCGGATCAACGAGGCGTTCGAGAAACACGAGACGATCAAGCGATTCGAGCTCGTCCCGCGGGAGTTCACCGAAGAAAACCGGATGTTGACGCCCACGATGAAAAAGAAGCGCCGCGTCATCCTAGACGAGTTCGAAGACCGCGTCGACCGGATGTACGCCGAGGAGTAACCGACTCCACATCTGTCGTTGTCGTTCGGATTGCGTTCCGTTAGTATAGCATTGCCGGCTCATCGCGGACGCGCTCTACTCGAGGACTCGGCCGCGAATCCGCCATCGGTCACCTGGTGTTGGTGTCCGTCCTCGACGACGGCTATGACGTCTCGATTAGCGTTCCTGTCCACTCCTCGGGAGATAGTGAATCGGTACCATTTTGCTGACGGCGAATATACCTGAGTAAACATGAAACACGTCCGGGGACCACTCTGTTCGGTCGATGTCGGAGAGCAGACGGCCGAGTCGGTACCGATCGACGAGCTGGTGGAGACGTATCTCGGCGGGCGCGCGCTCGGGACGAAACTCGCCCACGATCGAATCCCGTTCGATGCCGATCCGCTCGGATCGAAAAACAGCGTCTTCTTCGCGACGGGGCCGCTCCAGCACTCGACGATGAGCTTTACCGGTCGGATGTCTGCGACTGGACTCTCGCCGCTGACAAACGGCTTGCTCTCGTCGAACGCCGGTGGCTTTCTCTCACGGAACTTCACAGGCACGGGCTACAGCGCCGTCGAGATCACCGGCGAGAGCGACGACCTCGTGATCGTCCACGTCACCGACGACGGCGTCGAGTTCGAGTCGGTGCCGGATCTCGAGGAGGCGACCGTCTCCGAGACCTGTGACTACATCGAAGCCGAACACGGCCTCGAAGCCGAACACACGGCCGTCGTCGGCCCTGGAGGCGAGAACGAGGTTCGGTTCGCCTCGCTTATGACCTCGAAAGAACGCGCGTTCGGTCGCGGCGGACTCGGTGCGATCCTCGGCTCGAAGAACGTCAAGGCGATCACCTTCGACGGCGAGTCGACCCACGAGGTCGAGATTCCGCCGCTTCAGATGGAAGTTCACGGCGAGGCTGCCCAGTCCGACCACATCATGAAGCGCCAGGGGACCTCCTCGATGACGGAGTTCGCGAACATGGTCGAAGCCCTGCCGACCCACTACTTCTCGGAACTGTCGTTCGATGGCGCAGAGGGGATCAGTGGCGACCGCGTCGAGGAGAAAAAGTACAAGAAAGGGACCTGTTCGGCCTGTGCGTTCGCCTGCAAACTGCCGACCAGAGACGAGGAATCGGGCCTCGAGACCGAAGGGCCGGAGTACGAGACCGTCATGGCGTTCGGCTCGAACTCGGGCGTCGACGACATCGTCGACGTGATGCAATCGAACAAGCTGTGTGACGAACTCGGCCTCGATACGATCTCCGCAGGCGACGTCGTCGCGGCCTACTTAGCGAGCGAAGACGAGTTCGGCAACGTCGAACTCATCCACGAAACCGTCGAACAGATCGCCTATCGCGAAGGGATCGGCGACACGCTCGCGGAGGGCGTCGAACGCATCCACGACGACCTCGGCGTGGAAAACTGGAGTGTCAAGGGAATGGAGTTCCCCGCCCACGATGGCCGTACGCTGAACGGTCAGGGACTGGCATTCGCCACCTCCAACCGCGGTGCCGACCACATGTACGCCGAGTTCTATCCCTACGAGTACCCGCTCGTCGACAAAGACGACGCGTTCGAGAAGGCAGGGCTCGAAGACAAACCGCCAAAGATCGTCGAACTCGAGAACCTGAACGCCATCAAAGACAGCGCCGTCCTCTGTAAGTTCTCGCGGGATTTCGTCGATGCAGACCGCCTCGAGACGCTGCTCGATGCCGACTACGACGAGTTACTCGCACTCGGTGGCGAGGTCATCTCGCTCGAGCGCCACTTCAACAACCAGCGTGGGTTCGACCGTACAGACGATACGCTTCCGTACGAGATTCCCGACTTCGAGGCCGGTCTCGAGGCGTACTACGCCGAACGCGGCTGGAACGACGACGGTACGGTCCCCGCCGAACGGTTCGAGGGCTCGAGTGGGGCCCCTGCCGACGACTGACACTATTCACTCCGAGTTCTCGTCGGCTCCGTCCTCGTCGTCCGGTGAGAGTCGATCGTCACCCCGCGACCGAAGCGGTGCGTCGTCGGCTCGGGAGGGATGAATATTGAAGTTGTGTCCCTTGTACGGGTCGCTTTCCTCGTCGTATGAGAGCTCGCTGCGTTCGAAAAGGTAGATGAAAAAGCCGAACAGCGGGATGCAAAACGTGATCGCAGCCCACTTGATCGGTGGCTCGAGGCCCACGCGACCCGCATCGTAGTAGGCGACGGCCGTGAGCCCGAGGTGCCAGGCGAGCGGTATCCCCACGATCGCCACCAGCAGTAGTCTACTCATATGCGCCGTACGGCCCGAGGATACTAAACCGACCGCCATCCGTCGACCCGAGTTTTCGCTCCGATCACCTGTAGGCCCTGTGTGTCCACCGAGTTAGGAACCCGTGACCGCACGAAGGGGAGAGCTATAGTAGCCACTGCACGGCAGTGCGCACCTGCTCGCCAGCCGGATCGGCGATCAGTGTGTGACTCGGTACAGTTGTCACTCTCTCGCTTTTTCCGCCAGACTCGAGGTGTTCTCTCTCGAGGTGATTCGGCTGTTTCGCCTCCCTAGCCGACCGTTCGACCGTTCAACTCACAGTTATCTCGCTAAAAGTTGGAGTTCTACCTGCGTACGATACTGGTCGTTTATTGGTTGCCAAATCGACTGGCCGCTGCCCAGCGGGGCAGATTACGTATGACAGGACCGACACTCCCGACGTCGACGCTACTCGAGCGATATGGACGACTGATTGCGTTTTCGGTGGCACTTGCCGTATTCCTCGCCATGGGCGCGGGGCTGGCAGCGGCCGATACCGACGAGACACAGAACATCGAAAACGAGGCCGACTCGGTCGAAATCGAAGAGGAAACCACCGAGGAGGAGACGGACGGGGAGACCGTAACGGAAACCGAAACGGACGTCGACGGTGACGTCGACCTGATCGGCGCGGATCTCCAAGAGCGGGTCGACGGCCTGCTCGGTGAGGACTTCGTCGCCGGACTGTTCGCTGCTGATACTATCGCCGATCCGGTCGATGACGGCGTCGCTGGCGATGCGATGGACGACGGCGCTGCCGACGATGTCGAAGGCGCTGTCGACGAGACCGAAGGCGCTGCCGACGACGCTCATGAGGATGTCGCCGACGAGAGTATCGTCGGTGACGACGTCGGCGAGGTCGAACTTCCTGACCTCTAGTATAGTAGTCACTGAACCTCAGTGTGTACCCGATCACACGACGGCTGTGTGATCGGTGTGCAATCCACTTCTGTTGTCACTACAGAGCTTCCGTTCACGACGCGAGAACACGCTCGAGCTCGATCGCTGCACCTCGTCACGACCACCGTCTGTCTTGCTCGTCACACTATCTCTCGCTCACGGGTCTCTTTCGTCCCCGTCTGCGCCCACGGGTCTCTTGGTTCGCTCCGAACCGCGCCTCGCTCACAACATGTGGAAAAAGTCTAGACGACTCGTCTCAGTTGACTTCGAACTCGATCGCCGCACCCTGGCCGAAGCCGACACAGAGCGTTGCCAGCCCGAGTCCGCCGCCGCGCTTTGTGAGTTCGTGGATCAGCGTGACCGGCAGGCGTGCTCCTGACGCCCCAAGCGGGTGACCGATGGCGATCGCGCCGCCGTTGACGTTGAAGCGTTCGGGGTCGATCCCGAGTTCGTCACGGGAGTAGATCGCCTGGCTAGCGAACGCCTCGTTGAGTTCCACGAGGTCGTACTCGTCGATGTCGCGGCCGTTGCGCTCGAGCAGGCCACGGGTCGCAGGCACCGGACCGATCCCCATGACGGTCGGGTCGACGCCGGCGACGTTGTTCATGCCGACCTCGGCGACGATCTCGAGGTCGTGTTCCTCGGCGAAGGCCTCGCTCGTGACGAGCAAGGCGGCGGCCCCGTCGGAGATCTGTGAGGCGTTGCCGGGCGTGACGCTCCCGTCGGATTTGAACACCGTTGGGAGGCCGGCGAGCTTTTCGGCGGTCGTGCCGGGGCGGATTCCCTCGTCTTCGTCGACGGTGTCGTCTTCGGTTTCGATCGGGACGATTTCGTCGTCGAAGCGGCCCGATTCGGTCGCTTCGGTGGCGCGTTGCTGGCTCCTGGCAGCGTACTCGTCCTGTTCTTCGCGGCTCACGTCGTACTCCTCGGCGACTTTCTCTGCGGTCATACCCATCTGGAGTTCGCCGACGTTGTACAGTTCGGCGAGGCGTGGGTGGACCGCTGCGATGTTGTCGCCCATCGGGACGCGGGACATGCTTTCGACGCCGCCTGCGATGATCGCGTCGCGGTTGCCCGCAGCGATGGCGTCAGCTGCAGAGATAACGGCCTGCATCGAGGACGCACACCAGCGGTTGATCGTCGTCGCCGGGACGCTCTCACCCAGTTCCGACAGCAAGGCGATGACCCGTGCCAGGTTGTTGTCCTGTTCGTCCCGTTGCTGGGCACACCCCCACATCAGGTCGTCGATGTCCTCGCCCGTGAGGCCGGTTTCCGCGAGGATCTCGTCGATCAACGGCACCGAAAGGTCCTCACTGCGCAGGTCAGCGTACACGCCGTCTTCTTTCCCCTGTGGCGTCCGTACCGCTTTCACAACGACCGGTGTCTGTGACATGTACTAGCGGACATCCCTCACGAACTTAAATCCGGTCGAACTCTCAGGGACGCAGAGGGAGTTTACCGTCCCCGCTTTCGGTCGCGTCGACACAACGAACCGGTACGCGAGAACAACCCTTATTTCGCGGCTCTCAGAATAAGCGGCCATGACAGACGACGGACTGGAGCCACCAGAACGCGACGCCGACGCTCGAGCCCCGTCGCTCGAGGCCGACGGCCGAGAGGACGCCCCGGATGGCGAGGGGCCCATGCCGGACGTACCGGAACCGGAGTCGGAGACGTCGGACGTACCTGAAGAGATACGAAAGTACGCTCGGTTCAAGAAAATGGACGGGGCACAGTACGATCGGGTCAACGAGTTTCTGCGAGATCGGACCTACGTCACGGCCCGCGAGTGGGCCATTGCTCGTCTCTGTTCTGACTTTCGGACCGAAACCGGCGTCGAAATGACCAAGATCGGCGAAAACCTGCCCGAACTCGTCCCGTTCATGACCGACACCTACACCCCACAGGCGGTCAATCAGGCCCGTTCGTCGTTCGACGATAAGGTTCGCAAAGCGGGGGCGACGTTTCTCTACGGCGCGATGTGTGACTTTTACACCGCCGAAGAACTCGACGACGTGATGTACGAGGTCACCGAGGTCGCCAAGTTCTTACTCGAGGTCGAGGGCGTCGACCTCTCCGTCGAGGACGAACTCGAGGCCGAAGAGCGCATCTCGAGTGTGATGCGTGAGGTCCGCGAGGCAAGCAAGGAACTCCGCGACGCTGAAGCCGACGAGTAGCCTGTGATTGCCCGCCGCTACGCACCCGCTTCACGTGCGAACGTCGTTTTCGTCGAGAAATAGCGATGGATCGTCGTGTGAGAACGTGATCCATTCGTTGGCTTCCGGTGGCTCGACGCTCGGTTCTGTGCCGTCGATGGGCCGGACGTACACCAGCAGTTCACCCTCGAGCAGCGCCGTCTCGAGGACAGGGCGAGCCCGGTCGAACGAGTACGTAAGTGGGAGGCAGACGGCCGTTTCGCTTTCGGAGGCGCGCTCGACGACGAGGGCGAACCGTCGGTCTGCACCGTCGGCCGGGCGGTAGTACACCTCGGCGTCGTCGATCATCACGCCGCCGTCGACGAGCGACGCGACCCGCTCGTACTCGTCCTCGGAGACGAACACGTCGAGGCCGACTCGGTCCTCGACGGTCGTCGGCGAGACCGAAACCGACTCACAGACAACGGTGTCCCAGCCCGCCTCGCGGTAGCCGTCGGCGATCGCCGTTGCATCCTCGAGCAACTCGTCCCACTCCGGTCCGGAAAGGGGCAATCCGTCGTCGGTCATCGCTCACCCTCGGTGGCTCGTTCGTCCATTGGAGGAGAAACGGTGGGCAGGTCGAAAACGGTGTCGTCCGTCACACGGCGAGGCCGGAGACCGAGCCGTCCGAGAACCGTGCTCGCTTCGCTCACTCGGATGCTGGTGATGAATCCACCCTCTGCATGCAGCACACGGACTTTGACAGAAATTCGGTGGTTTGAGCAGGCTCTGCTGACTCGATAGAAACTCTGCTTACGATTTCAACGAGGGCGTCCCACCTGAACCGGTCACCGACGTCGGGACTACGGCTCACGGTGACTCGAGCCGGTCGGGGACGGGTTCGACCGTTGCAGTGGCGTCGCCGACCAGTTCAGCTTCGATCGTCGCCCGGACGGTGTCGGGGTCGGTGGGGCCGCCGGAACCGGCGACACTGCCGACGGTTTCGGGGTCGAATCCGACGCCGAGGGCGTCGTACACCGCCTCCAGCGTGCCGACGAACTCGTCGTCGGCCTCGACGAGGACGATACCGGCGGTGAGCGCGGCGTCCTGTCGAACCCGCTGGGCGATACCGACCACTTTTCGCTCGCTCGAGTCGGTCGTGGCGACAGACAGCGAGTGGGTGCCCGGACAGAACGTCTCCGGTGGCTCGCCACGTCGGGGCTCGAGGCCGATTTCGGCCAGTGCCCGTTCGAGCGTTGCGGTGGCTTTTTCGTAGCGTTCGTCGGTCCCACGGCGAAAGTCGGCAACGGGGTCGGCACGGGCGAACGCAAGCGTCGTCTCGCCGTCGTAGGCGACCGCTCGGCCGCCGACGCCACGCTCGATGGGTGAGAAACCGCGCTCGCGGGCGATCTCGCGGGCGGTGTCGTAGCCCTCGAGTCGGCAGTCCCGGCGGCCGAACGCGAGCTGTCGGTGGGGCTGCCAGACGCGAACGGCTGGCTCGCCGTCGCCAGCGACCGACAGCAGCCGATCGCTGACTGCTCGGTCGGCCTCGATCGTCGCCGCCCGTCCACGGAACACGCGCATGGTCGACGTTAGCGTCGATGGTGCTAAAGGCTCTCGCCGCGGAGTGTCCCTCGAATCGATGTCGATCCGTGAGTCCCACCGGACGGCCGTCACTCTTCCCGACGTGGTGTTGTCTCAGTATGCGCGATTTTCGCTGTACAATTCGCCGTATCCTGCCCACGACGGTGGCTGTGCGGTCGACCTCTATCCCGGTACGCTTCGGGACGGCCGAACCACCGCCGCGCCGAGTCCCGTCTCGGGGACGGTCCTCGAGACCCGAACCGTCCGCGCGCCGCCGAAACCCTACGCCGTCGAACACGACCATCTCATCCTGCTCGAGTGCGACGGCCCGTCCCCGCTCGAGGGGTTGATCGCTCGCATCCTCCACGTCGAGCCGTCAGTCGCCGCTGGTGACAAGGTCGACCGCGGTGACTCCCTCGGAGCCCTCGTCCGCGCGGGCTTTTTCGCCCCCTGGGTCGACAACCACCTCCACGTCGGCTTTCGGACCCCTGACCAGCACCTTCACCGCGCGTCAGGATCGCTCCCGCTCGAACTGGGCGTCGGCGTTCGCCCCCTCGAGTGGGACGGCACCGGCACCGTCGTCGCCACCGGCGAGACCTACGCCGTCCTCGACGCGCCGGCCCACCCTGCTCCCGGCACCGGCTTCGTTGGTATCGGACTGGACGATGGCGGCGTCATAGACGGCGGGCTCCCCCACTACGACGGCGGGGGCGTCCACGGCCGCGGCGCGCTCGTCGCCGACCGCCCGCTCGAGGATCGGAACCCACACGTCTCGCTCAACGGCGACCATCTCGGTGTCGTGGGTTCCGACGGCCGCACGATCACCTGGGCCAACGTACCCGTCACCGTAGCGGGTGAGCCGATCACCGGTCTCTCGACGTTCTGCGCTCGGGACGGTGACTTCGGGGCGAAACTCATCTGTCCCGACCTCGAGATCAGCGTCGGCGAGACGGTTCGAGTGGGCGTTGGCTCGAACGGCGAACAGTAGAAACGTACGCTCCGGTGGTCTCCGTTCTTACCTTTGCTCATGGACTCGTCCGAATCGACGTTGATCGATCCCCAGTCCTATCCGGATTTGAACAATCACCACGCCGTACGGCTGAGCCCACTCGAGGCCGAATCCGCGGCTCCCGGATACCCTGGGCCGTATCACTGAGGCCGAGTGTCGAACAAACGCTCGAAAACGGACTCGAGTCGAAGCGTTGATCTAAAGACAGTTGCCCGTGGATGAGAGGTCATGACTGAGGACTTCGAGACGGCGGTGCGGGAGTTCGACGATCTCCGGGAACTCGTTCAGTACTTCATCGACGAGCACCACGAGTTCCTCTCGTGGATCGGGACGACGGTCGACCACGTCGACGACGGGACGATGACGATGTCGGTCCCCTACGACGAAAAGCTGACCAACACGCGTCTAAACGACACCGGTGAGCGAGCGGACATCCACGGTGGAATCGCCGCCACCCTGATCGACACGACGGGTGGGCTCGGGCTCCGGACGGAACTCGAGGACCCCTTCGGTGCCCACATCGCGACGATCAACCTGAACGTCAATTACCTGCGCCCAGCGACGGGCGACCTCTCGGCGACGGCGACCGTGATCCGCGCCGGCGGGAGCGTCGGCGTCAGCGAGGTAACCGTCGAGAGTACGACCCCTGACGGAGAGACCCGAGAGGTCGCGACTGGCCAGGGTGCTTACCGAATTTTTCGTTCCGAGTA
The DNA here is from genome assembly GCF_003430825.1 of Natrarchaeobaculum sulfurireducens. NCBI lineage: Archaea > Methanobacteriati > Methanobacteriota > Halobacteria > Halobacteriales > Natrialbaceae > Natrarchaeobaculum > Natrarchaeobaculum sulfurireducens. The sequence continues at coordinate 3,232,607 of NZ_CP024047.1, read as the reverse complement.
AGCGATCGGTGGCCACTGATTCGGTGTCGTTCGAGGTCCTCGGCCGACTGACCGAACACAGTAGCGCCGCCTCGAGTGCCGGTACGACACCGATAGCGTCGCCCCGAGTGTCGGTGCGATACCGTCAGTTCGGGTTTATACCGTCGCCGACTTCGTCGGTTCGACGCGACGCAAGCCAGAGCCGCGCGAGAAGGTAACCGCCGACCGACGCAACGAGGGCGAAATAGAGGTAGATCATCACCTCGACGTGGAGGGGCACCGAGTCGATCATAGTCGGCGGTCGTCCTCGAGTTTCATACTCCCTCACCTGTACGACTCCACGATATATGTGGCTCGACGGTTCACAGTACGGCTAGCGAGAACCCGACGGTGGGCATACCGGCCGTCGAGTCAGCCCAGCCGACGTTCTCGAATCGACAACGGTTTGTACGCGTTCGACCGCCTTTCAGACGTGCAGCGTCCCGCCGACGTCGGTCTCTTCCTCGCACTCGCCGTGCTCTGGGGACTGTCGTTTCCAGCGATCGAAATCGGCCTCGAGTATCTTCCACCGTTGCTGTTCGCCGCCTTTCGCTACGACGTCGCGGCGCTCGTCCTGTTGGGGTATGCAGCGATCCGGACCGACGAGTGGATTCCGAGAAGTCGACGCAACCTGCTGGGGATCACTGGTGGCGGGCTCTTTCTCGTCGCCGGCAACGGGCTCATTTTCATGGGCCAACAGACGGTCCCGAGCGGCGTTGCCGCGATCCTGACGTCACTGATCCCGCTCGTGACGGCCATCTGGGCGTATCTCTTACTTGGTGAGCGACTCTCACCGACCGGTGTCGCCGGTGTCGGTGTCGGACTCGTCGGCATCGGGTTCATCGTCCAGCCCGATCCCGCGAACCTGCTCGCGGGTGACACCGTCGGCCACCTCCTGATCCTCGGCCAGGTCGCAAGCGTCGCACTCGGGGGCGTCCTCGTTCAGCGAGCCAGTCCCACGATCGATACCGTTCCGCTGACCGGCTGGTCGATGCTCCTCGGTGGGCTCGTTCTCCACGGTGCCAGCCTGACCGCCCGCGAGGTGCCCGGGGCAGAGGCCGTCTCGCTCGAGGCCGTCGCCGTCGTCGTCTACCTGGCCGTCTTCTCGACGGCCATCGCCTTTTTCATCTACTTCACGGTACTCGCGACCTACGGCGCGTTTCAGGTGGCGCTCATCCAGTATCTGGTGCCGGTCGTCGCGACGCTCGTCGGCGTCTTCGTCCTCGGTGAGTCGATCACGCCGCTCACCTACGTCGGCTTCGCCCTCATCGTGGCGGGCTTCGCGCTGGTCAAACGCCGCGCCATCGCCAGCGCCCTCGACGGTCGACTCGGTGCCAGCGGCTAGCTGGCGGGTCGTCTCAGGTACGATCCGTCGCGACCATCCAGTACCGAAGCCCCAGATAGACCATGACGAGGGCAAACGTGCCGGCGAACAGCAGCTCCCCAGCCGTCCACGCGGCCGTCAACGCGATCGCGTTGAGTGCAATCCCGACGACGTACAACAGCCGGAGTCGCCGTCGCTCCATCGTCACGCACCACCCGCTTTACCGTCGTCACGACCGACTGCTGTCTCCTCGTTACCGGTCGCCCCAACCGACTCGAGCGTCGCGTGCTCGAGGTGTCGCCGGCCGACCGTCTGAAACCCGTTCATACCGCTCCCTTCGTCAGGACGACCAAAAAGCCACCTCTCCGCCGTCGTCGCTCGAGTCCGGCCGGGACTGGTCGTCGTCGGTCGATGCCAGTGGAATTGTTACACAAAACACTTGTTCGCTAACAAACTATCTTCCGTATGGATCGGCGGCAGGTTCTCGTTAGCGTCGGCACGGCCCTCGGCGTCTCTCTGGCCGGGTGTGCTGTCGTTTCCGAATCGGTCGACTCGAGCGAGGTTCGGCTCGTCAACTCCCTAGACGAGACAGTGACGGGGACGGTCCACATTGCGAAGGTTGCTGATGACGCCGACGAAGCCGACCGGCACGAGACCCAGCCGGAGCCGCCTACTGACCCCGACTGGAGCCGTAGTTGGGAGTTCACCGTCGACCCAGGAGAGTCGAAGACGAACGGTGATCTCGGTATCGAACCTGGCGCGTTCTACGTCGAAGCGGCGTGTGAACGTGGTGCAACCGAAGCAAGAGAAGCCGGGCTTTACCCTGGTGGTCCAGACGGTGAAACGGTAGCGGGTGGGCAGATCGTCGTCCGGCTTCGGGAACCCGACGACGACAGAGACCCGATTTCGATCGGCCAGGACGTCGCCGACTGACGCCTCTCGATCCGGCGTCCGTCGTGTTGAAGATATTGACCGATCCCCGACTGCCGTCAGACGAATTCGAGCTCGTCGCTCGTCGTCACTTCGCCGAAGAGCCACTCGGCGTGTTCTAGGGCGTACTCCCGGTGGTCTTCTTCGATGTGGCCGATGCAGTCTTCGACGAGGATCGGCCGGAAATCCCGCAGGCCAGCACTGCCCGCCGAGTGGAGCACGCAGACGTTCGCAAGCGTGCCACAGAAGACGAGATCACGGATGCCGCGAGCGGTCAGCCACCCCTCGAGTTCGGTCTTCTGGAAGGCGTCGTAGGTGTGTTTTTCGACGACGTGGTCGGCCACGTCGACGGGGAGTCCCTCGACGACCTCGGCCTCCCACGACCCCTCGAGGACGTGTTCGCCCCACTGCTCGAACTCGTCGTAGTAGTAGGCGTCGCCGAACTGCTCGGGCGGGTGAACGTCTCGGGTGTAGACGACCGACGCATCGACCTCGTGGGCTCGTTCGACCAACTCACTGACGGGGTCGATTACGTCTTCGCTTCCCGGCGCGTACAGCGAGCCGTCGGGGTGACAGAAGCCGTTTTGCATGTCGACTACCACCACTGCGGTCTGGGTTGGCTCGAGGTGCATGCGTGATCGTTCGGTCGGGGCGATAAAAACGTTCACCAGCACCCGAGACGGGGCCGCTGATCCCCGTCTTTTTTGCGCTGGCCGCCTTACCGGCTGACTGGTATCATCCAGATGGACCGTAGCCGCACCCAGCTTCTCGTCGTCCTCCTCGCAGCGTCACTGATCGTCGTCCTCGGGGTCGCGGCCGCCACTGGGGGACTGTTCTCGGCCCTCTCGGACGGCCAGTCGTCACTCGAGGCTGACGACACTGCGGACCGTCCGGACGAGCCCTCGACCACCGAGACGGTCGGCTACGTCGAGGGCTACTGGTACGACGACGACCTCCCCGTCGACGAGCGCGATGATGCCGCACTCGAGCCGGACGAACTCGAGGCGGTCGTCTATCGGTCGATGGCTCGTGTCGAGCAGATCCGCGAGTTGACGTTCGAGGACCCGGTCGATGTCGAGGTTATCTCCCGTGAGCAGTTCCAGGAAGAGGACGAGGACCTCTTCGCAGACGTTTCAGACGAGGAACGCCTGCATCAGGAGGGTGTATTCGAGGCGCTGTTCATGATCGACCGTGACACCGCGGCCGAAGACGAAGTTCAGTCGCTTTTCGGTGACGCCGTGGATGGTTACTACGATCCCGCGACCGACGAGATCGTCCTCGTCTCGGACGACCCCGACGCGCCTGAGACAGACGAGGTCACCCTCGGCCACGAACTCTTACACGCCTTACAGGATCAGCACTTCGACCTCCAGCGCTACGACCGCGAGACGATCGACCAGGACGCCGCCAAAAACGGGCTTATCGAGGGCGATGCGGTCTGGGTCGACACCGAGTACGAACACCGTTGCGGTGCGGAGTGGGACTGTGTCAGTCCCGCCGGCGAGCCGGCGGGCTCGGGTGTGATGAACTGGGGACTGTACCTGATCGTCTTCCAGCCGTACGACGACGGCCCCGACTACGTGGATCACCTCCTCGAGGATGACGGCTGGGGTGCCGTCGACGCTGCCTACGACGAGCCGCCGGCAAGCAGCTCCGAAGTGATCCGGCCCGGCGACGAGCGCGGACCAGCCGATATCGAGGTCGAGGACCGCTCGAACGACGAATGGCGTCAGTTCGAGGTCGATGGCGAGGTCGCGACCGAGACGGTCGGTGAGGTCGGGATGGTGTCGATGTTCGCCGCGGACGTGCTCGATCCCGACCGACCGTCGGTGATCGACGAAGACGCCTTCTTCGAGGGCGACGACGGCAGGGTTGCGAACATCGACTACGACCAGCCGTACACCGACGGCTGGGCTGGCGACGAACTCGTCACGTACGTCCACGACGACGCGCTCGAGGCCGACGGGACGGACGAAGCCGTCGACCACACGGCGTACGTCTGGGAATCCGAGTGGGTGAGCGACGACGACGCCGCCCAGTTCCTCGAGGGCTACGTACACCTGCTCGAGTACTACGACGCCGAGCCAGTCGACGAGCGCCAGGATACCTACGAGATCGACGACGGCTTCCCCGGTGCGTACGCTCTCGAGGCCGACGACGAAACCGTGACGATCGTTCGCGCGCCGTCCGTAGACGCGCTCGACGATGTCAACGAGGGAGCGGGTCCCGAGGGCGAAGATCTGCTCGGCAACGGCGCACTCGACGCCGGGGACGACGATTCCACCGCTAACGAGGGCTCCGACGACACCGACGCGCTCGGCGGGCCGGCGGGTACCGGGCTGGGCTCGGTCGCTCTCGCCGCAGTCGTCGTCTTTGGAACTGGCGTCGTGGTCCTCCTCGTTCGGGACCGACGCCGCGCCCGCGTGGCGTTCGTCTCGAGCAGCCGCCGCAAGTGCAGCCGCCACGAGTCGTCTTCGACGACGATCGGCACTCTAGGCTGATCGAGAGGAGCGATGCACCCGGAACCGAGTCACACGAGCGACGCAGCTTTGCTCGTGGCGCCGAAACGGGACGTCAATGCGTCGGGGGACTCTCTTCGCGGTCGTCGTTCTCGTCGTCCTCTCGGGCTGTACGGTTCCCGGAACGCCGGGGCAACTCGATACTGACCGCGAACTCGGCTCTGTGGCGGGCTATGCCGCCGATGACGAGTTCGCGTTCGGGGAGGAGGCGACGCTCACCGAGGACGAACTCGAGGCCGTCACCTATCGCTCGATGGCACGTCTCGAGGTGATACGTGGCATGAAGTTCGAACGCGCCGTCGATATCGAGGTGATCACACGCGAGGAGTACCGCGAGCAGCGCGGCGAGCCCGAGGCGGCGTCGACGTTCAGAAACGAGGTATGGCGGGCACCGTTCGTCGTCGACGGCGAAACCGACGTTAACGACGAATTCGAGGCACTCTACGGCGATGCCGTCCAGGGCTACTACTCGAGCGATCGGATCGTCCTCGTTGCCGACGACAGCGACGAGATCCGGATCGATCGCGGGACGCTCGTCCACGAACTCACGCACGCACTTCAGGATCAGCACTTCGGCCTCGAGCGCGAGGGGGAGACGATCGACGAGCGCCGCGCGGAACTGGGACTGATCGAGGGCGAGGCGAACTACCTGCCATACCTGTACGACGAGCGCTGTGCCGACGAGTGGCAGTGTCTCCCCGATCCCGGCACGCCGGCCGAACTCGAGCCCGGGGATCGTCCGTTCAACCTCGGGTTGTTCCTCTCTATTTACGCCCCGTACGCCGAGGGACCGGCGTTCGTCTCGCACCTCCACGAGACCGAGGGCTGGTCGGCCGTCGATCGGGCGTTCGACGACCGCCCGGTGAGCACCTCGCAGGTGATCCATCCCGCGCGATATCCGGACGACGAGCCGGTCGACGTCGACATCACCGATCGCTCGAGCGACGCGTGGGACCCGATCACCGACGACGACGACGGCGAGATTCGGACGGAGACGATCGGCGAGGCGACGCTGTTCGGGTCGCTGTGGACGAACGGCGTCGTCGATCGCCCGCTTACCGAGGGCGGCTCCGAGCTGGCACCCTACAACTACACCCACCCGACGACCGATGGCTGGGCCGGTGATACGCTCACGGCGTACGAACACACCGACGAGGAGACGGACGACAACGTGACGGCCCACGTCTGGAAACTCGCCTGGGCGGACGCCGCCGACGCCGAGGCGTTCGCGGACGCCTACCGAGGGGTCCTCGAGGCCAACGGTGCCGACCCGGTTGATGCCGGGGCCGACAGCGACACCTACCGCATCGACGACGGCGGCTTCGCTGGGGCTTTCCACGTATTCGTCGACGACGAGCGGGTGACGATCGTCGGCGGGCCGGACGTCGACGCCCTCGAGGAGATCCACGCCACCGCCGACGGAGACGCGAGCACTGATGCTGACGCCGATGTCGATACAGACGCAACCCTCGAAGCCGGTGGGAACGCGAGCGCCAACGCCAGTATGGCCGCGGATGTTGACCTCGACGTAGCCGCAAGCGCTGACGTCGAGGTGGCCGCAAGCGTCGACGCCCCCACGGCGACCGGGAGCAGTCTCGGGTCTGCTGTGTCCTGAACTGCTGGCGGCAGCGGCGACGAAGACGGGTAGCTTTTGCCGCTGCCGCGGAAACTCGACGTCATGTCAAACCCGTTCGGAACCGTTCCACCCGAGGCGATCCTCGAGGGGTCCGCGACGGACGCCTACTTCGAGCGCACCCGGGCGACGCTCGAGCACGCCGGCAAGAACCCACACGTCGTCGCCGAGGTGACCGCCGACCAGTTCTCGACCGGCGCGTTCGAGGTGTTTACTGGCGTCGCAGACGCCGCGACGCTGCTCGAGGGGCGAGCCGTCGACGTCGACGCCTTCCCCGACGGCCAGCTGTTCGACGGCGGCCCCGTGATGCGTCTCGAGGGGCCGTACCTCGAGTTCGCCGAACTCGAGACCGCCCTGCTCGGGCTACTCTCTCAGCCGAGTGGCTTCGCGACGGCGGCGCTCGAGGTGCGGCTTGCAGCGCCCGACTCGCTCGTCCTCTCGTTCGGTGCCCGGCACGTCCACCCCTCGATCGCGGCGGTCGTCGAGCGCGCGGCGCTTCTGGCTGGCCTGGACGGCTTTTCCCACGTCGCGGCGGGCGACATCCTCGGCCGGGAGGCGAGCGGGACGATGCCCCACGCGCTCATGTTCTGTTTCGGTGAGGGCAACCAGTCCGACGCCTGGCGGGCGTTCGACGAAGCGGTCTCCGAGGACACGCCCCGCATCGCGCTGGTCGACACCTTCTGGGACGAAAAAAGCGAGAGCCTTCTGGCAGCCGAGACGCTCGGCGACGACTTAGACGGCGTCCGCATCGACACGACCGGCTCTCGACGTGGCGACTTCCGACACATCATCCGCGAAGTCCGCTGGGAACTCGACGCGCGGGGCTACGAGGACATCGACATCTTCTGCAGTGGCGGCCTCGGTCCCGAGCAACTCCGTGACCTGCGAGACGTGGCCGACGGCTTCGGCGTTGGCAGTCATATAACGAACTGCGATCCGGTCGACTTCAGCCTCGATATCGTCGAAATAGCGGGCGAGCCACTCTCCAAGCGCGGCAAACTCGCCGGCGTCAAGGACGTCTACCGTACCCCCGACGGCGACCACCACGTCACGCTCGCCGACCGCGACGGGCCCACCGATGGCGAGGCGCTGCTCGAGCCGCTCGTCCGCGACGGCGAGGTCGTCCGTGAGTTCGACCTCGAGACGGCGACCGAACGCTGTCTGGCCGACGCCGAGGCGGTCGGGTTCGGTGCCGACGAATAAGCCGGCTACGACGGGGAAGCCGTCCGAGATTTCTCGAGTTCTCGCAGTTTCACGATAGGCCGCTCGGGCGAAAGGATCGACAGCGAGGAGATGCCCACGGCTTCGCGGAGGTCTTTGGTGGGCGTTTCGTCGATGCGGGCCTCGAGCGTTTCGAGTGCGCTGGCGAGTGCTGCAGGCGACCCAGTCTCGTCGCGGCAGTCTGGTCGGCCGCGAGTTCCCGTCCCCGTGAGAGCACGGCAACCGTCGGAACCGGGGCGTCCATCTGGGCGACGACGCGGGTCGTCACCGCGTACAGCTCCCGGTTGGCGTCGGTCGAGATCTGACACCGGCAGGAATTCGTTTGGTCGAACTCGGGAGAGCAAACAGAGTTAGACCGACACCGAGACGGTTGGATTCCGATCGAATTGCGTACCGATCAGAACGTTGAATAGTTCGACGCTCGAGGCGCCGATATGAGCACGCCCTCTGGTACCGAACTGACGACCCACGACGTCGCGAACCGGCTGGTGGGCCACCTGCTTCTTATTGGATTCGTGAGTGTCGTACTCAGTTTCATCGCGTTTTTCATTGTCGCTCCGCACGGTCCGCTGGTGTACATTGCCGTCGCTCTGGTAAACGTTGCCGTCCTGTGGCTCGTCGTCCACGCGGTTTTCGACGCGATCGACGAGTTGCTCGAGTCGAAACTCGAGCGACGACTCGAAGACGAAGGACGATTATCGTGACGAACCTATCGAAAGACTACCCGTATTCCGTGATCGATCCCCGTTATGGCAGCGTTCACCCCCGAGCCAACGGCCTCGACGTTCGACCTCGCGAACTGGCTGTTCGTCAGGCTCGTCGTCCTCGCCGTGCTGACGTTCTACGCCGTCATAGTCGTTTCTGAGCTGCTCTCGTCGGTCGTCGGCGTTGGTCTCGAGCGCACCGTCTTCGCGAGGGCCGCCGTCTACCTCGTCGGACTCTGGCTCGCCCTCCAGCTATGGTTCGAGGCGACGCGTCCTCGTCGAAACGCCAGGAGCGAACGGGAACGACGACAGTCAGGTCAGTGCTACCGGCGAGTCGGGTGGCGATTCGCCTAGTGCCCACTCGAGTACGGATAACGGCGAGAATACGACTACGCGGGTGTCAGCAGCGACATGTCTCGAGTACGCCGGTGTGTCCGTCAGTAGTTAGACTTCTTCGATGCTCCCGTCGCCTTTGCGCTCGCGGAAGACCTGCCCTTCAAACAGCGTGACGACGACGTCGTCGTCCTGCCAGGCTCCGGGTGCGAGTCGGGCCTTCCGACAGGTTCGATCGAGGTACTCACGTTCGCTCCAGCCGTTTTCGACGGGGACGGTGGGGTAGAGCCAGCCACCTTCACCGCCGTCGATCGCGACACCGTGGGTGCCGAGTTCGAGGTCGGCGAGTGGATCGTCCGTGAGAACGACGTTTCGGACTGCACAGACCGAGACCGTGAGATTTGGTAGCTCGGAGGGCGTAACCTCGGAGCCACAGGAGTTCTCGCTTGCAGCCTCGATCGCCGCGTCGACGATGACGTGACCGAGCTGCTCACCCGAGCGGTAGCCACCCGCACAGCCGCGCAAGCTCCCCCGGCCGCGTGTAGACTCGAGGCGGACGAACGCGCCGGTTCGCTCGTAAAACGCCTCGCGCATGCTGCCTGGTTGTTCTCGTTGCCCGTGTTGTACGTAGGATTCGACGGCTTCGCGTGCGAGTTCGACTGCACGCGCCCCGTCCTCGTAAGAGAGGTCGACGCCCTGTCCCTGGGACATACACATGTACATGGATGTACCCGTCCTAAAACGCTTCCATTCGGCGTGCGACCGAATCGCGTTGCTGACCGAGGGACTTATTCGACGACGGTACGTAATACAATTGGGAGAGAGAGCCCGGCTGCCGCGGCGAGTTCGTCGGTGACGGCGAACCCGTACAACGTGCCCCATCCCTTCGGGATGATCACGCTCTTACCGTTGGCCAACTCTTCGGGTTGCCCAACGCACCTGACGTGGCCCGTCTCTGAGACGCGCCACGCTCGCGAGGAAAGTCCCCCCACCTGTTCGGGCAGGTGACCGGACGCAAGTCCGGAGCGGGAGACCGCTGGCTCTGGAACAGAAACGACACGTCTCGGCCCGACCGATGATGCGTGCGAACCCGACCGCAAGGAAGGGAAGTTGACCCGCTGATGGGCCCGCAGTCGAACCACATGGTTCGAACCCATAGATCGTGCATGGCACGATCGACTGCGGACAGACGGCCGAGGATCGATGGAACGGCGAACCCTCACCGGTGCAAGTCCGTGCCGTGGTAGCCCGAACGCCCCGCGGTCTCCGCGGACGGCGCGGACGCTCAGCCGAATGCCGGGACGAACAGAAGGGGGCTTACTCCTCTCGCCCAGTTTTGCTACTCGAGTGGCGACGCCGTCGTCCGGCTCCACCTCTCGTGAGCGATCAGACCGGCCTGCCGTCTCTCGCGCGTGATCAGCCCGACTCGAGTGTCACGTCGATACCCGTCTCGTTCTCGACGTTGTCCGTGACCGGACAGCGGGCTTTCACTGCCTCGAGCCACGCCGAAAGTTCGTCGTCGCTCGCGTCGGCGTCGATTTCGAGGGTTACCTCGAGTCCCTGTAGTCCCGGACGATCGTCGGTTTCGGTGCCCATATACGAGTCGTAGTTGACACCGCCCTCGACGGTCACGGTCAACTCCTCGATCCGTATGTCCATGTCCCGGGCGACCATCGTCGCCGTCGAGTTGAGACAACCAGCCACCGATCCGAGTAAGTACTCGACCGGGTTCACGTCGTGTCCGATCTCGAACGTCGCCTCGCCGGTGTCGACGGTCATCCGCTTCGGGCTCTCTCTGGTCCCCTCGAGGGTGTACCGCGAGAGCGTGGTATCTTCGCCTGACATCGTCCCAGGGTACGGCCTCTCGAGTCAAGACCGTTTTCGTCGGAGCCGACTCGTCGTGGTGGCGTCCCTCGTTGGCGTCGCGTACGTCGGGAACACCGTCTCAGGCACAATGTCTCGATGGACGGTGTTCTGCGTGCTCTCGGCTTACAGGGATGACAGGAGAAAGCCCACGACTTTAGTCGTGGGATAAATCTGTCACTGCTGAACCAATCCACGAACCCAACGCCATAATGCAATCCCAATGTTTACAATATACTACGTTGACACTATATGCGTGAGCAACCGACCACAACGAACGAACGAGTACACCGCCGACCCCGCCAGTGAGCGATATCGGCAGTGCTTGTTCGAGTGGTTGGCCGCCCACGCCCCCTTGTGGAACCAGATCAACTACCGACGCCGACAACAATACTTCCAAGAAGACGGCGATGTCTGGGACGCCGAGTACACCGACCTCTACGATGACTACGCGCCCATCCTCGGCAAAGCCACCTGCCAACAGGTCGCCAGAAAAAACAGCGAGGCGTGGCGCAGTCACTTCCAACTCCTCGACAAATACTACGACGACTCCAACACTGCGCTAACCGACAAACCCAGTCCACCCGGCTACTGGGGGAACCGTGACGACGGATACGAGTTGCACGGCCTCGTCCGTAACGACCTCTACACCATCGATTGGGACGAGAAGCGGAGTACGTTGGAGTTCGGCGTCGGAGACGCACTCGAAGAGAAATACGGCTTCGACTACAACGAGCGCGTCACGCTCGGAGTGCGCGGTAACCCGCAGTGGAACGGTGACGATGCGCGGTTAGAACTCGTCTATGACGAAGCAGCAGACAGGATTCGTGTCAAGCATCCAGTTCGCATTCGGCCAGACAGATTGCAGGAACAGCGACTGGATGCGTTCACTCACACACTCCAAACGGAGAACACGACGCACGTTGCTGCTATCGATGTCGGCGCGAACAACACCCTTGCCATCGTCACCTCGACTGGGGAAACCGCCGTCTACCACGCTCGACCGGAGTTTGAACGGTTTCGCGTGTTGTCCGGTCAAATCGCTACGTTGCAATCACAGCTCCCCGACGATCGGTACACGAGTCGACGCATTCAGCGCATATACGATGAACGTGGTGAGAAACGCGATCACAGTCGTGACGCTGCCGTGAAACACGCCGCAGAGTGGCTCCTTTCGCGCAACGTGGATACGGTGTACGTTGGTGATCTGACCGACGTACTGAAAGCGCATTGGTCGGCGAGCGTGAGCGAGAAGACCCACGCGTTCTGGTCACACCGACAGTTGGTTGAACGCATCGAACTCACGTTCGGAGACGTTAGTATTGGCGTTGAGCCGGTGAGCGAGGCTAATTCGAGTAGCGAGTGTCCCAAGTGTGAGAGCAACAACGTCGTTCGAGATGGCGACGAGTTTCGGTGTCACGACTGTGGGTTGGATGCCCATAGTGATGTGGCGGGGGCGTGGAATCTGCTGCAAAACGAGGTTGGGCCGATGGCACGACCCGCCGCCCTATCTGCTGAACGCGATGGGGACGCATCCCTCGACGATGAGGGGGCGTACTGGGAGTGGGATGGACACGATTGGACACCCGGGAGTTTTGGGGAACAGTCGAGTCCGGTTGACTAAACCAGCGTCGGCGAACCCGCAAGTTCACAGCCGGGGTAATCTGCTGGCCGGATTGCCCACGGAGGAATCCCACGGCTTCAGCCGTGTGGAAGATGTCAAGAGAGGACGAGTAGTTCTGCGGATTCCTCGTCCATGGCCGCGACATTCGTCGTCACGAACAGGGTCCCGCCAGCGGCCGTGACGTAGCCGACGTCGCCGGTCTCTTCGCGTTCGAATCGTTGCTCGCCGACGCGAACCGTCCGAACGCCGACGCCGCCGTCGATGTCGATCGCACGGAGTCGATCGCCGCCGACGTAGACCGTATCGCCGACGACGATCGGCGGACCTCGGGTGTGCTCTCCGAGGTCCACCCGCCACCGCTCGTCACCGTCGTCCGTCTCGAGCGCATAGAGCGTCGACCCCGACCGGGCGAGCAGCCGACGGTGGCCGATCGCGAGGCCGTCTTCACCGAACGCGTGGAGTTCAGTCTCCCACTCGCGTTCGCCACCGACATCGAAATACGTGATCGAGCCGTCGCCGCCCGCGATGGCGACGCCGTGGCCGCGTCGGCGGTCGTCCGAGGTGAGCACGATCGGCGCACTCGAGATTCCCGCTTCGATCGTCCGCCGCCACTCGACGGCCCCCTCCCAGCTATTGAGTCGGTACAGTTCGCCGCCGCGCGTCGCGACGAACAGCCAGTCCGCGTGTTTCGCGAGCGCGTACTGTGCGATGCCGAGCAGCTCCTGTTCCCAGAGCTCGTCGCCGCTCTCCGCGTCGAGTGCGTGGATGGTGTTGCCGGCGGCGACGTAGACCCGGCCGTCATCGCCCGTATCCGTCACCGTCAGCGCACTCTCGCTGACGATTCGCTCGAGTTCGAACGACCACTCGACCGCGCCGGACTCGAGGTCTCGAGCCGTCAGCTCCCTGCGTTCGGGGACGTACGCGGTGTCGTCGAACACTGTTGGCGAGCTGTTGTAGGCGTAGGCCTCGCTGTCGGGGTCGATCGACCAGCGTCGGTTTCTCGTCTCCCTGTCGAACGCGACGATATCGAGCCCCGTCGTCACGAGGACGGTGTCGTCGGTGACGATCGGTTCGCTGGTCGCCTGTGAGGACTCGAGGTCGACGCGCCACTCGACGTCCGGCTCGTCTCGCGGGGCGACCCCGTCGGGAATCGCCCTCGAGTTCCGGAGGTCCGCGCCGACGGTCGGCCACGTGTAGTCGTCGTCAGTTCCGGGACCAGCGCCGGTGTTGCCGAGACAGCCAGCGACTGCGGCGGTACTCGCGGCCGTGACCCCGAGGAGCAGCTCACGTCTGGAGGGCATCTTCCCTGGTTTCGACTCTCGCTCGAGATGAGCCTTCTGATATCCCGTTGACTCGTTGGCTGACGTCTCGCTCGTCGTCGTTGTGTTCGGAAACCGTTCTGGCGGAGTCCAACGCGAACGGCGTGAGCGTTGGGCACGGATGGCGTGAGCGGAGCGAACGCCATCAGGAGATTTGAACAGGTGAGAGACGTTCCGGGTCGCTCACTTCGTTCGCTTCCCGGGCTGCGACTCTCGTGTTCAAATCTCCGGGGAGTTTCCTGCAGCACAGCCCACTCGCTTCGCTCGTGGGTTTGTGCTGCAGAGAAACGTCCTGACGGAGATTTGAACTCCGGTCCCTGGCTCCGCAAGCCAAGAGGATAGTCCACTACCCTATCAGGACTCATCTACTCGTAGCCGGGTAAGTATTAAAGCCCTTTCGAAAGCTACCCGCTGAGACCCTCGAACTGGCCGCCTCGAGTCACTTCGTTGACCGGTATTTCGCCGGTCGTTCTCGAGGGTCGATAGGTACCCATGCGTTCGGACCCGCGGACGACAGTTCCGCCGTCCCGAATGCTCGTGTGCGGCCTCAACAGTCGATTGACTCGAAGGTTTATATCCGATACCGGACCCAAAGCGGGCATGCACGTTCACTCGAGTCCGATCGAACCGATGATTTGTTCTTCGCTGTACCCTCTCTCTGTGGCCGTCTCGGTCCTGCTAGACGCCATTTCGTCTCAACGGCTGTCGACGCGAATGGACAACGCTTATGCGCGGGCTATGCATGCACGAGCATAGTATGAGCGACATCGAGGGCGTCTACGAAGACCTCGAGGCCGACGTCTCCCTCGAGGAGTTTCGCGAGGCCGTCGAGGCGAAAGTCGAGCAGATGGGCGGACTCGCGGACGAAGAGACGGCGGCGATGCTCGTCGCTCACGAGATCGGCGAGAGCGAGGTCGGCGGCGTCGCCGACATCGAACCCGGCATGGAGGAAGCGAAGTTCGTCGCGAAGGTGATCTCGATTGGCGAGTTACGGACGTTCGAGCGCGACGGTGAGGACGCGGACGGCCGCGTGGTCAACGTCGAGGTCGCCGACGAGACCGGTTCGGTTCGGGCCGCGTTTTGGGACGAACACGCCGAAGCCGCGGTCTCCGAACTCGAGGAAGGACAAGTGCTCAAGGTCGCTGGCCGACCCAAGGAGGGCTTTTCGGGCGTCGAAGTGAGCGTTGACGACGTCGAACCGGACGACGAGACCGAAATCGACGTCACCGTCTCCGATACCCACACTGTCGAGGACCTCTCGCTTGGTCTCTCGAACGTCAACCTCGTCGGGCTAGTTCTTGACACCGGTTCCGTCCGAACGTTCGACCGCGACGACGGCTCCGAAGGACGGGTGTCAAATCTCACTCTCGGCGACGAGACGGGACGCATTCGCGTCACGCTGTGGGACGAACGGGCCGACCTCGCCACGGAACTCGAGCCCGATGCGACCGTCGAGGTCGTCGACGGCTACGTCAAAGAACGCGACGGCAACCTCGAACTCCACGTCGGCAACCGCGGAACGGTCGAGGAAGTCGACGAGGACGTCGAGTACGTCCCCGAAAGCACACCCATCGAGACCGTCGAGATCGGCCAGACGGTCGATATCGCGGGTGTCGTTCGCTCGGCGGATCCGAAACGCACCTTCGACCGTGATGACGGCTCGGAAGGCCAGGTCCGAAACATTCGGGTTCAGGATGCGACCGACGACATTCGCGTCGCCCTCTGGGGCGAGAAAGCAGACGTCGACGTCGGTCCCGGCGACGAGGTCGCACTCGGCGATGTCGAGATTCAGGACGGTTGGCAGGACGATCTCGAGGCTTCGGCGGGCTGGCAGTCGACGATCACGGTGCTCGAGTCCGAGTCGGCGGGCGACGCCGGAGCGGACGACGACGGGGCGAGCGCTGGGCTGTCGGCGTTCGCCGACGGCGCGGACAACGGCGACGAGCAGTCTACAACCGGCGAACCGACGGCGTCCGATTCGGCTTCGGATACCGACGACCCGTCCGACGGCGAGGAACTCGAGTTCACCGGCGTCGTCGTCCAGGCTGGCAATCCCGTCGTGTTAGACGACGGTGAGACGACGATGAGCGTCGCGACGAACGTCGATGTCGGTCTCGGTGAAGAGATAACGGCTCGGGGTGTCGTCCGCGACGGTCGACTCGAGGCGACTGACGTCTTCTGACGACGCCGTTTACGGTCCGATCTTCGCTCTCGTTCTACCGTGGGTTGATGGCTCGTTTCGCCAGTGTCTTAGATGGCTCGAGCAACCTCATCGAGCGCCTAGGAAAAGCGTTAAGGGAGTTAGCTTCGCCTATCATGATATGAACGTCGAACTCCCGTTCGCCCCGGTAGATACGATCATCCGGCGGAACGCGGGCGATCTTCGGGTGAGTGCCGATGCGTCGAAGGAACTCGCGACGCGGATCCAAGAACACGGGAGCGAACTGGCCGTCGACGCCGCCGAACGGGCCACCGTGGACGGGCGAAAGACGCTGATGGCGTCGGATTTTGGCGTCGAACAACTCGTTGATAAAGACGATCTCGAGTTGCCCGTCGCGCCGGTCGACCGCATCGCCAGGATCGAAATAGACGACCGATACCGCGTCTCGATGGACGCACGCATTGCCCTCGCGGACATCCTCGAGGACTATGCGGACAACGTCGCGAAGGCGGCGGCAATTCTCGCCCATCACGCCGATCGCCGAACGATCACCGACGACGACATCGAGACGTACTTCTCGCTGTTCGAGTGAGATGCAATTTGGCTACAGCGAGGATTGTCTCGCACACGATCCCGGTCCGCGCCATCCCGAGGCACCGGACCGGCTACGGGCGATTCGGGAGCGCCTGAAGACGAAACACGGCATCAAGTACGTCGAACCCGATCCGGTGGGAGTCGACGAGATCGCGAGCGTTCACGACAGGGAGTACGTGGAGTCGGTCGAGGAGTTCTGTGCTGACGGTGGTGGAAACTGGGATCCCGATACGGTCGCCGTCGAGGAGACGTGGGATGCGGTCTGTCGAAGCGCCGGGCTGGCCTGCTGGGCCGTCGAGGAAGCGCTCGAGGGGGCGACGGGCCGGGAAACGCCGTTTTCGATCGGACGGCCACCGGGCCATCACGCCGTCCCCGAAGACGCGATGGGATTTTGCTTTGCGAACAACGTCGCGGTCGCCGCCCAGCAAGCCCTCGAGAACGATGCCTACGCCGTCGATCGCGTGGCGATCGTCGACTGGGACGTCCACCACGGCAACGGCACACAGGACATCTTCTACGACCGCGAGGACGTCTTCTTCGTCTCGATCCACGAACGCGGGCTCTACCCGGGTACCGGTGACCTCGACGAAACCGGCGAGGGTGCGGGGGCGGGAACGACGATGAACGTCCCAGTGCCAGCCGGGACGAACGACGCGGCGTATCTGGCGATCGTCGACGGACCGGTCGCCGGCGCACTCGAGGCGTATGACCCCGACCTCCTCATCATCAGCGCCGGCTTCGACGCCCATCGCCACGACCCCATCTCGCGCGTTCGACTCACGACCGAGGCCTACGCGCTGATGACCGACCGACTGCGGACGCTCGCCGACGACGTCGATGCCGCGCTCGCGTTCGTCCTCGAGGGAGGCTACGGTCTCGATGTGCTGGCCGAAAGCGTCGCGCTGGTCCACGAAACGTTCGACGGCCGCGAACCGATCGAACCGGACGACGATCTCTCGAGTCGTGCCGAGGCGACGATCGAAGACGTCCTCGAGGAACACGGCCTGAACTGACCTCCGGACGGTCACTGGAGACGACCACCCTCTCCGTGGTTTTTCACGTGGCTCGCGCTCGGGAGGCCATCGTCAACACCGATCCGTTGTTCCCGACGGTCAATAGGCCCTTATCGACCTCTTGCGGTGTATTTTGGGACGTGTCGGCGTCGACCGTCGTGGCGCTTTTTCGTCGGTCGTCTACACGAAGTCCTGACGTACGTCGCAGGAAATACAGTATTAATAGTGTGGGTTAATGACGGGCACGGTCGTTCCATCGTGAGTATGTCGATGCAAGCCGTCGTACTGGAGGAGTTTCAAGAACCGCTCGAGGTACAGGAGGTCGACCGCCCGGAGCCGGAATCCGATGGTGTCGTCGCGACGGTCGAAGGTTGTGGCGTCTGCCGGAGCGACTGGCACTGCTGGCAGGGAGACTGGGACTGGTTCGGCTACCGTCCGGATCCGCCACACATCCTCGGCCACGAGCCGACCGGCACCGTCGTCGACGTCGGTGAAGACGTCGAAAACGTCGAAGAGGGTCAGGAGATCGCGATCCCGTTCAACTTCGCCTGTGGAAAGTGTGATCTCTGTCGAAACGGCCGGGAGAACATCTGTGAAAACCATGTCGGACTCGGATTCATGAACGAGGCGCCGGGGGCGTTCGCCGAGGAGGTACACATCCCGAACGCGGACGTCAACGCCGTCCCGCTGCCGGACTCGATCGACGCCGAAACGGCTGCCGGCTGTGGCTGTCGGTTCATGACGTCGTATCACGGGATGGCCCACCGTGGTGACGTCGGCCGCGGCGAAGCCGTTGTCGTCCACGGCTGTGGCGGAATCGGCCTCTCGGCGGTTCACATCGCCAACGCGCTGGGCGCGAACGTCATCGGGGTCGATCTGATGGATGATAAACTCGAGCGAGCCGAGGAACTCGGTGCCGTAGCGACGGTTAACGCGAGTGACGTCGACGACCCGGTCAAAGAAGTCCACGACATCACCGATGGCGGTGCGGACGTCTCAGTCGACGCGCTGGGGATCGAAACGACCTGTCGAAATGCGGTCGACTCCCTGAAGAAGGGTGGCCGCCACGTCCAGATCGGGCTCACGACCAGCGACGAACAGGGCGAAGTCTCGTTACCGACCGATGAGTTCGTCGCCAAGGAGATCGATTTCGTCGGCTCGCTGGGACTTCAGCCCTCACGGTACTCCGAGATGCTCGATATGATCGAAACCGGGAAACTCGATCCCACTGCGCTCGTCGAAAAGACGGTCGACATCCACGAGGTTCCCGACGAACTCGACGCGATGACCGAGTTCAACACCGTCGGCATCCCGGTCTGTACCGACTTCAGTTCCTGATACTGTCGGTCGGACCTCTTCTTTGGATTTGCCCCCCGCTGTTCCCATGGGTGAACCCACCGGTTGTGACCCGACTCACACTGTGGTGGTACAGGCTTTCCGGACGAGACCGACAGTCCACGCTCAGGGCCGTGGGTCGAAGTACCGCCGGAGTTCGCCGCCGAACTCCTCGAGCAGCGTCGTTACCTCGGTGCCGACGAACACCTCGTAGCCGTCCTCGAGCGCCGTCTCGACGTGTGCGCCGAGGCCGACGTCGAAGAGCCGGTCGCTCTCGAGGAACTCGCGGGCACTGGTGAACCGGCGCTCGCGTTCGGCGACGTACCGGCTCCCCTCGAGGAACGGGCCGTAGGTGTCGTCATCGTCTGCGTAGGCGTTGTAGAATCCCTCTGCGTGTGTCTTGACGTCAACTGGCGGTCCCTGGTGGCGTTCGACGGCGGGACGGGTCGCGACGGCTAGTTCGGCGAAGACGACGGCCGTCTCGTTGGCGTACGTCGTCCCGCGGAAGACGTCGAAGCCGCGGTCGTCGAGTCCCTGGGTGATCCCCGACAGCGACTTATACAGCTGCGGGTAGAGCTGGTCATCGACGAGGTCGGGTGCGTCGAACCGCACGGCGATCGGCGTCGTGGCGCGACGCTCGAGGTGGTCGAGAAGCGCCGACTCGGAGAGTGGCTCCGGCTCTCGTGGATCGAAAACGGAGGGGTGTGGCTGCTCGAGAAACCGGCGGGCGTAGTGTTGGAGGCGGGCGACGTTCTCGCTCGAGCAGACGGCGGCGACGTTTCGCTCGGGATCGGTCGGGTCGATGACGACGAGCGGATCGGAGAACGTTTCCTGCCCGTGGTCTTCGGGATCGAGTTCGACCGGCGGCTTCCAGTTGGCGGCGGCCTCGAGCAGGCCACGGAAGCCCCCGTACTCACAGACGAGCAGTTCGGTGAGGTAGCCGCTAAAGCCCCTGGTTCGGAGGTCGCTGCCGTAGGCACCGATCCCCTTCATGAAGCCTTTCGTGAGGCGGACGTCGGCGGCGAGGTCGTCGTCGAGCCGATCGAGTAAGTACTGGTTGTGAAACGGTGTTCGGTCGACGGCCGACTGGATCTCGGTCGCCGACTCGAGCCGGAAACAGGGGACGACGTCGACGTCGAACCCCTCGACCTCGCCTTTGACGTAGGGGTGTTCGGCGTACTCTTCGTGGCCGTCGGGAACGGTGGCGTGGCCAACCTCGAGGCCGTAGGACGCGAGCGTCTCGCGGTCGAGGTCGGGTGGGAAGCGGACGAAGACGTCGATGTCGCGGTCGCCGCTGACCCACGTCCCGCGGGCGCTCGAGCCGACCTGTAAGACGTCGGCGTCGGTACACAGGTCGGTCGCTGCGGCCTCGGCGCGGTCGACGAGTCGGTCGGCGATCGTCCGCAGTCGCTCGCGCTCGTCGTCGCTCGGGTCGACGCGGTCGCGAGCCGCGGTGATGACCCGCTCGAGGTCCTGATCGCGGTCGGCTACGTCGTCCGCCGTACCGGTCGACGGTCCGCCTTCGGTGTCGTACTCGGCCTCGTCCTCGCTCATCGGGTACTCGTACTCGAGCAGTGCGTGAAAGGGTATCGAACACGCAGCGGGCAAAACGAAAGCCCTATCAAATACACCCTGCTATCAGGAAACGAGCCGAAGTAGCTCAGATGGTAGAGCACCTCGCTGTTAACGAGGTTGTCCCAGGTTCGAGTCCTGGCTTCGGCGTGTTCTCTTTGAATCCATATCTCGAGAGGAGCGTACACTCCGAGCGAACGCTGTTTTTGCAAACGCGAAACGGCTCAGCACTCGAGCCCGCGAGTCGAAGCGACCGACGCACCGGCCGACCGTCTTGCATCTGTTCGGCTCCTGGCTTCGACGTTCGATACGCCGTGGCAAACCGAGTGGCTATCTTGAATGCGCCGCGTTTCGACCGCGTTCTCGCTCGTCGAGTCTGTGCCTGAGTTCCTCGTCGACCCACCCCTCGAGCGTCGTCGTCGGCTCGACACCCAGCGTCGCCTCGAGTTCACGTGTGTCGATGTCGAAGCGCCGAATAACCGGCTGGTCGGGAGTCGGCCGTTCGCGGAGTTCAACGTCGGGGCTCGAGCCGATCGTCTCGTGACACGCGGCGGCGACCAGTCCGGCGACTTCGAGGATGCTGTAGGCGTCGCCGCTACCGAGGACGTACTGGCGGGCGTCGGGTGAGGCGTCCGGGTCGATCACCGCGTCGACGGCCGCGACAACTGCGGCGGCCGCGTCGGTCACGTGGATTAAGTCACGCTCCTGGATGCCGGGCCGGTGGACGGGCAGCGACTCGCCCGCGATGGCACGCTCGAGAAAGAAGTCGACCACGGAGTTGCCAGCGACCGCTCGATCGGGTGGGGTACCGTACGGGTTGGTGAGACAGTACGTGATCGAGGGCGTCCGGCCGTCGGTGGCGGTTCGGACGGCGCGGTCACCGATCAGTTTCGTCCGTCCGTAGGTCGTCGTCGGATCGCGTGGGTGCTCGGCCGTGATTGGTTGTCGCTCCGGGTCGCCGATCGTTGCGACGCTCGAAAGGTGGACCAGCGGCACGCCTCGGCGGGCACACGCCCAGGCGACGTTTGTCGCGCCGATCGCGTTGATCTCGAAGGCGGCTTCGGGGTCCGCCTCGCAGGCGTTGACGCCGACGAGCCCGGCGGTGTTGACGACACACCCGACATCGTCGACGAACGAGCGGATCGCCTCACGGTCTCGCAGATCGACCGTCGGATACGTCTCGTGGCTCGAGCCAGCAGCCGGGTAGACGTCGTAGGCTTCGGTTTCGAGGGTCGAGACGACCGCGCTCCCGACGTAGCCGGAGGCTCCGAGGACGCCGACGGACTCACTCATCTCCCTCGGTTCCGTCCCCGTTCGCTCGGATCAGAGCCCGCCGTACTGGCCGCTGGCTCTTCTGACCCAGTGGGTTGCTCGTCGCCGATCGTCGGCCCGATCAGGTCGACGATCTCGTCGTGCTCTAAGAGCCGTTCGTTTTCGGAGGTGTACTCGCCCTCGAGGTCGGTGTCGACGTCCAGTTCGTCGTACTGCGGATAGAGGACGAAGTAGTCCTCGCGCTCGTCGGTGTACCGGAGTTCGTCTTCGGCGACGAGTTTTTCGTGGTACCGTTCGCCGGGTTTCGCTCCCACCAGGTCGATCCCGACGGCGCTCGGATCGTACCCGAACTGTGGGGCGTAGTGCTCGCGCATAGCCTCGGCGAGGTCGCCGATGCGGAGGGCGGGCATCTTCTTGACGAACACCTCGCCACCGTCCATTCGCAGACAGGAGTCGATGGCGAACGTCGCGGCGTCTTCGGGACGCATGACGAATCGCGTCATCGACGGATCCGTGACGGTCAGCGGCCCGCCCGATCTGAGCTGTTCATAAAAGAGCGGGACGACAGACCCCTCCGTGCCGACGACGTTGCCAAAGCGAACCGAGCCGAGCGTGAGGTCGTCGGGCGGCCGGTTCGCGTCGAACGAGGAGACGATTCGCTCGCCGATCAGCTTCGTCGCCCCCATCGTCGACGTCGGGTTCGCCGCCTTGTCCGTGCTCACGCCGAGCAGTCGGTCGACGCCGGCGTCGGCGGCCGCCTCGACCACGTTTTGTGTTCCGGTAACATTGGTTTG
The DNA here is from genome assembly GCF_003430825.1 of Natrarchaeobaculum sulfurireducens. Lineage (NCBI taxonomy): Archaea > Methanobacteriati > Methanobacteriota > Halobacteria > Halobacteriales > Natrialbaceae > Natrarchaeobaculum > Natrarchaeobaculum sulfurireducens. The sequence goes on along the minus strand of NZ_CP024047.1, from coordinate 3,210,378 downwards.
AACGGCCCCGTAGGGGTTGTCCTCGACCATCGGGACGTGTTTCATCGCCGCGACGTGGAAGACGATATCGACGTCTCGCATCGCGACGGCCAGCTGGTCTTTGTCCCGGACGTTCGCGAGCACCGATTCGATCTCCGGCTCTCGGTCGGTATAGGTGCCTACGAACGCGGCCAGTCGCTGCTCGCTGTTGTCGACGATTCGAATCCGCTCTGGCCCCCGTGCGACCAGTTCCGAGACGAGTTTCGAACCGATCGAGCCACAGCCGCCCGTCACGAGGACTGTCGATCCCTCGAGTGTCGTCGTCATCGTCGCGACTGTCCCGCCGGACGGGCTTTGTAATCCGAACGCTACACGCAGGCGGGGACTGTTGCCTGCCCTTACTCTCGAACGGATGGCTGTGCGAGCGAATTAACAATAGCCGTCACCGGCTCACGCTCTCCCGAATGAACGTCCTCGTGCTCACCACGTACGCCGACGCGCCGTTTCTGACCCAGCAGCTCGAGGCACTCGAAGAGCGCGGCGTCTCTACGCGGCTGCTTTCGGTGCCCGGCCACGTCGCCGCGGGGACCTCTCGCAGCGCTCGTCACTACCTCCAGTTTTTCCCCGAGGTGGTCCGAGAAGCCCGGCAGGACTACGACCTCGTTCACGCCCATTACGGGCTGACTGCGCCGATGGCGCTCGCCCAGCGTCGGCTCCCGGTCGTCCTCACGCTCTGGGGGACGGACCTCCAGGGACCGGGTGGACCGATCGCGCGGGCGTGTGCGCCGCTGTGTGAGGAGGTCGTCGTGATGACCGAGGAGATGGAACGGACGCTGGGAAGTGACTGTACCGTCCTTCCGTTCGGGATCGACCTCGAGAAGTTCCAGCCTGAACCCCAGTCTCAGGCTCGCGAGGCGGTCGGCTGGTCTCACGACGAACACCACGTCCTCTTCCCGTATCCGCCCGAACGGACCGTCAAGAACTACCCACGCGCGAGGGAGCTTGTCAACACCGTTGACAACCTATTCGACCGCCCAGTCAACCTGCAGGTCGTTTCCGACGTCGACCACGGGGCCGTCTCGACGTACATGAACGCCGCCGACGCGCTCTTGCTCACTTCCGACAGTGAGGGATCGCCGACCTCAGTCAAAGAAGCACTCGCTTGCAACCTCCCGGTCGTCTCGCTCGACGTCGGCGACGTCCGCACACGACTCGCCGGCGTCGATCCCTCGGTCGTCGCCACCGATGACGCGGGGCTCGTCGATGGTCTGCTCGAGGTACTCGAGCGTGACGAACGATCGAACGGGCGCGCGGCCGTCCGGGAGGTGAGCAAGGACGTCGTCGTCGACCGACTGTTCGAGCACTACGAGCGGGCGATCGGACTCGAGTGCGACCGCGGTCGAGAGCGGGTGGCTCCGCGAGCGGAGTGAGTCCGTCGGCGAGTCGTGGTCGACCCCAGCAGTGGGAGCCACCGAATAATTGAACCGTGCTTCCTGCGGAGGTGGATGTATGCGACGTCGTCTCCTCGTCGGTTGTGCGCTCGTCGCCGCGGTCGCGACCGCTGGGAGCCTCTATTTCAGCGAGATCATGCGCTTTCCGCCCTGTGAGCTGTGCTGGTACCAACGCATCCTGATGTACCCGCTCGTGGTCGTCCTCGTCGTCGGCGCGCTCGAGGACCGTCCGGGTGTCTGGAAGACCGGGCTCCCACTGTCGGGGCTCGGCCTCGTCCTCGCTGGCTACCACGTCGTGATCCAGGCCACCGGCTCGTCGGGCGTGACCTGCGGCGTCGGCGCTGGCTGTGGCGCGATCTACTGGCAGGGCCTTGGCTTCCTGACGATCCCACGGCTGTCTTTGCTGGCGTTTACCCTCATTACCGCCGGACTGCTCGCGCTTACGCTCTTCGAGCGCCGGACTCCCTGACCGCCGCCAGCACCCTCCGTACCGTCGGAGTCCCCGATAACGAACGAGTACGTATAGGTAACTCCCAACCCCAGTGTCCCCATGGCTCGACTCGAGCGTCTTCGCGTCTACCCCGTCAAGAGTCTCAACGGGGTCGACCTCGAAGCGGCACAGGTCCTCGACGGTGGAACGCTCGAACGCGACCGGGAGTTCGTCCTGCGTGACGCCGACGGTGAGGCCGTCACCGCGAAACGAACCGCCGAGATACACGCGTTCGACACTGATTTCGACCCACAGACGTCGGAACTGACCGTCACCGGACCCGACGGCGAGCACCGGCGATTCGATCTCGTGGACGCTCGTGAACGCGAGCGCGCCGCAACCCTGTTTGGCGACACACTCGAGATCGACCTCACGATCGAGCGAGATCGGTCGACCGGCTTCGTCGACCGACCCGAGATGGGGCCGTCGGTGATCAGCACCGCGACGCTCGAGGCCGTCGCGTCTTGGTTCGACGAACTGACCGTCGAAAGTGTCCGGCGTCGACTCCGGGCGAACCTCGAAATCTCGGGCGTTCCGGCGTTCTGGGAGGATCGATTCGTCGGCGCTGACGCCCCGTCGTTCACGGTCGGCGACGTCACGCTCGAGGGCGTCACACCCTGCGCTCGGTGTGTCGTCCCCGGACGCGACCCCGACACCGGCGAGGCGCTCCCCGAGTTCCGCGAGCGGTTTCTCGAGAAACGTCGGGAGACGTTCCCCGCTTTCGCCGACGAGGACGCGTTCGACCACTACTATACGCTGATGCTCATCGCGCAGGTTCGTGAGGCAGACCGAGGCTCGACGCTCCGCGTGGGTGCTCCCGCCGAGGTCGTCGACGAGTAATTCGTGGGCTCCAGTGCTCGCCGCCCCGACCGGTCGAGTAGCCGGCGTGTAAGCGCTGATTACCCGCGGTATCGTGAGAATACAGGTCGAGTCACACGTAATTGGGTGGCCGATCTCGGCTGCTACTGTCGAGGCGCTGTACCGAACGTCCGGGAGCCACGCCACTCCCTCGACCCCCCATCAGCAGTCGGCGACGATCGAGACGAAGTTCTCGAGGACGCGCCGGGCGTTGACGTCGTCGAAGCCGTAGTCGGCTTCGGTCCAGTCGAAATCGGCTGCGAGCCGGTCCCGGTGGGCGGCCGTCAACTCGGGGTGGAACTGGACGGTCCACAGCGGGGCCTCGCGGTGACGGGTGGCGAAAGCATGGTAGTAGTCGGCGCTAGCGAGCACTTCGAGGCCGTCGCCCACCTCGGTCACCACGTCGCCGTGGACGACGGGGACGACGGGCTCGAGGCCGCGAAAGAGGGGATCATCAGCGATATCGACGCGGACCGGCCGACAGGTCTCCTCCGCGGGCTCGACGGTTCCGCCGAGGGCCGCGTTGACGAGCTGGTGGCCGAAACAGATCCCGAGCGTCGGAATCTCGCGCTCGAGTAGCTCGTCGACGAGTGCCTGCTGCTCGACGATCCAGGGTCGGTCGTCGGCCTCGTAGACGCCCGCGGTCGACCCCGAGAGGACGACTCCGTCGACGGCCTCGAGGTCGGGTCGGTCTCCGTCTGGGTACGCTACCGTGCGAGCGTCGGGGAGGGCGTCGCTGATGGCATCACAGTGGAACGTACAGTCGGGATCGACCTCGTTTCGGACGACGACCAGGGTCGGCTCGGACATCGACTCTTCGTTCGTCCTGATAGTGAAAAACGCTGCTGGATGGGGCGAATTCAGCGGCGTTCAGCGCCGCTCGATCACGACCTCCCGGTCGGCTCACCGTGACCGACTGTGCGTCGCTACGTCGAGCCCGAACCGGGTTTCCTCGCGCGCAACATCGTGAGGACGCCCTGTGCCACCAGGCCGAGTATCGCCCACTTCCAGGCGAGGACGGCGAGGCCGAGCAACAATACGGCACGCGCTCGACTCCCACGGTCGAACGCCCGCTTCGCCGCTTTGCACACCGAAAGAACCGTCAGTGAACGGGTCGCCCTCGAGCCGAGCAGTCGTTTCAGTCCCATACCTGGTCATTGTCGAGCCGAGGTGATACCGATACCGCTATACCAACACCTGCACCGATGTGGACACTGATCGCCGATCCGTCTGGCGATCAGGCGCGCACTGACGTGCAGTGGCTACGATAGATCTGGCACGGAACCGACCCGCCCCCGCTCTATCGATACGCTCGTTACCCCGTGGTGACCTATCACTCGACATGGAAGCGTACGTCCGCTGGTTCGCCGAGCAGGAACGATTCTATCAACTGATGCTTTGTGCGATCGTCCTGTTCGGAGTGACCGTCGCCGCGACCGGTGCGGTCACCGCAAACGTCGTCTTGCTCGGGTTGGGCATTTGCTGGCTCCTCGGCGGCGGTGCTCTCACCGTCGTGCTCGCGAACCGCGATCCCGAGAGCGGATAGCTCACCGCTCGAGCGCGTGTAGGCCGAACGCTTGTCGTCCCCTCCGCCGTACGTATCGTATGTCTACGCAGGACCGCGGACACCGAGACGAGGCGATCGAGGCGCTCTCCCGGCGTTCCTATACCAACGCTGGCGACGAGTACACGCGAGCGGGATGGGCCGTTCTCGCCGATCCACGACCCGGCGTCGAGCCGTTCGAGATAGACGACCGCGGCTGGGTCGGGACCGGCGTTCAGTACCTCCTGATCGCGACGCTGTGTTATCGGGTCGCCGACGACTCGAGGCCAGCACGGTTCAGGGCTACCGAGGCCGCTTCCGTTTCGGGCGATCTCGCGAATCGGGCGCAGAATCCGGCACAGGCTGCGTGTTTCGAGGAGCTACGAGCGGACTGTCACGTTGCGGGTGGGCTCTCCGGTGGCTCGGCGATCTACGACGATGCGGCCGACGCATACGAGGAAGCCAGCCAGGCGGTCGACGACCCGGCCCAGTTGAGTTCGACGCCGCTGTTTCTGGCGGCAGCCGCCCCGATAAAGCAGGTCGCACGCAGCCTCGCTAACGGCGAGGTCGCGATCGACTGGGAGGACCTCCACGGGCGAGACCCGACGGCCGCCGGTCAGTTCCTCGCGGCTCGAGCCAGATACAAGAAACGCCGGTTCCCAGGGCTCGTCGAGCGACTCGTCGCGGACGGATACCTCGCGGCTCCACGTGGCACGACCGAGTATGCGACCACCCACCACCGGTGTCCAGCCTGTGATTCGACCGACGTAAACTGGGTGGGCAACCGGACGCTCTGTCTCCGCTGTTCGCGTCCAACTGACCCAGTCTAACGACGACCGCGAGATCCGCTTCCCTCTCGACACAGCCCGACCCACGCTCGGCTCAGCGGCGTTCGTCGCCCGCCGATTGTCGACTTGAGCGACTGCAATGTGTGACGAGGTCACACGCTCTTCGAGCGATGGGCGGGAGCTTTTTCTCGCTCCGGTTTGTTTCGCCGCTCGAGAAGCATGGACCTCGAGTCGATTCCGGGCGTCGGCACGAAGACTGCCCGGGCGCTAGCCGAACTCGACGACCCCGAGCGTGCGCTTCGGGCGGGCGACGTCGCTGCACTCGCTCGAGCGCCGGGCGTCTCGCAGGGACGGGCCGCACGGATCGCCCGCGGGGCGATCCGGGTAGAACACGACGATCCGGGCGGCTTCCTCGCGACCGACCGCGCACGTGAAGTCTACCGCGCCGTTCTAGCGTTGTTACAAGCGCGGACGGTCACCGATTACGCCGCCCAGCGCCTCGAGACCATCTACCCGAGCCCCAGCCGCTCGCGGATCGAGGACGTTCGAGCGTTCGCCCGCGAAGCGGTCGAGCGAGAGCCCGACCCGGCCGTCCTCGAGGCGCTCGAGGCCGTGTCCCCGCTCTCAGAACCCGGCGACGTCCGGGTTCGTGAGCGCTGTCTGGCGACGACGGACGCGGAACGCTACACCGAGGCACGCGAGGCGATTCCGGAGCTCTCCGTCGAGATCGTCGAGGACGCCCAGGGACTGGCCGAACTCGCCAGGGGGTACTCGACCGTCATCGCCCTCGACGAGTCGTTCGCGGGCGTCGCGATCGACGGCGACGTCCAGGTCGAACCCGACGCGCTCGAAAACCCGGCTGAGGTGGTTCCCGAACGTCCGCTCGCGTTCTTCGCGCGCAATCGAGAGCCGATCGTCGCCGCGATCGAGGTCCATCGCGTCGGCGACCTCGAGCCCGACTGCGATCTCGCGGCGCTCGAGGCGGGGCTCTCACGACTCGAAGCCGACGGTACGGTTGCTGGCGATGACGAACTCGATCGGCTGACGGTGGCCGTCGACGACCTCGACGCCGCCGTCGGGACGGCCGAGAGCGTCGCGAACGATCAGCTCCGGGAGGCGATCCGCGAGGAGGACGTGACGATCGAGGGTGCAGACCTCCTCTCGCTAGTCGAACGTGGTGCTGGCGTCGACTCGCTGCTGTCGCGGGAACTGGCCGACGAGTACGCCGCGGCCGTCGAGGCCGCTCGCGAACACCTACTCGAGGCGCTGGCGCTCGATACGGGTGAGGCCGAGATCGCTCGCCGGGTCTTCAGCGACGAGCCGACGTTCCCGGTCGAACGCGATGACGACGCCGTCTCCCGACTTCGCGAGGAGCTAACGGCGGCCAAAGAACGGCGCGCGGGACGGCTCAAGCGCGAACTCGCGGCCGACCTATCCGACCAGCGCGAGGCCGCGCGAACGCTCGTTCGCGACGCCCTCGAGCTCGACGTCGAACTCGCGATCGCCCGATTTGCCGACGACTACGGCTGTACGATGCCCGAGTTCGTCTGGACCGACGAGGGAGTGGATGGAGATGCTGCCGAGGAAGCCGATGGTGGTGATGTCGGCTTTCGGATCGACGCCGGTCGGTCGCCGCTGCTCGACGAACCGCTCGAGGCGATCGACCCCGTCGACTACGAGGTCTCGGGCGTCGCCTTGCTGTCGGGAGTCAACAGCGGCGGGAAGACCTCGATGCTCGACCTCGTCGCGAGCGTCGTCGTGCTCGCCCACATGGGGCTGCCGGTCCCCGCCGAGCGCGCCCGACTCCGCCGGTTCGACGACCTCCACTACCACGCCAAGACCCAGGGCACCCTCGATGCGGGCGCGTTCGAGTCGACGGTGCGGGAGTTCGCCGACCTCGCTCAGGGCGGTGAGGGCTCGCTCGTGCTCGTCGACGAACTCGAGAGCATCACCGAACCCGGCGCGAGCGCGAAGATCATCGCAGGAATTCTCGAGGCGCTCGATGACAACGGCGCGACGGCCGTCTTCGTCTCCCACCTCGCCGGTGAGATCCGCGAGATGGCTGCCTTCGACGTGACGATCGACGGTATCGAAGCCGTGGGACTGGTCGACGGCGAACTCGAGGTCAACCGCTCGCCGGTCAAAGACCATCTCGCGCGTTCGACGCCGGAGCTGATCGTCGAGAAACTCGCCACCGAAGCCGACGACGCGATGCGAGCCAACGGCGGCGACGCTGTGAGTGTGTCGGAACCGCAGTTCTACGACCGGCTGCTCGAGAAGTTCGACTGAGCGGGCTAGCACGAACCGGTTTCCGTTGTGGGCTCGATCAGTCGATCGGCTCGAACCGGTGGCGATAGGCAGTGTTCTCGTCGTCCCACGTCGTCCCGTGTGTGCGTTCGATCCGTCGTTTGTACGCCTCGAGATCCGACGACCCCTCCGCGCGGGCGTCCTCATCGGTGAGGTCGCCGAGCCGTCGTTCCGAGACCTCGACGATCTCGAACGTCGTTCCCTCGATCTCGAAGGTGTCTCCGACGCTCGCGTGCGGGTCGCCGCGGTGTAACTGTGTGATGTCGCCCTCGAGAGCAGCCGCTTGGAGCCGGTCGGCGGGCAGGAGGTCGCTGGCGTCGATCGTTCCCATGGCGAATCACACTCACTCTCTATTGATAAAGCAACTGGTGATGTTAACAAATTTTTGCGGAGCCGTCGGAATCACCACACGGCGATCCGTCGACGGCACTTGCATCGGCAAGTCGAACGGCTACTCGTTCACAGACAAATGTCTCCGTATGTCATACCAATTCGCGTGGCGACGGGGAAACTGCCGGTTTCAGGTGTGCTCGAGCAGCGCCGAGGCGGTGAAACGACTGGTGCGAGCGCACGTTCGGATGACCCACGGCGGCCGGATTGATCCGGCAGACCTCGAGCGGTGGATGGAACGCGTCGAACTCGCGTGAGCGGGTCCGTCGAACGACCGTGGCGGCGCTCGAGATCGACCGACCGAGTGCCGTTTTTCGCGTTTCTCGCCGGTCCAATTTCACAGACAGCGAACAACTAAGTAGCTTCGACAGCGTGGTGAAAGTGATGGGAGACGATCCCGACGGGGGAATGTTGTCGTGGGATGAGTCCGTGTTCCGGAACGAACACGTCTTCGAGATCGACTACGTTCCCGAGACGTTCAGTCACCGTGCGGGCCAGATGGAGAGCCTGAGTTATGCGTTACGCCCAGCGGTGCGCGGATCACGTCCGCTGAACGTCATGGTCCGAGGACCGCCGGGGACTGGCAAGACGACCGGGATCCAGAAACTGTTCGACGAAGTCGGTGCGCAGACGAGCGACGTCCGGACCATCCGCGTCAACTGCCAGGTGAACGCCACGCGTTACTCCGTGTTCTCGCGACTCTTCGAGGGGACGTTCGACTACGAGCCACCGTCGTCGGGAATCTCGTTCAAGAAACTGTTCGGACAGATAGCCGAAAAGCTCGTCGAGGAGGACAAGGTGCTCGTCGTCGCCCTCGACGACGTCAACTACCTCTTCTATGAGAACGAAGCGAGCGATACGCTCTACTCGCTGTTGCGCGCCCACGAGGAGTATCCCGGGGCGAAGATCGGCGTTATCGTCGTCTCGTCCGATCCCGCTCTCAACGTGATCGACGAACTCGACTCGCGCGTCCAGAGCGTCTTCCGCCCCGAAGACGTCTACTTCCCCGTCTACGACCAGCCCGAGATCGTCGACATCCTCGACGAACGCGTCGCACGCGGCTTTCACGACGGCGTCATCTCGCTCGAGACCCTCGAGTACGTCGCCACCCTCACGGCCGACAGCGGCGACCTCCGGGTGGGGATCGATCTCCTCCGTCGGGCCGGGTTGAACGCCGAGATGCGTGCCAGTCGTACCGTCGAGCGCGAAGACGTCGAGTCCGCCTACGAGAAGTCGAAGTACATCAATCTCTCACGGTCGCTGTCGGGCCTGACCGACACCGAGCGAACGTTGCTCGCCGTTATCGCCCACAACGACGGCGAACAGGCCGGCGACGTCTACGAGGCGTTTCACGAAGAGACCGACCTCGGTTACACCCGCTATTCGGAGCTCGTCAACAAACTCGACCAGCTCGGCCTGATCGACGCCGACTACGCCGAGGTCGACGGTCGCGGCCGCTCGAGATCGCTCTCGCTTTCCTACGAGAAAGACGCCGTGCTGGCTCGACTCGAGTGATCACGCGTCGGCAATCCTCGGCAGCGATAGCGTCCCCTCTGTCCGCACTCTCGTGTTACCCGATCGACACCACGCTTTTACAGTCGAGATCGGTGTACCGATCCTATGCCTACACCAGTCACTCGAGGCCGACTGCTGGTCGTACTGGCAGCTCTCGTGATTGCGACCGGACTGCTCGTAGGTCCCGTAGCGGGCCAGTCCGACGGCGCAACCGGCGGCACGATCGTCATCGAGGCGGACGAGACCGTCGACGACGTTGACGCGCTCGCGGGGAACGTGATCGTTCGCGGGACCGTCACCGGCGACGTCAGCGCCGCTGCGGGGAACGTCGAGGTCGAAGACGGCGGCGAGGTCGGCGGCGACCTCGAGGCGATGGCTGGTAACGTCGACATCGCCGGCTCGGTCGACGGCAGCGTCTCCGCGGCCGGTGGCAATCTGGTCGTCACCGAGACCGGTTCGGTCGGTGGGACTCTCGATGCAGCCGCTGGGACGGCCCGCCTGGACGGGACCATCGACGGCGACGTCCGGCTCGCCGCCGAGACGATCACGCTCGGCGAGGGCGCCCAGCTCGAGGGCGACCTCCGGTACGCCGGCACGCTCGAGGGCAACGAGGAGGCCGTGGCGGGCACGATCGTCGAGGAGTCGCCCGTCGACGTCACCCCGACGCTCCAGCCGGTTGCATCCTGGCTTTTCGCCGTCTACGCGTTCGTGATGAACCTCCTGCTCGGCGCCGTCTTGCTCGGGCTCTTCCCGCGATTCTCACGGACCGTCGCTGACGACGTCGCCACGATGCCGATCAGGGCCGGGCTCGCGGGCCTGGGAGTGCTCGTCGGCGTCCCGATCCTGCTGGCTGCGATCGCGATCACGGTGATCGGCATCCCGATCACGGTGCTCGGGGCGGTCGCGTTCGTGTTCGCGATCTGGGTCGGCGTCGTCTACGGCCGGTTCGCCGTCGCTGCCTGGCTCCTCTCGTCCGCCGACCTCGAGAATCCGTGGCTCGCGTTAGTCGTCGGCCTGGCCGGTGCCGTCGTCCTCGGCCAGGTGCCCATCGTCGGTGACCCGCTCAACCTGTTGATCGCCCTGCTCGGTCTCGGGGCGCTGGCGATCGGGCTCTACCGACGGCTTCGCAGCCGCCATGAGTCTGCTGACGAGAGACCACCCAGTGCGGTCGAGTGAGTGCGTGGGCAGTGCTCGCTCGAGACCGGTGTGCCGTCGTCGTGTCGGTTCGACGGCGAGGGACGCGTCGACGACCGGACTGTCAGTGGCTGTCCTCGATGGAGTGCCGTCAGGCCTGCTCGACGTCTGTCCGGTAGTTTTCGGTCGCCTCGAGGGCGCGTTCGATCTGCTCTTCGGTGTCGCCGTCGACCTGTCTTCGGATCTGTCGGAGGGTGTTCAGGTGCTCGTCGAGGATCGCGTGGTCGGGTTCGTGATCCCCGACAACGTAGTCACGGTAGGCCTCGGCTGTTTCCCTGATCTCTTCGCGGGTGCCCTCGTCGTCGGCCGTTTTCTCCGCCTGCTTCAGGTCGTCGCGTGCCTGTTTGAGCGTCTCGGTCACGTTCTGAGCCAGCACGACCGCCCGGATAAGGGTTGGCCGGACATTGTCTACCCGACGATGGACGATCCGTCTCCAGCGGTCGATCGTCGAATACCTCTCGTGATCGATCCGCATACCCGAGTGTAGTTTCCGCCTTCGCTCGTGACCGTACGTGTACGTCGAGCCAAAATACGGAAATCTCGGAACAACCATCGATACTGACTATCCGTTTTTTCCGAGCGTACTCCTGCATCTCGGATGCACTATGCCAGTCTCACGACGAACGGCGATGAAAGCGATCGGTGCTGCAGGTGGCCTCACAGCCGCCAGCGGAACCGTCCTCGCAGTGGGGGAGTACGAAGACGACGAACGGAAGACGAAAGGCAACGACGAGCACGCGGGTCCCGACGAACCGGCCGTCCCCGAGGCCGCGATCCGGGTCGCTCACTTCTCGCCCGACGCACCGGCCGTGGACGTCTACGTCGATGACGATCAGGTCCTCGCCGAGTTCGCGTACGCGGAGGTCTCGCCGTACCTCGAGATCGCACCCGGAACGTACCGGATCACGATCACCGCGGCGGGCGATCGCGAGGCGGTCGTCTTCGACGACGATGTCGAGTTCGAGAGCGCCTTCTACACCGTCGCCGCGATCGGCGAACTCGGCGCGGACACGTTCCGGCCCGAGGTTCTCGTCGACGCCGGCTCCGCGCTGGTCCGGCTCTTCCACGCGTCACCGGACGCACCGGTCGTCGACGTCCTCGCCGACGGTGAACCACTATTCGAAGACGTCGCCTTCGAGGAGTCGACGAACTACGTCGCGGTGCCCGCTGGCAGCTACACGCTGGCGGTCACCCCAGCGGGCGATCCCGGGACCGTCGTCGCCGAGTTCCCCGTCGACCTCGAACTCGGGACCGCCTACACCGCGAACGCGATCGGCTACCTCGAGCCGCCAGAAGGGCTCGACACTCGAGCGTTCACGGTCCTCCCGACGGTCGACGGCGAATTCGAGGCGGACGAAGACTACTGACGCGCCGCCGCCTCCTGTTCGCTTCGAGCGAGCGACGTGTCCGCGCCAAGCGTGTCGGTCAAGTGCCTTCGGTCCCTGGTCACGAACACTGTGAGCGACACGCAAGGCCCGTTGCAACCCGACCGTCCGGACGTCGACCACCCGTTCGAGGTCGACGCACCGTTCGAGCCTGCGGGCGACCAGCCAGAAGCGATCGAACAGCTCGCGGCAGGCTATCAGTCGGGGGCTGAAAAACAGACGCTACTCGGGGTGACCGGCTCCGGGAAGACGAACACCGTCTCCTGGCTGATCGAGGAACTCCAGCAGCCGACGCTGGTGATCGCCCACAATAAGACGCTCGCCGCCCAACTGTACGAGGAGTTCCGAACCCTCTTTCCCGACAACGCCGTCGAGTACTTCGTCTCGTACTACGACTACTACCAGCCCGAAGCCTACGTCGAACAGACCGACACCTACATCGACAAAGACGCCTCGATCAACGACGAGATCGACCGGCTTCGCCACTCGGCTACGCGCTCGCTCCTGACGCGCGAGGACGTGATCGTCGTGGCTTCGGTGTCCGCGATCTACGGCCTCGGTGACCCGCGCAACTACGTCGAGATGGCGCTTCGGCTCGAGGTCGGCGACGACGTTGGCCGCGACGACTTGCTCGCGCAACTGGTCGATCTGAACTACGAGCGAAACGACGTCGACTTCACCCAGGGCACGTTCCGGGTCCGGGGCGATACGATCGAGATCTTCCCGATGTACGGCCGGTACGCCGTCCGCGTCGAACTCTGGGGCGACGAGATCGACCGGATGATCAAGGTCGACCCGCTCGAGGGCGAGACCAAAGGCGAACAGCGGGCGGTCCTCGTCCACCCCGCAGAGCACTACTCGATCCCGGAGCCGAAACTCGAGCGCGCAATGGACGAGATCCGCACGGACCTCGACTCTCGGATCTCGTACTTCGAGCGCAAGGGGGACCTCGTCGCCGCCCAGCGCATCGAGGAGCGAACCACGTTCGACCTCGAGATGATGGCCGAGACGGGATACTGTTCGGGCATTGAGAACTACTCGCTGTATCTCTCAGATCGTGAGTCAGGTGATGCGCCGTATACGCTGCTCGATTACTTCCCCGAGGACTTCCTTACGGTGGTCGACGAATCACACGTCACGCTCCCCCAGATTCGCGGCCAGTACGCGGGTGATAAATCCCGGAAGGACTCGCTGGTCGAGAACGGCTTTCGGCTGCCGACCAGCTACGACAACCGGCCGCTGACCTTCGAGGAATTCGAGCAAAAAACCGACCGGACGCTGTACGTGAGCGCAACGCCGAGTGACTACGAGCGCGAGCAGAGCGACCGGATCGTCGAACAGATCGTCCGCCCCACCCACCTCGTCGACCCGAAAGTCGAGGTCTCACCCGCGACGGGACAGATCGACGACCTCATGGACCGTATCGACGAGCGCATCGAACGCGACGAGCGCACGCTCGTCACCACCCTCACCAAGCGGATGGCCGAAGACCTCACCGAGTACCTCGAGGAGGCGGGCGTGAACGTCGCCTATATGCACGACGAGACGGACACGCTCGAGCGCCACGAGATCATCCGCTCGCTGCGGCTGGGCGAGATCGACGTCCTCGTCGGGATCAACCTCCTGCGGGAAGGGCTTGACATTCCCGAAGTGAGCCTGGTGGCCATCCTCGACGCCGACCAAGAGGGGTTCCTGCGCAGCGAGACCACCCTCGTCCAGACGATGGGGCGGGCCGCCCGCAACGTCAACGGCGAGGTGATCCTCTACGCCGACGAGCCCTCGAACGCGATGGAGTCGGCGATCGACGAAACCCAGCGCCGCCGCCGGATCCAGCAGGAGTACAACGCCAAACACGGCCTCGAGCCCACCACGATCGAGAAGGACATCGGCGAGACGAACCTCCCAGGAAGCAAGACCGACACCAGCGAAGTCTCCGGACGCTCGCTCGAGGACGATGACGAGGCCGCCCGCTACGTCGACGAACTCGAAGACCGGATGCAGGAAGCCGCGAACAACCTCGAGTTCGAACTCGCGGCGGACATCCGGGACCGGATTCGGGAGGTTCGCGAGGAGTTCGACCTGGATGGTGGCGAGGACGAAGGGATTGCGCCACCGACCGAAGAGTTTTAGTTTCGATTCTTCTATCCGGTCGCGGTCGTTCGCTGCGGTCTACCGTCGGTGTATTGTGACGCCTTCGTAGCCAGTTGCCGGTTTCGTGAGGGGGCGATGCGTTGACAAGACGCAGCCGTCGGGTCGGAAATACGACGCCGAACGAGTACTATTTATTATCGTACTTGTTACGCCTTCACACTAGACCAAAACAACTAAAATATACTATTTCACACTGCGGTATATGGGTTGTACCAGAGAAAAAAATCGCTGCAATATTCTTCGCCGTGCTCATGGCGACCTCGATGATCGCCATGCCTGCGCTCGCGGCCGGCCCGAGTGCTGAGGCGGCGACCGACCGATCGACCCATGTTCCGATCCAGGGAAATGGGCCACCTGGCCACGGTGACGGACCACCCGGCCGCAGCGACGGCGAGCCGCCTGGGCACGCCGATGACGCCGACGGTGACGGTGGTTCGCCGGGGCAGAGCGGCGGCGGACCACCCGGACACGATCGCGGCGACGCGAACGTAACGGTGCCGGAACTCGAGGCGAACACGTCGATCGAGACGGCGGTCGACGCGGTCGAACGACTCGAGGAACTCGACCTTGAGACTGCCGCGAACGAAACCGACGAAACCGGCGAAACTGACGACCTCGCAACGGCGGCCGCGGACGAGATCGTCACGGCGGTCAACACCTCGTTGCAGGCGTATCGACACCTCGAGTACGTCGAATCGCGTGAGGCGTTCGAGCGATACGCCGACGCACAGCGGGCGCTCGCGGACCTGGCCGAAGCCGTCGACGAGGACGAGGAAGCAATCGTCGACGAGATCAGTCAGGACCTGTACGCGGCCAGCGACCGGAGTGCGCGACACACCGTCGTCGACGCACAGGCCGTCGTCGCCGCGAACGACGACGAGTTCCGCAATCGCGGCCAGCGACAGGCAGCCGAGAGCGCACTCGGCAACGCAATCGACGCACTCGAGCGAGCCGACGACACCGCTGGAGCGGACGCTGAGCCGACCGATCGTGCGAACGCACTGACGCATCTCGAGAACGCCTGGAAACACGGCGAAAAAGCGCTCGATACCGTCGAGAAAAACACCGAGCCGACGCTGTTGCTCTCGCAGAATCGAGCCTTCGAGCGAAACGACTCGGTCGTCGTCCCGGTTCAGGCGATACTCGAGGACGTCCGCCCGTACGCTTACGACGAGGCCGACGTGACGGTCGACGGGAACGGCACCGCCGACGAGATCTCGCTGATCGCCGGCGAGTCGGCGACGTCGACCGCGAGCGGGACGACGTTCGTCGACCTCGGGTCCGAACCCGAGAACGTGACCGTCACGGTGACGGCGACGGCCGAACACGACGACGAGCGGACGGCCGAGGCGACCCAGGAGCTTCACGTCGACCTCGATGACGTTATTCTGGACCGGCCGGATCTCGACGAGTATCAGGAAGTCGACGTCACGAACGACTCCTCGGGTGTCTCCGTCGATGTCGGCGGTGACGGGCTCCACGAGAGCGATATTTCGGTACGCGACGAGACGCCCGCGGAGGACGATCCCTATCGTGCGGGCCCGATGGTTCGTATCTCGAGCCAGCAGGAATTCGACGAGGCGACCGTCGAGATTCCGATCGACGAAGGGGCGGATCCTGAGGCGGACAACCTCTTGGTGTTCACCTGGGATCCGAAAACCGACGAGCCCTGGACGCCCGTCGACACCAAGATCGACGCCGACGAAGGCGTCGCCACCGCCGAAGTCGAGGGCTTCTCGTACTTCTCGGTGTTCTCGGTCGACGGCTGGAACGACGCGACGACGGACTCGGCCGTCCTCGACGAGGAGGACATCGTCGAGGAGGCGGACGATTTCGCCCTCGCCGACGTCATGTTGGTTGTCGAAGAGACGGTCACGGAGAACGCGTCGGAAGCGCCCCTCGACGTCTCTCGCGAGGCGGCGGACGCACTCGTCGAGGGACTCGCCAGCGAGGACCGATCCGGCCTTGTCGGATACGGTGGAGATGCGACCCTCGAAACGGGCCTGCGAACCGACCACGGGGTGGTTCGTGACGAGATCGACGACCTGGAGGCGACGCCGGAAGCTGGCGGGTTCGAGGCCGGACTGGAGACTGGCATCGCCGAACTCGAGGAGAACGGTCTCTACGACGACCGCGAACTGATCGCGCTGTCGACTGGCGAAGCCGTGAACGAGTCCGCGGCCGTCGAGGTCGCCGAGTCCGCGGCCGACGCTGACGTCACGATCAACACCCTGGCGGTCGGTGACGATTCGGACGTCGAGACCCTGGAGCGCGTCGCCGCGGAAACCGGTGGTGACGCCGCCCGCGTGACTGATCCGTCCGACCTGCCTCGCGATCTGCTGGGCGGCGAGGGACAGGACGACTGGACGAACGAGAGCCACTGGGATCTATCGAGCGGTTGTTCATTCCAAGACGACACCGTCCTCGAGGGCGAGGAGTCGCTGTACTGCAGCAACGTCGAGACCGCGATCTACGAGCCGACGACGATCGATACCGACGGCGAGTACACCGTCGCCGGGGCGTACATCACCTCGAGCGAGTCGACCGGTGCCGGGATCCGCTGGGGGATCGGCAGCGGCAACGACGTCGACCTCGGCGTCCGGATCACCGATACCGGCGTGGAGTGGCGCCACACCGACGATCCCGATCCGGAGATCGAGACCGGCGTCTCTAGGGAGTCGTGGGTTCGCTTCGAGATCGCCTGGGACGACGGCGAGATGAAGTACCGTGAGTGGGAGCCCGGCGACACCCGGCCGGACTGGCAGGCGACCACGACGGCGTTCGACCGCCTGGAGAAGCCCTTTACCATCTCGACCGGAACGGGTGCCTGTTGCGGACGGACGATCGACTTCGACGGCTTCAGCGAGGACGTCGTCCTCGAGCGCGTCGGCGAGGCGAACGTCACCCTCCGCGATTCGAACGACGACGGCATCCCCGACGCGGTCGCCGATCTAAATCTGACGATGCCAGCGGGCTCGGGCGACGTGACCGGCCAGCCGATCGACCTCGACCCGATCGCGACCGACACCAGCGGTGACGGTATCCTCGACAACGAGACGCTCGACGTGGACTATCGTGTCTTCGAGGATGACGGCGAGTACCACGTCGAAGCGCAGGTCACCAACGCCGAGCACAATCCCTCGAAGGTCGACACCACCGGCGACGGGTTGATCGACCGCGAGCAACTCGAGGACGGCTGGGAGATCGGCTACACTGACTCACGCGAGGGCTCGCTCGAGGTACTCGGCGAACTCGAGGACGCCGAGCATCTCGACGATCTCGGTGACGTGGACGACCTCTTCGAGACGAAACGTACCTACGCGAATCCGCTCCTCAACGACACCAGCGGCGACGGGCTGTCGGACCGCGAGGAAGTCGAAGAACTGGGAACGGATCCGGAATCGACCGACACGACCGGTGACGGCGTTCCGGACGCCGACGCGGATGATCCGACGTTGTTCGACATCAGTTCGCCGGAGGTAACCGTCACCTACGCGCACTTCGACGATCCGTCCGTCGACGGCTCCGTTTCGATCGGCTGGGACGGCGTCGACGTCGACGCCGAACTCGACACCACCGGCACGTACGAGGCGCAGTTCCTCGCAGAAGACCAGGCCGGACTCGGAGAGGCACGGATCGTTCAGGACGGATCGGTCAAAGATACGCTCTCACTCTCGGGGACGCACGACAGCGGGCATCTCGAGTTCGAGACGGGGACGCTCTCGACGTTCGCCGATCTCTTCGAAGGAACCGCCGTAACCGTTCAGGTCGACGACCGCCATGGCCCCATCGAGGAGGTCGGGACGACCGAAGCGGAAGCGATCGAGGTCGGCGGCATCTTCCATCAGGTATCCCAGGAACTTCGTGCTGCCGGGTACACCAGTGCCTAGGTCGAGGAAGCGCTCGGCTTCCTCGAGGGAATGACGACCGGTGCGGGTGAGACCCTCGGCGGCGTGCTGGCGATCTACGACGATCCGCACGTGATCGTGGAGGCAGCGAAGGCGATTCCCGAGGCCGTCGAGAATTTCGACGAGGTCATCGAGGCGTTGCCCGCGGCAGTCGAAGACCAACAGCAGTTCAATAACCCCCACGAGCCCGGTGATCAGTACTACGACGACTTCCGGTACGGCTGGTACCAGGGCTACTTCTTCTGGTTCGTCGTCGAGATGGCGGTGCCTGCCGGGGAGGCGGGCAAGGCGCTCAAGAGTACCGACACGATGCAGTCGACGGTCGACCGGATCAGCACACCGCAGGTCCAGCGGGCCGCCCAGATCGCGAAACAGGGTGGCCAGACCGCGACGGCGCCGGTCCGGTACACGCGGGCGCAGCTGTCCCAAGGGCTGCAGGGTTCGATCGGGCTGACGCGAGACGCCAGTAAGCGAGTGCTCAGCGAGGTTCGATCCGTCGGCGGACAGTATCAGGTTGCCAAACATCTGGAGCGCAACGACGTCGATGGCAATCCCCTGAACCAACTCGACGAGGGCACCCAGCCAGCGGTCGGCTCGACCGTCCACCGCGGCGGTGACGATACGGCTCGGGCGATCGCGACCGACGGTGGCGGCGAGGTTTGGCGGGTCCATCAGATGGATCTTGGCGTGAACACCGAAGCCCTCGCGTCGAATTTGATGAGACATAGCGACGAGATTGACGTCAACCGGGTTGTCAATGATCTGGAGACGCTGTCACGGGCTGATGCAGATGGGGTTGGTGATCTCGCACAGCGTATGGCCGCAGGTGACGCGAGTAACGTCCGAGGAGCGGCGTTCGAAGCGGAAGTCGCCGTCACTCGAGGTGCAGACAATATACAAGAACTTGGGAAGTCAAACCCACACGCCAGAGGTGAGATAGACATCGAAACGACCGACGGGCGGGTTATCGAAGCAAAAAGTGGTGACTACAGCACAGTCACCACTGGGTCTAATAAGTACGATGACTTGAGTACTCAACTTGGCCACTACAGGGATTATACCGACGTAGAAGGTGGGACGATCGAAGTTGCGTTCCGGGAGGAACCAAGTAGTGACGTTCGGCATCTCCTGGATGACTCACAAGTCGAGTGGAGGACCTACGAATGAGCGAGTGTTTGTCGATACCTTACCTGCTTCCATCAGAGCTGACTCACCGTGACGTAGCGGAACTCCTCGGGTACTGCTTCGAGGACTTAGGCTGTGCGCGGTCCCCACCTGAGGAAGAGACGACGAACCAGTTCCGTTATACCACAGAAGAGACGGACTGGCGACAGGTAACGGGCTCGAGTATCGAGGAAGCGACGCAAGCACTCGAGCGTGCTGGGTGTGGTTCTATCAGATTCTGGTACGACGATCTCAACGTAGGCTTACAGATTAATCTCGACGCACCGGACCGACCGATCGAATCGAGCGTCGCACTCTCCATCGATGAGTGGTACACGAGACCGTGGTGGGACAGCGAACCGGCACTCATCTACGAGTTTGTTCTCGAGCTATATGATTATCTATCCCCGCTGTACATATACGGTGATACCTATCTCGATGAAGCCTCATTGTCGAGGGAGGCAGTCAAAAACGGTCAGCTCGAAGACCTGTTCTGGGTGAACGGCTACGGTCCACAAATGACCGAGCGACTCGGTCGGGACCGTCTTCTTAATGCGCCTGCCTGGCGGATCGACGAGTGTGATGACGGTGGCGTCTTCCTGTGGATTTCGCCGCTGCCGCTGTCCGAATCGCGAAACCAACGATACGACGCCGTGACCGAATATCTCGACCTGGCGTAACCCAGACCCAGTTCGAATACTGGACGCACACGGCGGAGTTTCACGCTATCGTTCAATTTGATACAGGGTGGTTCAGCTGGCACGGTGAGTTAGCAATCTCAGTCAGCGAGGCTGTCATATCAAAAGTATCGGCACCGTCGAGTCGACGGTCGACCGGATCAGCACGCCCCAGATTCAGCGGGCCGCCCAGATCGCGAAACAGGGTGGCCAGACCGCGACGGCGCCGGTCAGGTACAGTCGTCAGCAGCTCTCCCGGGCTGCCGTTGGTACCTTCTCACTGACGGAGGATGCTGCAAATCGGCTGCTTGGACCGAGTCGATCGACCGGAAAACAGGTCGATACTGCACAAACGGCAGCGAGGCTTGACCATCAAACAGTCAGGATTGTCGCCGACGGCTCGGGCGACACCGCCGAGCCGTTCCGACGAGCGGTGTACAGAGCAGCCGACGACGATGGGGTCAGTTACGGCCAGATCGATCGGGCCGTGCGGACCATCGACGACCTCGACGGACCCGCAAAAACCCGTGCAGAGCGACTGGTCAGGGAGACCGACGGCGACGGGCTCCGGCTCGTGGACGAGATGGACGGCGGTGTACTCGACACGATGCTCCGGCTCGAGGTGAGCAACGCGGATGCTATCCGTGCCCAGCTCGCGCGGCTCGCGGCAGCTGACTCGGACCTGTTTGACGTTGCGCGTTCCGAACAGTTCGCGCGAGACGCGGATCGCCTGGCGGGAAGCGGCGTGCGCGGTTTCGACGACGGTCCGGGAAGCCTCATCGACGAAATTCCGACGTACCGCGACGCTGGAAACCTTCGAGGTGCGCAGTACGAACTTCGGGTAGCCGTCGCCAGCGGAGACGTCGAAGACCTTCAGTCGGTCGCACGTGTCGTGACGGACAACGACGGAAACCGGATCACCGACATCGACGTTGAGCGACCTGGTCGGATCATCGAGGCGAAAAATACGATCCGGGTCCGTCAAGCGAATGATAAACTAGATAGCTTCGACCAGGCACACAGAGCCGGAGAGATCGATCTCGACGGAAAAACCGTTCAGTTTACGAAAACACACCGTCTCACCCAACAACAACAGAGCGAGATCCGACAAACTGCACGCGCTATCGAACAGAACCCGGACAACGGGGTAAACAGTATCACCGTCGAGTTCGAAGAGCTACCGCCGGTCGAAGGGTGACCACCGTGTCTGACACGATTTCCACGTACGTGATGTACGGAATTCGTCCCTCCGCACCACTCCAGCGAGTGCTCAAAGCAGCACTGAACGCGGGGTGGAAACTTAGCCCACAGTTCGGAGACGACTACGTTTATTGGATAGATGATAAACGATTCACCGCCGCAAACAACGACGAAGTCGTTGAAGCAGTTGACAGTCTCGAGACCACTGCCGTGGCTATTGAACGGAATGATCTACGAGTCTGGATCGAAAAGGATACCGACGTGCTTCCTACGGTCGAGACCTGGCACCTGTACCTGTGGGCGAACAAGTACGAGTTTGGACACCGAAAGGACGCTCGGACGCAGGCCGAGGCGAGAGCACGGGTGCAACAGTATCTCGATCTGGTGGAACTCGCCGTCGTCGAGACCGATCCCGACTACGGATTCGGTAAGTTCGGATCGATCGTCTCTCCGAAGGTGGTTCCGACGGTCGACGAGCTCCTCTCCGCTCGAGTGCTCGACGTGTTCTGGCTGAACGTCTTCGATTCCGCCGCAGTCGAACGAATGGGGCGTGAGAGGGTACTGGAGGCGCCCGCCTGGGAAGTCCGTGAACTGGAGACCGGACATGTCATGCTGGTCGCATCCGACAATCCGTTCGAACCGGCCGACGAGTGGGCTGACGGTGAGGAACACGTAGCCGAATATCTGGACGTCGACTGAGGTCGCCTCGATCCGTCCGCGGGAGGGATTGAGCCATCACCACCGTGTTTCGATTGACACTGTGTCACTGGTTCTACTACCGGACGGCCACTTCCTCCACAGCCTCGGCGATAACGGCGTTACGGTGACCACGCCTCTAGAGGAACCGAGTCTAGTCGGCGGTCGACCGGCTCAGCACACCCCAGATTCAGCGGGCCGCCCAGATCGCAAAGCAGGGCGGTCAGACCGCGACGGCGCCGGTCAGGTACAGTCGTCAGCAACTCTCGCGGGCTGCCGTTGGTACCTTCTCACTGACGGAGGATGCTGCAAATCGGCTGCTTGGACCGAGTCGATCGACCGGGAAACAGGTCGATAATGCACAAACGGCAGCGAGGCTCGACGATCACACAGTCAGGATTATCGCCGACGGCTCGGGCGACACCGCCGAGTCGTTTCGACGAGCGGTGTACAGAGCAGCCGACGACGATGGGGTCAGTTACGGTCAGATCGATCGGGCCGTGCGGACCATCGACGACCTCGACGGACCCGCAAAAACCCGTGCAGAGCGACTGGTCAGGCAGACGGACGGGGACGGGCTTCGGCTCATAGACGAACTCGACGGCGATTCGCTACAGCGGGTGCTCGACCTCGATATCGACCGCGCGACCGAGTTCCGGTCGGCAGCCGCGAGAAACCACGGCCAGGGAGTCGCAGCCACTGACGACGTCGATGCTTTCGCGAGACACGCGGACGACTTGCAGGGGGTCGATGGATTGAACAGTGGTCCGGTTGAGGACTTCATCACGGCTGGTGACCCCGGGAACGTCCAGGGTGCGGTTCGGGAAGTTCGTCGTGCCGACGAGATCGGAGCCGCGAACATCGAGCGGATGGACCTCGAGGTCTACGACGGAAAGCGACAAATCGGCGAATTAGACATCCAGCGAACGAACGGAGAGGTCGTCGAGAGTAAATCTACATTCGGTTACAGTGCGGACGAGATAGATACACAATTCGATAGAAAGCTGCAGACCATGATGGACCACGATGACGTGGCATTCGACGGGAACGCGTTTGAAGTGCGCGCCACGCAAGTCGGTGACGAGGATTTAGTGAGATCGAAAGTCGCGGAATGGGAAAACAGGGTAGCGAACAGCGGAGAGTGGAATAATGCGGAGGTCACAATTAGAGTAGTCGACGAGAGCGACGGATCCGTTATCACGAATTAACAGATCACATTATGGAAGATTACGACACAATACAGATCGCCCACCTGTTCGGCCGGGAACCATCTCGAGACACCTATGAGTCGCTCTTCGAATTGTTTCTGGAGTATTCGGGAGCCGACGAGGACCAGAGCAAACTTGATGTCATCTACACAGACGAAGAAAACACGAGCAAAACGTCAAGCGCCAGTGTATCCAAGGTTTCTCAGATCGCTCGATCGGCTAACAGCGTAACGGTGAAGGCCCCGATGGGCTGGGACGACCTCTCGATCGGTTTCAGTCGAGACGGTGCTGGATTCCCCGCGTACGAATCGACGCCGTACCTAACGTTCACCGCGTGGATTTATCCGTTGAAGGATCCGACACGTGAGACACTCGAACAGGTAAAGCTCCGTCGTCGGGAGTTCGTTGAACTCCTCGGGCGAGCCTCGGACGTTCTCGAGCCGAGGTGGGGATTCGGCCGACGGGGCGGTCTCGCAATCGGTGAGGATGACACGATCGATGACCTCGTTGCGACGACGACTCCGCCGCTGTACGAGTACAACGTCTTTCGGCCCGAGACGGTCGAAGCGATCGGCCGCGAGCGGGTGCGTTCCGCACCCGCCTGGTACGTCGAGGAACTTGACAACGGCGGCGTATTCCTCTCGGTCCGCGAGCCGCCTAAGCAGTGTCACCACGCCGCCGAGCCCTGTCTCGAGGTCGCCGATCACCTCGGGGTTCCGCTGGCGAAGACCGAGCGCTACCACTAACCCGCGTCTCGGCTGCTACGGGCGGACCGATCGGTCAGGTGATGGCGGCACGTCTTCTGGTTCGTCGTCGAGATGGCGGTGCCTGCCGGCGAGGCCGGCAAGGCACTCAAGAGCACCGACACGATGCAGTCGACGGTCGACCGGATCAGCACACCGCAGGTCCAGCGGGCGGCCCAGATCGCAAAGCAGGGCGGTCAGACCGCGACGGCGCCGGTCAGGTACAGTCGTCAGCAACTCTCTCGAGGGCTCCACGGTTCGGCCGGACTGACACGGGAGGGCGGCGAACGAGTGTTGAGCGGGGTTCGATCGTCGGCGGACAGTATCGGGTCGCGAAACTCCTTGATCGAAACGATATCGATGGGACGTCTTTCAATCAACTCGAGGGCCTCCGTCATCTCGAAGACCTGTCCTTGAGCGAGCAGGCGGCGACGAGGGAATCGCGCCGCCGACCGAGGAGGTTTAGGCTCGACGCCGATCCTCTCCCAGCGACACTGCTCTGACCCCTCGAGGCGTCACAACTCGAGCGTGTACACGGCCTCCGTGTGTGTTTCGCCGCCGAGTTCGACCTCGGCGTGGTCGGTTTGCTCGAACCCGAGCTCCTCGTAGAACTCGCGGCTCGCGTCGTTGGACTCGAGGTCGATCGCGTGCATCCGGTTCATGTTGAAGTCTTCTAGGTCCTCGCGCAAGCGTTCGTGAAGCGCCGTGCCGATGCCTTCGCCCTGGTGGTCGGGGTGGACGTACATCCGGAGGACGTCACCTTCGTCCTCGCTGACGACGCCGTGGGTGAAGCCGACGAGCTCGCCATCGCGCTCGGCGACGAGGACGGCCGTGCCGGGCTTCTCGAGCGCCTGTTCGAACGACTCGTCGCCGTACCAGTCGTCGATGGTCTCGTCGATGACGTCCGCCTCGAGGTCGTCGTAGGTTTCGTGCCAGGCGTCGCGGGCAACGTCCCGAATCCGGTCGCGGTCGTCGGCGGTGGCTGGTCGGATCTCCATGCGCGCGTGTACGTGATCGAGCATCAAAGTGTTTCCACCGACGTGCGTCGGCACACTCGTTGCGGCTGCGATAGCGACCTGACCGCTGGCGAAACGAGTCTGCCGAACTGAATATTCAAGACAGGAGGGAACGAACGGCTATCAATGGGTGCTGTAGCTGGCAGACGGGACACAACAAGGGAACGGCTGGCGCTGCATACGGCCGCCGGACTGACCGTGACGGCCGTCGGGATGGTCAGTTTCCAGCTTCTCACGGCGATCTACGTCGGTGGGTCTCCGATCTCGGTACTGCTGGGGCTGGGACTTCTCGCGATCGCGCTCGTCGCCGGCTTCAAGCGGCAACTGTGGCTGTCGGCGGCTGGCTTCCTGATGGCGATCCCGCTGTTGTTGCTCCACGCGATCGGGCTGTTGGTGCCGGTCGACGGCCCCACGCCGCCCGAGTTCGCGGTCGACCTCTGGGTGCTCTCGATCGGGGTCATGGTCGCCGGCGTCGGCATCGCCATGCTCGCGCTGAGTTATCACGTCGCCGTCAGGGTCGTCGAGGCCCTGCAGGCGTAGGTCGAGGTCCTGCACGCGTATGTCGACGCCTGGTTCTCAAGCCGTCTCCGTCGACGAGCGCGCCCCGCGTACGGCTCACAACTCGAGCGTGTACATCGCCTCGTCGTAGGACTCGCCGTCGATCACGACCTCGCCGGTGTCCGTCTGTTCGAAGCCGAGCCCCTCGTAGAAGCGTCGGCTCGCGTCGTTGAACGCGAAGTCGATCGAGCGGACCCGCTCGATGTCATAGGCCTCGAGTTCCGCGAGCAAGCGCTCGTGGAGTTCGGTGCCGATTCCGTCGCCCTGGTAGTCTGGGTGGACGTACATCCGGAGGACGTCGGCGGCATCTCCCTGGGCGACGGCGTGAGTGAACGCGACGATCTCGTCGTCCTCGCTGGACTCCGTCCGGCTACTCGTGGATCGTGGCCCCGCGCGCTCGGCGACGAGGACGACCGTCCCCGGGGCCTCGAGTGGCATCGAGTCGTCGGTGTACCAGTCGTCGACGGTCTCGTCGATGACGTCCGCCTCGAGGTCGTCGTAGGTGTCGTGCCACGTCGCCCGGGCGACGGCCTCGATCGCCTCGAAGTCGTCTGGCTTGGCTGGCCGAATGTCCATACCTCTACTTGTCAGAGCGGAGGTAAAGTGACTTCGACCGAGTCACCGATTCTCACGAGTGTCTCATCGACTCTCACAGATGGTTCACGCGGTGGAGCCGCGCTAGCGAGCCTCGTCCGGCCGCTCACTCACGAACGTCGAACCCCCGCTCGCGAAGCAGGTCGGGAATCCGATCACGGTGGTCGCCCTGGAGTTCGATTCGTCCGTCGTCGACCGTACCGCCCGTCCCCAGGGCCTGTTTCAACTCGGAGGCGGTCGACTCGACCTCGCGTTGCTCGAGGTCGAACCCCTCGACGATCGTCACCGGTTTGCCGTAGCGTCGACTCTCCATCCGGATCGAGAGGACCTGCTGGGACGTTTCGAGGTCGCCGCCGCTGTCGAGTTCCTCGAGCAGGTCCTCGAGTTCGTCGTTGTCTGCCATACCGTATCAGCGGCGGCTCCGCAAAATAGCCCTGCCCTTGCACTCACAACGGGGTCAGGTCCCTTCGCGCTGGATGAGGATCACGCCGACGACGACGAGCGTGCCGCCGACGATCGTGACGGCCGTGACGGGCTCGCCAAGCACGAGCGCGCCGAGGGCGACCGTCACGCCCGGCTCGGCGGTGCTGATGATGCTCGCACGACTCGCGCCGATCCTGGCGATGCCAGCGAAGAAGGTGAGCACGGGAACGACCGTCGCGAGGATCGCGATCGCCAGCGCGACGGCCCACGCGCTCGCGCCGTCTGGCATCGCGAGCGTCCCCGTCCCGAGGCCGAAGACGACGAACGTGACAGCTGCTGCGGGGAGGACGAACGCAGTCAGTATCTCGGCGTCGACGGTGAGGAGCGCCCGCTGGCTCACTACGATGTACAGCGAGTACGCCAGTGCCGCGCCGAGGACGACGAGGACGCCCACCGGATCGGCGCCTGCCGGATCGGCGCCGGTGATGAGCGCGACGCCGCCGATCGAAAGCCCAAGTGCGACCACCAGCACCGTCGTCACCCGGCTCGGGTGGACGATCGCGACGAGACAGACGACGAACGCGGGATAGGTGTAGAGGACGATAGCGACCATCCCGGCGGTCATGAACTCGAGGCCGAGGAAGTACAGCCCGCTCTGGGTCGCGTAGCCGACGGCGCCGAGCGCGAACGCGATCGCCAGCATTCGACCCCTGAGCAGTCGAAATCGTCCCCGGAACCAGAGGACGGCCCAGACGACGACCGCCGCGAGGGCAAAGCGAAGCGCCAGCACCGTCGGAATCGACAGCCCCTCGTCGGCCGCCAGCACGCCGAAGATCCCCAGCGTCCCGAAGCCGATCGCAGAGGTCAGCACGAGGGCGATACCGACGGTCTCGTCGTCCATAGACCGAGGCTCGCCGCATGGAGGAAAAATCCGTCGGCTCGAGCGCTTGTCCGACGGGTCCGACTACAGCCGTGATTTGATCGTCTCCGCCGTTTTCTCGCCGACGCCCGGCACGCTCTGGAGGTCCTCGAGGCTCGCTTCGCGGACGTTCTCGACGCTGCCGAACCGGCCGAGCAGGCGCTTTCGCGTCTCGGGACCGACGCCCGGGACGTCGTCTAAGACGGTTTTGACCTCGTCGCGGATAGTCTGGTGGTACTGCACCGCAAAGCGGTGGGCTTCGTCTCGCACTCGCTGGCAGAGGTGGAGGTGTGGGGCGTCGTCGGGCCAGCGAAATTCCCGATCCGGGGTGATCACGCGCTCTTCGGCTTTCGCCAGCGCGACGGCGGGCACGTCCCAGTTCACGTCCGCGAGCGCGTCGCGGGCGGCCTCGAGTTGCCCCTCGCCGCCGTCGATCACGAGCAAATCGGGATCGGGCCGGTCGTCGCGACCCTCGACGGCTCGGCTGGCCCGCCACTCGAGCAGTGTGTGCATGTTGTCGTAGTCGTCGTTCTGGTCGGTCAACTTCTTCCGGCGGTAGTCGCTCTTTGCGGCGCTGCCGTCGACGAAGGTGACGTTGCTCCCCACCGCAGCCGTGCCCTGGGCGTGGCTCACGTCGAAGCCCTCGATTCGCCGCGCTGAGTCGAGACCCAGCGCGTCGGCGAGCATCCCACACTCGTCGCGTCGGCCGACGTTTCGGCGGGCGTTTTTCAGCGCGAGGTCGACCAGCTTGGCCTCCCGACCCGCGCCGGGGACCCGAACCGAGACGCCTTCTGCCTCGAGCCAGGCGGTGACCTCGTCGTCGCCGTGGCGTTCGGGCAACAGCAGGGCGTCGGGCAGGTCGCGCTCGGCGTAGTACTGGACGAGAAAGGCCGCGAGGACGGCTGGGACGCCGCCCGTCTCGCCGACGCCCTCGTCACCGGCCGGTCCCGAGGTCGGGTCGCTCGCTCCGGGCGCCTCGAGCGAGTGGCGCTCCCGGTCGACGAGTTTCCCATGTTCGGCGCGCAGTCGGGCAACGGTGGCGTCTTCGCCTTCGATGGCGACCCCGAGGACGTCGACGGCGCGTTCGTCGCCGACCGACTGGACCGCCTCGCCGCCCTCGCCGTGGAAGACCTCGACGGTCTCGAGGCGATCCCGGAGATTCGCCGCACGTTCGAAGTTGCGTTCTTCGGCGGCCACTTCCATCTCGCGGCGCAGTGGGTCCGCGAGGATGCCGGTTTCGCCCTCGAAGAAGCGTTCGGCCGACGCGACGTCCTCGCGGTAGTCACCGGCGCTGATCTCGCGGGTACAGGGGGCCGTACAGAGGCCCATCTCGTAGTCCAGACAGGGACGATCGCGGTTTGCGTACTTGTGGTCCGAACAGCCACGGACGCCGTAGGTCTCCCGCAGGGCTTTTACGACGGTTTCGACCCGGCCCTTGTTGGTGTAGGGGCCGAAGACGGTCGCCGACTCCGAGGGGTCCCGCGTGACTTCGATCCGGGGTGCCTCGTGGTCAGTCAGTTGCACCATCGGGTACGATTTGTCGTCTTTGAGCCGAACGTTGTAGCGGGGCTGGTGGCGCTTGATCAGGTTCGCCTCGAGTAACAGCGCCTGCGTTTCAGTGTCGGTGACGGCGATTTCGACGTCGTCGGCGCGATCGACCATCCGCCGGATGCGGGCGCTTCGCGGATCGGCGTACGACCGAACTCGGCTCCTGAGATCGACGGCCTTCCCGACGTAAAGCGTCGTCTCATCCTCGCGGAACTGGTAGACGCCAGGCTCGCGCGGCAACGATCCGGCACGGTCGCGAACCCCCTCGGCGTTCATCGGCGACCCTAGGTCGTCGGCGGCTTTCAGCCTGACGTCACGCGCTGCTGTCGTCGTCCCATCCGTTCCCGTCCGCTCTGTCGTCCGCTCCGTCGTCATCTACCCCGTCACTGTCCACTCTGTCGACTGTCCCGTCGTCGTCGACCTCACCGGTCCCGATACAGTCGGTCGTGGCTGCCTCTGATACCTCTCGAGCGGGTTCGTCGAACACGAAGCCACCCACTCCGCTCTCGTTCGCCGCCCCATCGTCCGCGTCACGCTCGAGGAACGCGGGATCGGACTCGTCGCCTCGAGGTGATGCGGACTCGAGGTCGTCGCGTGGAGCCGCCGCCGACTCGCCGTCGAGTTCGTTACCGCTCTCGAGGCCCCTTCGTCGATCGTCCTCGAGAGTCCGGCGCTCGCGGAGGGAGGCTCCGCCTCTCGAGTCTTCATCGGCGTCGTGGCTCGGCCCGAATTCGATCGCGTCACGCCCGAACGGGCTGGCTCGTTCGCCCTCGAGCGTCGGTTCCGGCCCGATCGCGTTCCGAAGTTCGACTGCGGCCGCGCCGACGGCGCTGCTGACGGGGACGTCGATATCCTCGCCCCCGTGGACTTCGATCACGAGCCGCCGGGTTCGTGAGCGGACGTATCGAACCAGATAGCCGGCGGCGGCGAGTCCCGAGAGGAAAGCGAGGCCGACGACAACCAGCTCGAGTGCGGTGAGGATGGCCTCGAGTGTAGCCACCATCTCGTCCGCGATGTCGGCACCGGGAGACGGTGGGTCGGCCGAACCGTCGGTGCCGAGATCTGGAACGAGCGCTGTGAAACTGACCAGGGTTGCCGTGATCGCGCTTCCGAGTGCAACGACACCGAAGAACAATCCCTTCCCTAGCGCCCACGTTCGACCGGTGGATTCGACGGTCACGCGACCGACGTTCGGCCGGTCGACGGCCCGATAGCGGGGGCCATCACCCGGTGTGAACGCGAGGACTCGGTGACTCGTCACGACGATCGTCGCGTCGCCAACGCCGACGCGTCGCGTCTCCGTTTCGCCGTCGTACAGCAGTCGATCGACGCGCTCGGTCCACTCCATCGATACTCCTCCGTCGTATCTGGATCGGCGAACCACAAGAACATCGTGGCCCGCTCGAGCCGGTACCCTCTCGGGGCTCGATCCATTAGTTCGGGTATGTCCGACTCGACCAGCCGGTGTTGGCTCGTCGAACGCACGTTCGGCGACCGTAACCTCGTGACGCTCGTCTATGCGACGCCGGACGGCTCGCGCTACCAGCGACGACAGCGGTCCTCGACGGCACTGCGAACCGGAACTCCCGTCACCGCGGCCGTTGCCGTCCCGGACGCCGACCTCGAGTCCGTCGACGACGCGGCGACCCGCGACCGATATGCTGCGGAGGCGGACCGCGTCGCTCGAGCGTTTGATCCGGACGATCCGATCTGATTCCGTCTGGCCTCGGTCGTCTCCAGTTCGTCACCGGACGGTCTCGAGCGTCGATGGACCGGCTTCGCCGACTATCCACGGGCGTTCAGTGGCATTTATTCTCGGGCCGACTGACGTATATTATGCGTCTCGAGTGACAAACCTTATCGGAAACGCGGGTGTGACTCCACCCATGTCCGCTATTCGAGTCGACGGCTTGACCAAGTCCTACGGGCAACTGCTCGCGCTTTCTGACCTCTCGTTCGAGGTCGAAGAGGGCGAGGTGTTCGGATTTTTAGGCCCCAACGGTGCCGGCAAGTCGACGACGATCAACATCCTCCTCGATTTCATCCGGCCGACCACCGGCCGGGTCGAGGTCCTCGGCCTCGACGCCCAGGCCCACAGCCGGACGATCCGGTCACGAACCGGCGTCCTCCCCGAAGGCGTCGAGACCTACGACCGCCTGACGGCCCGCCAGCACCTCGAGTTCGCTATCGAGTCGAAAGGTGCCGCCGACGACCCGCTGGCGCTCCTCGAGCGCGTCGGCCTCGAAGACGCGATCGACAAAAAAGCCGGCGGCTTCTCGAAGGGAATGTCCCAGCGACTGATGCTCGCGATGGCGCTCGTGGGCGAACCCGACCTCCTTATCTTGGACGAACCTTCCACCGGTCTCGACCCCAACGGGGCACGCGAGATGCGTGATATCGTCCGCGAGGAGAACGCCCGCGGCGCGACCGTCTTCTTCTCGAGTCACATCATGGAGCAAGTCGAAGCGGTCTGTGACCGCGTCGGCATCCTCCGTGAGGGCGAGATGGTCGCTATCGACACCGTTTCCGGCCTCCGAGAGTCCGTCGGTGATGGGACGACCCTGCGCGTGACCGTCGACCGGGTCGACGACGACGACCTCCAGGCCGTCCGATCACTGCCCGACGTCTCGAGCGCCACCTCCGAGGACGGACAGCCGCCGACGCTGGTCGTTCAGGTCGACGGCTCGAAAACTGCCGTGCTCGGCGAACTCGAAGAGCGCGGCATCGACGTGCAGGACTTCTCGACGCGCGAAGCGTCGCTCGAGGACGTCTTCCAGTCGTATACGGCCGACGGGGGAACGGAGGTGCATGCGCGATGAGTCCCGAAACTGACACCGGAACGGACGCTGTTTCAGCCGAGCCCGCTTCGCCCTCGAGTTCGATCAACCCCGACAGCGTCCGGGCGATCGCGAAAAAGGACTTTCAGGACGCCGTTCGCTCGTGGCTGTTCTGGGGCCTGAGCGTCTTCTTCTTCACGTTGTTGGTCACGATTACCGGCGTCGTCTCCTACTTCGGCGAGGACATCGCTCAGGCCGGCGCGACGACGGAGGCACTCGTGGTCTTCGTCAGCGAGATCACTCGGCTCGTGATCCCGCTGATCGCCCTGATTCTGGGCTGGAAGGCGATCGCCGGTGAGCGCGAACGCGGCAGTATTAAGATCCTGCTCTCGCTCCCTCACTCCCGAAAGGACGTGCTGCTCGGCAAACTCATCGGCCGCTCTGCTGTACTGTCGATCTCGCTGATCGTCGGCTTCGTCCTCGCGGCCGTCGTCGTCGCCGCGATGCTCGGGGCGTTCGACGTCGCCGACTACGTCGGCCTGCTCGCGATGTCGATCCTCTACGGCGTTGCCTACACCAGCATTGCCGTTGCACTCTCTTCGCTCACCCGATCGACTACCGTTGCTGGCGCGGCGATGGTCGGCGTCTTCGTCCTCTTTTATATCGTCTGGAACGCCATCAACACGACCTTCCAGTTGCTGATGAACCAGGGCTACATCGCCGGTGAGACGTACACGATCGACACCGACGACGGGCCGATGGAGTTCGAGCGCCTCCCCGACTGGGCGTACTTCGTCGAGTCGATCGATCCCGGCTACGCCTACAACAACGCCCTCTCGATCGTCACGAGTGCCGCAGAGACGGAACTCGGCGTGGCGATCGAGGATGCCATGTTCGACGGCTCGGTGCCGTTTTATCTCCAGGACTGGTTCTCGTTCGTCGTCCTCCTGTTCTGGATCGTCGTCCCGATCGCGGTCGCGCTCTATCGCTTCGATCGCGTCGACCTCTGAGCAGGTCCATCCGGTTTTCCGGTCGTTTCGTCGCTTCGACTCTGTGTCGGTCACGAACCAGTGTCGTCGTTCGGCAGGAGACTTAGGTCCCTCGCCGGGATACTCGAGGCCGAATGACCGACTGTCTCTTCTACGGCGGCAAAGGCGGTGTCGGCAAGACGACCTGTGCGGCTGCGACAGCCCTTCGACTGGCCGACAGCGGCCGCGAGACGCTCGTGGTCTCGACGGACCCGGCACACTCGCTGTCCGACTCCCTCGAGGTCGACCTCGGTCCGGAGCCGACCGAACTCGAGGCCGAATCCGGAGACGAAGGCGGCCTGTGGGCCGTCGAGATCGACGCCGAGACACAACAGGAACGCTACGAGCGCATTGCCACGGCCCTCGCTGCGGATCTCCGAAGCGCGGGTATCAGACTCGACGACGAAGCGGTCGAACGGGTCTTCGCCTCGGGTGCGCCGGCAGGAAGCGACGAACTCGCCGCGCTGGATCTGCTCGTCGAGTACGTCGACGACGGCCGCTGGGACGTCGTCGTCTTCGACACCGCGCCGACCGGCCATACGCTGCGGCTGTTCGACACCCCCGAAGTGGTGAGCCTCGCCCTCGAGACGACTCGCTCGCTCCGTGGACAGGTTCGCCGGATCGGCACCGCCGCCCGCAGCGCGGTCTTCGGACCGATGGCGGCGATGACCGGCTCGAGCGACGGCGAAGACGATCTCGTCGCGCTTCAGGCACGCCTCGAGCGCGCTCGCGACGTGCTCGTCGATCCCGAGACGACCGAGTTTCGTGTGGTCTTGCTCCCCGAGCGGATGGCAATCGCTGAATCCGAGCGACTCGTTGCCCGCCTTCGCGAGGCCGACGTATCGGTCGGCCGTCTGGTGGTGAATCAGGTCCTCGAGCGTCCAGATCCGGACTGCTCGCGCTGTCACGCCCGTCACGAGCGCCACGAAACGCGGGTGCAATCGGTCCGCGAGACGTTCGACGATCTCGAGGTCGTCACGCTTCCCGAACGCGAAGGGGAAGTTCAGGGACTCGAGACGGTACGAGCGCTCGCAGAGCGCCTACCGGCCGAAGCGTGATCGTCCGACGCCTCGAGCGCGTTCAGAACAGCCGGGTGAGCACGCGGTCGACCAGCCCCGACGGCTGTGGCGGCTGGCCGTCGCCGTACTCCTCGGCGAGGTACGCGACGATGTCGTCGCTTTCGGCCAGCCCCTCGACGCCGTTCGGCCGATCGACGAGCACCGGGACGCCGTACTGCCCGCTGGCCTCGTAGACAGCCGTCCGGTCGCGCCGGGCGCGAGGGACGGAGTGGGAGTCGTACTCGAGATCGAGGGCCTCGAGTACGCGCCGAACCTTCGCACAGTAGGGACAGCCCGCGAGTTCGTAGAGGACGAGGTCGGGGTCGGAATCGGCCATGTAACATTCAGCAACCCCACCGTCAAAACCCTCTCGGCGACTCGGCCGCCGGTCACCACGATCCGGGACCTGCGTGCGGCCGACGGCCACTGCTCGTTACTCGAGGTCGATTCCGTGTTCGACCAGCAACGCCCGGAACTCGGCTTCGTCGACGATCGGCACGTCGTTGGCCTCGGCGTCGTCGCGTTTCGACTGGCCGGGATTCTCGCCGACGACGAGATAGTCCGTATTCCCGGAGACACTGCTCGTCGCGTTCGCGCCGTGGGCCTCGACGGTCTCGGCGGCCTCGCTGCGGGTGACGCCGGAAAGCGAGCCCGTAAAGACGAACGTCAGGCCCTCGAGTTCGTCGCCCCCCGTTTCGAGCGCGGATTCCTGCGGTGAGACGTGCTCGAGGATGTCGTCGACCGCGTCGGCGTTGGCCTCGCTGGTGAAGAAATCGTGGATCTGGCCGGCGACCGTCTCGCCGACGTCGTCGACGCCCTCGAGGCGGTCGGAGTCGGTTCTGGCGACCTCGCGGACCGCCTCGAACGTACCGAACTCACGGGCGAGTTCGCGTGCCGTCGTCGGCCCGACGTGGGGAATTCCGAGCGCCGAGAGGAAGTCGGCAAGCGGTGGCTCTCGAGCGTTGTCGAGTTCCGAACGGAGATTCTCAGCGCTCGTCTCGCCCCATCCCTCGAGGGCCGTCAGTGCCTCACGCTCGAGTTCGTAGAGGTCGGCGACGGACTCGAGCAGGCCGGCGTCGACGAGCTGGCGGACGCTCTTCTCACCGAGTCCCTCGAGGTCGAGTCCGTCATCGCTCGCGTAGTATTCGATCGACCGGCGACGCTGGGCGTCACAGGCCAGCCCCCCTGTGCAGTAGGCGATCGGTCCGTCGCGTTCGACGGCGCTGTCACAGACGGGACAGTGATCTGGGAGTTCGTAGTGGCCTTCGCTGCCCTTTTCGACGACGTCCTCGACGTAAGGAATCACGTCGCCCGCGCGCTGGACGCGGACCGTATCGCCGACGTCGACGTTCTTTTCGGCGATCTCCTCGGGGTTGTGCAAGCTCGCCCGCGAGACCGTCACGCCGCCGACGTCGACCGGCTCGAGCAGCGCTACCGGGGTTAACCGGCCCGTACGACCCACCTGAACGGCGACGTCGACGATCGGCGTCACCTCCG
Source organism: Natrarchaeobaculum sulfurireducens (assembly GCF_003430825.1). Classification (NCBI taxonomy): domain Archaea; kingdom Methanobacteriati; phylum Methanobacteriota; class Halobacteria; order Halobacteriales; family Natrialbaceae; genus Natrarchaeobaculum; species Natrarchaeobaculum sulfurireducens. Next base: position 3,175,313 of record NZ_CP024047.1, on the reverse strand, counting down.
CGCGGGCGGGGAACTTGTAGGCGAACGCCCAGCGGTCGTGCCGTGCCGTCCGTCCCAGTTCCTCTCGAGCCTCGCGCTCGTCGACTTTGATCACGGTGCCGTCGATCTCGTAGTTCAGGTCGTCGCGAGCCTCGAGCATGCGGTCGCGGTAGTCGATCGCCTCCTCGATGTCGTCGGCGAACTCGACGTGGTCGGTGACTCGCAGCCCCCACTCGGGGAACGAGTCGAGTTCTTCGTGGTGGCTCTCGATCCCGTCGCTCGAGTCGAGCGTGTCGAAGAAAAAGACCTCGAGCGGCCGTTCGGCGACGACCGAGGGATCGAGCTGTCGGATCGTGCCGGCGGTGGCGTTGCGGGGATTGGCGAACGCTTTTTCGCCGCGTTCGATCCGCTCGCGGTTGTGTTCCTGGAAGGCGTCTTTGGGCATGTAGACCTCCCCTCGAACGGCGAGGAAATCGGGGTAGTCACCGTGGAGACGCTGTGGCACGGAGCCGATGGTGCGGGCGTTTCTGGTGACGTCGTCGCCCTCGCGACCGTCGCCGCGGGTCACGGCGCGCTCGAGCGAGCCGTCTTCGTAGACGAACGCCATCGAGACGCCGTCGAACTTGGGTTCACAGACGTACTCGACGTCTCCGACCTCGCGACGCACGCGCTCGTCGAACTCACGGACATCCGCGGCGTCACCGCTCTGGTCGATCGAGAGCATCGGCGCGACGTGTTCGACGGTGTCGAACGCCTCGAGCGGTTCGCCACCAACGCTTCTGGTGGGACTGTCGGGATTGGTGAGGCCGAAGCCGTCCTCGAGGTCCTGTAGACGCGAAAAGAGCGTGTCGTAGGTTCGGTCGGCGATGAGGGGGTCGTTCTCGACGTAGTACCGGCGGTCGTGCTCGCGGATGGCCTCACAGAGCAGTTCGGCCTGCTCGCGGGCCTCGTCCTCAGAGAGGTCCTCGACCGGCGCGAAGTCGGTCTGTGGCTCCCGGAGATAGGGGTTTTCGTCCGCGTTCTCGTCGGCGAGAGACATTCGTCGCTCGAGGGTTACGCTGGTGGACCGTTAATGCTACCGCAGTCGCGCTCGCGGCGGAGAGCGCCAACCCTCGAGGGCGTCAACTCCAGGGGCTGTCACCGACCTCGGCTCGAACCATCGGCCCGACGCGGACCCGACAGTCCGCTCGCGGGGTCGCGATACACAACAGGACGTAGCCGTCCGCTCGTTCCTGGTCGGTCAGCGCTTCCGGGGGACTACGGTAATCGAACGCCAGTGCGGCGTCGAGTGGTTCGTCACTGTCAGTCGTCCCGTCCTCGTCTTCGCCGGAGTCCGCTTCGCGCTCGAGCGAGAGCAGTCGACCGACGCAGGTGATGCAGGTTCCCGACCGACAGTCGTACGGCAGTCGAACGCCGGCTCGGCTGGCAGCCTCGAGCACCGTCTCCTGGGACGGAACCATCACGGTCCGGCGCCGATGGCCGGGCCACTCGAGGGTGACCTCGTGACCGATCACGACTCGTCCCTCGTCGTCCGACCGTGGCGTTGTGAGTGATACATTGGCTGGCACTAGCACGGGGTGGGAGATAAGGCTTCGACCAACACTCGGCCGATACCCAGCCTTTACCCGCACCGCGCTCGTAGCTTCGGATAGATGGGAGAGGAAGCCGAGTTCGAACTGGTCGACGTAGAGGAAGTCGAGTCGCCGGGCGACGAGTGGGAGGAGATCGACGTTACGGACACCGAGGCCGACCGGATCGCTCGCAAGCGCGACCGGGAGTTCGAGCAGTTCGAGACGCGGATCAAAGACGCAGATCAGTTCAAAGTCGAGCAGTCGGTGTTCGACGACGCGACCTTTGCCGCGCTGTACAAACTGGTCCAGGACGGCCACGTCGAAGCGTTCGGCGGCCCGCTCTCGACGGGCAAGGAAGCGAACGTCTACCACGCACTCGGTGACGATCGTGACGTCGCGGTCAAAGTCTACCGCATCAACGCCTCGAACTTCCGGCAGATGCGTGAGTACCTCGAGGGCGACCCCCGGTTCGAGGGACTGGGCGGCAAGAAAAAAGACGTCGTACTCGCCTGGACGAAAAAGGAACTCGCCAACCTCGAGCGGGCGAGAAAGGCGGGCGTGCGCGTCCCCGAACCGATCGCCGTCGAGCGCAACGTCCTCGTCATGGAGTACATCGGCAACGAGGAAGGCCGCGCAAAGCGCCTCGGCGAGGTTCACATCGAGAACCCACAGACCGCCTACGAAGTCATGCGCGAGTACATGCGTCGGCTCTACGCCGCTGGAATCATCCACGGCGATCTGAGCGAGTACAACGTCGTTTTCAACGAGGGCCAACTGGTGATCATCGACGTCGGCCAGGCCGTCACCGTCCACCACCCCAACAGCCGTGATTTCTTAGAGCGTGACTGTACGAACGTTGCGAACTTCTTCTCCCGGCAGGGACTCGAGACCGACCCCGACGAGTTGCTCGAGTTCGTCACCGACCCTGATCCAGATCCCTCGCGGGACTGACCCGTTCGCGGTGAGTATCGACCCGCAGGATTCGCCGCTGGGGTCTGTCCCCGAACGACTTTGATGCTCGCAGCCGCGTCACTGCGTATGAAGATCGGACTCCTCTCCGACACACACGACAACGTCGAGGCAACTGAACGCGCGACCGAGATTTTCCGCGAGGAGGGCGTCGAGGTCGTCGTTCACTGTGGGGACTTCGTCGCACCGCTACTGGTCCAGTACTTCGATACGTTCGAACTCCACGGCGTCCTCGGGAACAACGATGGCGATGCCCGCAACCTGCAGGCGGCTTTCGACGCGCTGGGTGGTGAGAGCGAACTCCACGGTCGATTCGCCGATCTCGAGTTCGATGGCCTCTCGTTCGCTGTCCTTCACGGCGAGCATAAAGCGGAGGTCGAGGCGATCGCCGCCGGCGAGACGTATGACTTCGTCTGTTACGGCCATCATCATACCCGCGACCTCTCCGAGGAGGGTCGGACAACGGTGATCAACCCCGGTGCACACGTTCTGACACCCTCCGAGGACGACCGGACGGTTGCGATTATCGACACGCTCTCGGAGTCCGTGCGTTTCCGGTCAGTGCTCGAGTGATTCGACCAGTCGTCGTTCGCTGTCGGAACTGCGAGAACGGCGACGAGCGAATCCACGGAAGGAGCTTCCGTCCTGGCACAAGAGCGAGCGGCCCTGGGCTGGGAACAGGGCTCCCAGCGGCTACTGGCGGACCAAGACCTTAACCTCACGCAGCCAGTATCGAGGCACATGCAACACGTGAAGATTCCGCAGGACCGCATCGGCGTCCTCATCGGCGAAGGCGGTGAGACGATGCGCAAGATCGAAGCGGAAGCCGAGATTCGCCTCGACATCGACTCCGAAGATGGTGCCGTCGCCGTCGAAACCGTCGGTGACCCCGTTCGCGGCCTGAAAGGTCCCGATATCGTTCGTGCCATCGGACGCGGCTTTGCTCCCGATGCGGCGCTTCGACTGCTCGAGGACGAACTCATGCTGTTCGACCTCGTCGACATCGACGCTGCCTCGCGCAACACGAACGACATGAAACGCAAGAAAGGTCGACTCATCGGCGAAGGTGGGCGAACCCGCGAACTCATGGAAGAGTTGTCCGGAGCCGACGTCGTCATCTACGGTTCGACCCTCGGGATCATCGGTACGCCTCAGCAGGTCGATGCCGTCCGTAGTGCCGCCGAGATGCTCCTAGACGGTGCGCCCCACGGTGCCGTCTACTCCTTCCTCGAGGAGCGACACAACGAGATGAAACATCAGGGCCTCCAGTATCACCGGTTCCCAGGCGGGGACTCCTAACCCAGCCGCTCGTCCAGTCCGTCGTTTTCACGCACGCCTCCGGTTCGGCTTCCGGCCGTTGTCGAAGGCATCCGGCCGTATGCCTTGGTTCTCTCGTCGATTGTCCCTTGTCACCTTATCGCTCTCTGCTGGCGGTTTTGCCGTCTCCCACATCCAAAACGCTTTTATAGAATAACAAACAACGTTTCCTCTGACTATGGCACAACAGATGGGCAACCAGCCTCTCATCGTTCTCTCGGATGACAGCCAGCGAACCTCCGGAAAAGACGCACAGTCGATGAACGTCCAGGCCGGCAAGGCCGTCGCCGAATCGGTACGCACCACCCTCGGCCCGAAAGGGATGGACAAGATGCTCGTCGACTCGTCGGGCAACGTCATCGTGACGAACGACGGTGTCACGCTCCTCTCGGAGATGGAGATCGACCACCCGGCAGCTGACATGATCGTCGAAGTCGCCGAGACCCAGGAAGACGAAGTCGGTGACGGCACCACGAGCGCCGTCGTCATCGCCGGCGAACTCCTCAGCCAGGCCGAAGAGCTTCTAGAGCAGGACATCCACGCAACCACGCTCGCACAGGGCTATCGCCAGGCCGCCGAAGAAGCCCGCAACGCGCTCGAGGAGATCGCCATCGACGTCGAAGCCGACGACGACGAGATCCTCCACAAGATCGCCGCTACGGCGATGACCGGCAAAGGTGCAGAGAGCGCCCGTGACCTGCTTTCGGACCTCGTCGTCGAAGCCGTTCAGGCAGTCGCCGACGAGGACGGCATCGACACGGACAACGTCAGCATCGAGAAGGTCGTCGGTGGCTCCATCGAGAACTCCGAACTCGTCGAAGGCGTCATCGTCGACAAAGAGCGCGTCTCCGAGAACATGCCGTACTTCGCCGAGGACGCAAACGTCGCCATCATCGACGGCGCCCTCGAGATCAAAGAGACCGAGATCGACGCTGAAGTCAACGTCACCGACCCAGCCCAGCTCGAGCAGTTCCTTGAACAGGAAGAGGCTCAGCTGCGTGAGATGGCCGAGACGATCGCCGACGTCGGCGCTGACGTCGTCTTCGTCGACGGCGGTATCGACGACATGGCCCAGCACTACCTCGCCCAGGAGGGCATCATCGCGGTCCGCCGCGTCAAATCCAGCGACCAGACGCAGCTGGCTCGCTCGACGGGTGCCCGTCCCGTCTCCTCGGTCGACGACCTGACCGAAGACCACCTCGGCTTCGCCGGCAGCGTCGCCCAGAAGGACATCGCGGGCGACCAGCGCATCTTCGTCGAGGACGTCGAGGACGCCAAGGCCGTCACGCTCATCCTCCGCGGTGGCACCGAGCACGTCATCGACGAGGTCGACCGCGCCATCGAGGACTCGCTTGGCGTCGTCCGCACGACCATCGAGGACGGCAAGGTGCTCGCCGGCGGCGGCGCGCCCGAAGTCGAACTCTCGCTTGCCCTGCGCGACTACGCTGACTCCGTCGGCGGCCGCGAACAGCTCGCCGTCGAGGCGTTCGCCGACGCCCTCGAGGTCATCCCCCGCACGCTGGCCGAGAACGCCGGGCTGGACCCCATCGACTCGCTCGTCGAGCTCCGTGCCGACCACGACGGCGGCAACGAAGCCGCAGGACTGGACGCCTACACCGGCGACACCATCGACATGGCCGAGGAAGGCGTCTACGAGCCACTGCGCGTGAAGACTCAGGCCATCGAATCCGCCACCGAGGCGGCCGTCATGCTGCTGCGCATCGACGACGTCATCGCCGCTGGCGACCTCGCCGTTGCCGACGACGACGATGACGAAGACATGCCCGCCGGCGGCGGCATGGGTGGCGGCATGGGCGGTATGGGCGGCGGCATGGGCGGCATGATGTAACCGAGGGGGAACGACGTACGTCCACCCAACCGCGGAGTAGCGCGGGAGCAAAGCGCCCACTGCTGGACGTTTTTTTTCGGTGCCACCTATAGTAGCCACTGCACGTCAGTGCGCACCTGCTCGCCAGACGGATCGGCGATCAGTGTGCAAACCGGTGCCGTTGCTACTATACACCGTTGAGACTCCCTCTACTCGAATCGGTGACGTGTCTGACAGTCTCACCGACACGAACCGCGTATGGAAGGGTACATCATTTTAAGTCGCTCGTCTCAATACTCGCCGGTATGAACACGCTTCTACTGGGGAGTTCGGACGTCGACGAGAACGCAGAGATGACCAAGGTAATCGACGCGGTGGAACTGGCCTTCGGGGCGTTCGAACGTGGCGATACGCAGATGCCAGCGAAATCGTATATCGATCTGCCACAGTACAACGGCGACTTCCGGTCGATGCCCGCGTATCTCGATACGGGTGAGTGGGACGCCGCGGGGATCAAATGGGTAAACGTCCACCCGGACAATCCCGACGATCACGACCTGCCGACGGTGCTGGGGACCATGATCTACTCCGACCCCGTGACCGCGTTCCCGCTCGCGATCATGGACGGGACGGCGCTGACGATGAAACGGACGGGCGCGGCCGCAGCGGTCGCCACGGAGTATCTCGCCGTCGAAGACGCCTCGAGTCTGGGGATCGTCGGCGCGGGCGTCCAGTCGTACACGCAACTCGAGGCGATCAGCGAGGTCCGACCGATCGAAGACGTCGTCGTCGCGGATATGGATGAGTCGCGTATCGATCGGTTCGTCGACGCCTTCGGCGACCGATTCGACGTCCGTGCAGGTTCGATCTCCGAGGCAGGCCACTGCGACGTCCTCTCGACGGTGACTCCCGTCAGAGACCCGATCGTCGACCTCGACGACGTCGCCGAGCATACCCACGTCAACGCGATCGGTGCTGACGCCGAGGGCAAACACGAACTAACCGACGCCCTCCTCGAGGCCGCGACGATCGTCATCGACGACCACGAACAGTGTACACACTCCGGCGAGATCAACGTCCCGTACCACGACGGCACGCTCACCGATGTCGATATCGACGCCGAAATCGGCGAACTCGTCGTCGGGGCGACAGACGGTCGAGTCGACGACACCGGCGTCACCGTCTTCGACTCGACTGGCCTCGCGATCCAGGACGTCGCCACCGCCCACGTCGTCTACGAACGGGCGATGGCAGGCGACGCTGGCCAGCCGTACGATCTCGTCGGGGTCGACAAGTCGAACTAACGACGTCGGGGTCGACTCGAGTTCCTTCTCGACGACCCGAGCTACCGAAAACCAGTTGCCTCAGACGCGACGTGGGATCGATCCTGTCATCTCGAGTTCTCCGCAGTAGTGAACGATCGGCTCCTCGATGGGCGTTGGCAACCCGTTGGCCTCGAACATCGTGTTCTCGTGAATCGTCACGTCGGCCGGCTGGAGCGGCCACGGATCGTGGGCGAACTCGCCGGCCAGTAACCCACCGTCCGTCGGCGCGTAGAACCGTCGCCGTTCGACGAGCCAGTGCTCGAGTGTTCCGGGTTCGGGCTGGACGCTGTCGTCGACTGGTTCGTACGTCGCTTCGAACCGGGCGAGGGCGTCCCTCTCGAACGGTCGGGCGTCTCGGGTGCTCGAAAAGCCGACTCCTTCCCCGCCCGAACCGACGCGCATGCGGGCGTACTGTACTGGCAGACGCGTCGTCCGGGCTACGGTCCCGGCGACCAGCGAGTTCCCAACGTCGATGCTGAAGAAAAACAGGCCAGGGTCGCCCCGGTAGCGGACGTACGTTCTGACGTCGAGTTCGGGAAACGCCAGCCTGGTGACCGACGGCGTGCCGCGAAGGCCTGCGTTGACGAGGACGAACGGCAACACGCTCACCCACGCCGATCCGTCTCTCGTCTCGAGCGTGAGCGCCCGCGGAACGTGTGGTCGCAAGGCATCGGGCTCGATCGGCCAGTGTGCGAACAGGCCATCTCGCCAGGTCATCGACGCGATGTGGGGTGCAGTTGGTGATGCGCCGTCGGGAACTCGCCACTGGTAGGGATCCGTTCGTTGCTCGGTCATTGCTAGGGTCACCGAAATCGCTGTCGCGTCCTACCTCGAGCACACGCATAAAGCGGATAGCTGGCTGTCAAATACGGTGGTTGTTGACCCATCCGAATGAGGACCTCTGTCTTCCCCGGGATATGTCGACGGGTTCGACGACTGAATCGGGTCACTCGACCACTCCGGGTCCACCCTTGCCGGTCGACACTAGAACTGTCTCACCGAAGGTTATTTCCATCACCAATAGTTTAAATACAATCACGATCGATGTTGTGTTAGGTAGTTATCACCAATGGTGGAGATGGACTGGTCTGTAGCCTGCCCGGAATGTAACGGGAGAGTACGACGAACAGGGACCGAGATGGTCTGTGAGAAGTGCGGACTCGTCGATGGCGAAGCCGCGATCGACCGTGGTCCCGAGTGGCGATCGTTCGACGACGAGGAGACCGAGCGCCGGCGCACGGGTGCACCGCTCACGCGCTCTCGACACGACCGAGGGCTGTCGACCGAGATCGGATATGGAACCGGTTCGGGGACGAACTACGAGGTCAGGGTAACCGGCCGAAAGCGCCGCCAGATCGCCAGACTTCGACGTGAACATAATCGCACTCGAATCTCCTCGAAAGCAGAGCGCAATCAGGTGTACGGCTTTACCGAGATCGGTCGGATCGCATCGTCGCTTTCGCTCCCCAAGTCGCTACAGGAACAGGCGTGTTCCCTGTTCGAGTCGGCCCAGTCGGAAGGCTTGCTCCAGGGACGGTCGATCGAGGGGTTTGCGGCCGCCGCCATCTACGCGACGTGTCGGACCCAGTCGACTCCGCGTACCGTCGACGAGATCGTCGTCGTCGCCCGCGCCGACGAGAACGAACTGAAAGTCGCCTACGACGCCGTCAACCGCGACCTCGGTCTCCAGACCGGCCCCATCGATCCGACGCAGTACCTTCCGCGATACGCCTCCAAACTCGAGGTCGGAACCGCCGTCGAACACCGTGCTCACGAACACGCCACTGCGTTACTCGAGGCCGGTCGCCTCGGCGGACGAAACCCGAGCGGCGTCGCCGCAGCCTGTCTGTATCAGGCCGCCAGTGAACGCGAAGAGTGGCCGACGCTGACGCAGGCTGCCGCTGCCGAGGTTGCCGGGGTCGCGACAGTGACCATCCGATCGACGGTCGAGACGCTGCGAGACCTCTCCTGAACGATCGTCGGTACACCCTCGACTGCGACACTGTACCGTCGTCGGTATTTTCCGCTCCTTCCGAGAACCGTCTTGATAGGTCTCGTGGCGGTCGTTCAGGTCGTCCGCAGGTTGTCCGTACTCGGCTCGTACACCTCGCCTTTCTGTTTGAGCTTCTCGATCTCGTGTTCGGCTTTCGACTGGTCCATGCCGATCTCTGCGGCGCGCTCGAGGACGATGTCAACCGGTGCTCCCTCGTCGTACTCCTCTTCGACGTCGCTGATGAGTCCCTTGACGTTCTTGATTCGGTCGCGCTGTGATTTCGACGTCCCCGCCTCGACGATGTCCGCGTCGAACTCACCGGTTTCCGGATCGACGCCGATGTCCTGAAGACACGACCGGACGATCTCGATCACGCGCTCGGCGTCCTCGAGTTCGACCGTATCGGACAGCCGCACCCGTGCGCTCGCCTCCGAGAGCCGGACCAGCCCCTCGAGTTTCCGTGCGGTTACGGGCACCGGGGCGTCTTCGTCGGAGCCTTTCGAGCGGAGGTCGACGTAGAAATCACGGATCGCCTCGCGAGCCTCCTGGGTCATCCGCGGATGGCAGTTTTGCTTCGCGTAGGCGATGTACTTTCTGAGCAACTCGGCGTCGATCACCGGATCGACCTTCTCGGTCATCTCTTCGATCTCGTCGGTGCTGACCTCGAGAGAAGTCATTTCGCGTTGCTGAGTCGTCAGCTCCCCCGCGTAGTTCGTGTTGATGATGTGCTCTGCGAGGTCGCGGTCTTTCTGTTCGTCCGGCTGGTCGGTGACCGTGAAGATGAGATCGAACCGCGAGATGAGCGCGGGCTCTAAGTCGATCTGCTCGCCGATCGGCTCGTACTGGTCGAAGCGGCCGTACTTGGGGTTCGCCGCACCCAGCAGCGAACAGCGGGACTTGAGCGTTGCGTTGATGCCGGCTTTCGAGACGGAGATCTTCTGTTGCTCGAGGGCTTCGTGCATGGCCGAGCGGTCTTCTGAGTTGTGGACGATCATGCCGTTTGCGAGGAAGTTATGCGTTCCCTCGACGGTGAGATCGTACACCCGAGGTCGACCCCTGCGCTCGATCTCTTCGAGGAGGTCAGCGATGCGTCGTCGTTTTTCAGCGAGTAGTTCGTTACAAACGCGACTAACCTCATCGAAGTTGCCAACATCGACGGTCCCGGAGAACCACCTCGAAACAGTCGAGCCAGCAACGTCCATCTTCGTTGCCACCTGCTGGAAGGAAATTCCGTACGTCTCGAGTTGCTCACGGAGTTCGTACCAGGTCTCAGAGTTGCGGACTGGGTTGCTGAGCACCTCCTTGGCCCGTTCTCTGATCCCGTCTGTATCCGTCACTTCTAATTCATCGGCTAACTGTTCTTCGAGGACTGCTATTCGGCCGTCGACGTGTTCTCTAGAGTCAATCCGTTCGATAGACGTAACCCGCCGCCACTTCACGTCGCCATCGACGAGTTCACGAAGTGGAGTCAGGTCCACCGTAGATGGCGTCTCTAACAACTTTCGTAACCGTTGGCGAACTTTTGCTCTGTGGTCTGAATCGAAACCCCATTTAGCAGACAGTTGCTGCTGGGAAAGGGACATCCCTACCGCCAATTCACGCTGTGAGATGTGGTACCGTTGACGGAGTTCATCGAGTCGTTCCCACGATGTCTCAGTGCTGAGTTCGTCGTGATGGGCCACAGCCTCCGCTTTTCGCTCTTCGAACGTTTCGAGAATTGTCGTCGCCAGACGCAGTGACGTGTTTGCGTCCTCGTTTTCGAAGTTACAGTAGGTGGAACCGTTCTCGAGACCACACTCCGACTGATACAACCGTAGGCCACCACGGAGCTGTTCGAGCAACTCTCCGCACTCCGGAACGACATCGAGAATCGTCCGGGTCCCCGTTGTCCGTCCACAGGCAGACTCAAGCGCGTGCTGCTTCCGATTCAACGTGAAACCGATATGGCGGTTGAAAGCTTCCAGAGACCGCTTTGCCGTGATCGCAAGAACGTGCAAGTCACGACCATCTTCGCGTTCTCGAGTCTGGATCTGACTCGAAATACCGAACTCGAGCAGCAGCATTTTCGTTCCGAGCAGTAGCTCGTAACTCGAAGAGTGGATCTTTACCGCTCGTTCGTCGACGGTGCCTTCCGAGTCAGCAAGCGCGCGAGCGAAAGCGGCTTTCGTCTCTCGAGGCGCTCTCGTCACCTCCTCAGGCAATCGCTTCTCGTCATAGTTCTCCAGGTTCGCACCCAGTCCGAGAAGTTCGTCAACGTGCGCTTTTCGGTGAAGACGAACCGTCTCGACGCCATCGTCTCGCTGCTCGCTCGGGTGGCGAACGGCGGTCGCGTCAAATGCGCCTTCACAGGCCGTTTCGAAGTCCTCGAGTAGTTCTTGCTCTTTGTTCGTAAACCTGAACCCGTAAACTCCCTCATCCCGGTCATAGAAGATATTTCCATCACCGGCGATGTATCCCAGGATCGACCCGTGAGCTGGCGACAACTCGTTCCGTTTCGTTTCGGAATCAGTTGAAGATAACGCGCTTACACCGCCGTCGGTCAGACGGGTCGGGAGTGTGCGAGGGACGTACACCCAATCCCCGACCTCGAGTTCCGCCGCGTTTCGTTCTGCCCTCTCTCCGCCATCCAAAACGAAAAACGGGTGATCGGCTGTCGTCGTTAGCCGCTCTCCGCTCTCTACCGTGACTTCCCAGAGTTCGTCGGGGGCATCGTATTCGTGGATAGCGAGAACGTCACGCTCCTCGAGAGCCCCGTCATCTGTCATCGTCCAGACAGCTAGGTCGACCTCTCGAATCGTTCGGCCGTTGTCTAACTCTTCGATCGTCCCGTCGGTGATCGCTTCGTGAGCGACGTCCCTGATCGGTTTGATTCCATCGGCGGTGTGGACCAGTGAGTCACCGGTAATACACCGCATCTTGTCGAGTTCGTCGACCGCAGCGATCCCCTGGTCGGCGAGCACGAGCGCGCCGGCCTCGAGGGTCCACTGCTGGCCGTCGCCGAAGTCGTCGCGAACCGCAGCGGCCGTAAGCCCCGCCGAGGACGACCCCTTCCCGGAGGTGTAGACCGAGCGGGGTGCGATGTTCTGGATGTAGCCCAGCATCTGGCTCTTTCCGGTACCAGGGTCACCGATCAGGAGCATGTGCAGGTCGCCACGGATCCTCGAGCCGTCGGGCAACTGTTTGGTCACGCCGGAAAAGAGCTGGAGGATCATCGCGAGTTTCTCGTCGTCGTAGCCGAAGATCGCTGGCGCGATGGAGCCGATCATCTTCTCGTAGATGCCGTCGTCGCCCGAGAGGCGGACGATCTCCTGTTTGTCCGCCTCGGTGATGTCCATGTCCTCGAACTGCTCTTCGTCGACATCGACGGACATCCCTTCCATGTAGAAGTCGAAGATCGGCGATTTTTCCTGCTGGTTGCCCTGCTGTTCGAGTCGGAGGACGCCCACGGCGGAGACGTGGTCGCCGGGAGTCACCTCGCCGGTGATGTCGTCTTCGACGTGGACGTCGAGTGCCTGTGGCGTCTCACCGCCTCTGAGCCCTTCGGGACTCTCCTGGATGCGGAGCTTCTGGGCGTCGACGAACTCCGACTGATCGAAGTTCACACGGAAGGGCCCCTGTCGTTCACAGCCTTGACACTCGTGGGGCTCTTGGAAGTCGCCCGTCGACTGTGGGACGCGTGTCAGGGTGCCACAGAGCTGGCACTCGAAGGCGGCTTCTTCGATCTTGGGACGAACGTCGGTCGCCTTGCGAACGATTCCGCGCACCTGGACGAGCTTGTTCATGTGCCGGGCGCGGATCTCACGGATTTCGGGCGACTCCGAGTCGGGCAGGCTTCGAACCCGGACGTGTGCCTGGCCGAGGCTGACGTCGATCGGAAGGTCGTACAGTCGCAGGGCTTCCTCGGCGTACCGCTGGAGCTGTTCGGGATGCTCGAGAAAGTCGTCTGCGAGGTTCGGATCGAACGTATAGAGGTCCTGCCAGTCGACCGGCAGGGACCGCTGTTCGTTCGGATATCGCTGCGCAAGCTGTTTGATTTCGTTATCGTAGTAGTCGCGGAAGAACCGCTCGAACGCGTCGACGAGTTCAGAATTGCCCGCTTGCGCCATTGCACTGTTGTACGGCCGTCATCAGGTATAAATGGTCGCAAACCCTGTCGACACTGGTCGTCGACTGCTCTGGGCACGCCGTGAGAACTCCTCTCGAGAACTGAACGGATCGAGTTCGGGCCACGTCGAACCGTCCGTTCGACGGCCGTCGCCACAGTGGGCGACGAACACGCCGTCTCCTGTATTCCCGCTCGCGTACTGACTGTCGTACGGCGTACGACAACAGTACCGGTCACGTGGCCTCGTCAGAGACTTCGCCGGCATCACTTATGTAGATATGGACCCGTCACACTGATTGACACTCCCCGTTCGGCTGGACTTGCCGTCCGCGTGAACGATACCGAACAGTGACCACCGAACGGTTCTGCGACGCGTGGACCTTGCTCACTCCTCGAGCGGGTCTACCCGAACCGTCGCTGACGCGTCGTCGGTGGCACCGGCCTCGTCGACTACGGTGACGGTCACCTCGGTCGTCCCCGGTTCCGGCTCGTGTCTCAGGACCGGCTGTGGGGTGACCTCGTCGGTCGAGCCGTCGCCCGTGAGATCCCAGCGATACTCCTCGGCACCTGCTTGCACGTCGCTCGCTCCGGCATCGAGCGTCACCGGCGTTCCCTCGAGCATCCACTCCCGGTTCGTCTCGAGGCTCGCCTCGGGTGGTTCGGTCTCGATCTCGACCGTCACCGATCGGGGCTCGTCGACGGTGACGTTCGTTCGATACGTCCGGTCGACGTACGGTCCCTCCTCAGGTGGGTCGATGGTGGCCGTGACCGCCCCCGAAAGCGAGATGCCCGACTCGTCGGCGCTCGGGAGCCGTACCATCCCGTCGGCGTCGGAGTCGACGGTCGCCCCGACGGAGGCGTTGGCAGCCCGGTGGCCGAGTTCGACTGTGGCGTTCGGGACGGCTTCGCCGCGTTCGTCGACGATCTCGATGTCCACCGGCGTCGCCCGTAGAAGGGTCTCCTCGAGGGTCACGTCTTCGTCGACGGTCACACGATCGAGCGCGGCGAACGCAGGACGCTCGTCCTCGAGCGAGGCGTTCAACTGCCACGGCTCGCCACGGCGGTACGCGAGGGTGTAGGTCTCATCTGCGGGCACCTCGAGATCGAAGGTTCCGTCCTCGTCGGTTCGGTCGATCGTGGGTGCGTCGTCGCCGTCGACGGGGGCCGCGAGGACGGTGTCGTTGTCCGCGGGTGTTCCGTCGTGGGTGAGCAGCTGACCCGAAATCGTTCGCGTCGACGTGTTCGGTGCTTCGCCAGCGTAGAACGCGTCGGCCGTCATCGTCCGGACGCGGTCGCCGTCGGCCTCGAGTTCGGCCGCGAGGCTCACGGTGTCGGCGTCCTCGGGCACGTCGAGCGTGGCAGTGAGTCGGCCGTCCTCGTAACCGGTGTCGGCACGTTCCCAGCCCGTCGACTCGTCCCAGGGCGGGGTCTCCGGCCCGTCAGGGGCGTACCAGACCGACCGCGACGAGACCGACCGGAGGTCGTCGACCTCGAGTGCGACGGTCACCTCGCCCGGCCCTGCGGCGTTCGTCTCGTCGGCGTCGACGTCGACGTCTCTGACGAGCGGTGCCTCGAGCGGCTCGCCCGGCCTGGGCTCGTCGATCGTAACTGTCGCCTTTGTATTCGTCGAGAGCCATCCATCGGAGTTGTTGCCCGCGAGTTCGACCGTGAGCGGTTCGTCGTGATCGATCGGGACGTCTCGCGCGAGGAGTTCCGGCTCGTCGCTTTCGACGACATCGACGACCTCGTCACCGACGGCGGTCGTCAGCGAGTGTTCTGCGCTCACGTAGAGTTCCGTTCCGGCACCGTCGGCGAGCGGCTCGCCCTCGATCGTCACCGTGTGGTTTTCGACCGCGACCGAGTCGACGACCGCAGTCAGCGGGTGGGCGAGGACGTCGGTCGACTCCGCAGTACGATCGTCGACGATCGCCCGCCAGCCGTCACCACGAAGTTCGCGGTCATGTGAGACGCCGGTCGTCGTCCGGTGGACTCGCTGATCGCCGCTGTCGCCCAGTTCGAACCAGTAGCGGGCGGGGTCGTTCCACTCGAACCGGGTCGTCGTTCGATCCTGTGCCTCGAGCGGCAGGTCCTGGGTTGGCCGGTGGATTCGGTACGCCGTCGTCTCGAGGTCGGACGGGGAGATCTCGACCGGGGACGCCCACTCGGCGCTCGAGGTCTCGTGATGGAGCTGAAAGACGTCCGCCGTCTCGAGTTCGTCGTCGGAGTCGGGCGTGAGCAGGTAGGTCGTCGCGATCGCGTTGTCGGGGTCTTCGGAGACGCGAACGGTCCGGTTGTCGGCGTCGAGCAGCGTCCGGGAGAGTCGCTGGGTGCTGTCTCCCGCCATAGTGCTCATCGACGCCACGACGCTGTTGTTCTCGAGCGGTCCATACTTCTCGACGATCGGCTCGGCGTCGACGCCGACCGGGATCGTCTCCGACTCGTCCAGGACGACCCGTTTCTCGCCGTCGATGTCGACTCGCTCCGAGAGAAACACGATAGAGCCGGTCTCCTGATCGACCCCCTTCGACCAGAGGACGTAGGTCCCGCCGCCGCCGACGAACGACGTCTCGCCGTCCTCGAAGTCCTGTATGCCCGAATGGGTGCCGTCCTCGCTGAAGAAAAACAGCGGATCGCCGTCGACCCGGTCGCCGGCCGACAGCGGTCGCTTCTCGACGGTCACCTCGCCACCGCGAACGAAGCCGACGGGGACCGTCCGCGGTTCGCCGTCGACTGCATACGCGAGCGCCCCCGAGTGGACGCCAGCGTCGGCATCCGCATCGACGGTCAGTTCGACGGCTGCCCGCTCACCGGGCTCGAGCGTGAGTTCGCTTCGGTTCACCGATAGCGTCTCGTTCGCCACCGCGTCACCTCCATCCGTAGTGGCCTCGTCCACCTTGTCTCCACTCACACCGTCTCCGTCTACTTCACCTCCACTCACACCGTCTCCGTCTACTTCGCCTCCACTCACACCGTCTCCGTCTACTTCGCCTCCGTCCATCTCGATGTCGAGGTTCGTCACGTCGGCCTCGAGCGAGAGGTCGTGTACCTGATCGTCGTGGTTCTCGACGGTCACCGTCTGCGTCACCGGCTCGTCGTCGTCGACGAGCCCGAAGTCGATCACCCCCTCGTCGACGACGATATTCGGCTCGAGCGCCCGGTCGACGTCGAGTTTCCCAGCGCCAGCCGCGTAGACGTCAGCCCCCTCGAGCGGCCGGGCGGTGCTCGCGAGTCGGCTCTCGATCTCTTGTGGTGAGAGCGACGGCTCGGTCTCGAGCAGCAGGGCGGCCGTAGCGGCGACCTGTGGGGCGGCGACGCTCGTCCCCGTTCGGGTCGTATACTCCTCGCCCGTCCCCACAGCGGGGCCGGGGATGTCTTCGCCCGGTGCGACGAGTTCCGGCTTGAGGTGACCGTCGTCGGTCGGCCCGCGCGAGGAGTGCTCGAGGACCGAGCCGTCTTTTGCAGTTGCGCCGACGGTGATCATCTCCGGTGTCGCTCCCGGAGTCGTGATCGAACGCGTAGTGGCGCTGTTGCCGGCCGAGGCGACGACGACGGTCCCCTGTTCGGTCGCGTGAGCGACGCTCGCGTCGATCGGCTCGTCGTCGACGCCGTCGACGTTGAGGCTCAACACGACGATGTCTGCGCCTGCCTCGTCGACCGCGTACTCGATGCCGTCGGCGATCCGGTCGGCGTCCCCCTCACCCTCCTCGCTGAGCACCCGGACGTCGACGAGGGCTGCCCCGGGTGCAAGGCCAGCGTCACCGTCCTCACCCTCCCCGCTTCCAGCGACGATCCCAGCGACGTGAGTGCCGTGGCCGTGTTCGTCGACGCCCACGTCGGCCTCGTCGCTGTCGGCGTCGTCTCCGTCGTCGGTTAGATCGATTCGGTCGACGACGCGACCCTCGAGTCCGACGTGCCCGTCGTCGATTCCCGTGTCGACGACCGCAACGGTGACGCCGTCGCCAGTCGGACCCGGAGTGAGGTTTTCGGCTCGTGGCTCACCGTCTGCACCGTCGTCCGCGGTCGGCATCGCAGCGAACGAACCGACCAGGAGAACGAAGACGACGACGGCACTGACGGTCAGCACAGACCGTATAGAGGGCATGTAGCGATAGCGAGGATACGCTGTGACGACATATAAGATCTCGTTTCGTTCACAACAACCGACGCAACCGCTCGCCTCGTCAACCGCCCTGTCCAACTCTCGAGCGCATCATCGTCACTCGAGAGCCACCACTACTGGCGTCCCTCGAGAAGCACGACCTCGCCGTGGTCTCCTGGATGAGCCGATGCGGCGTCGCCCTCCGGGTCGGCTCGCCGTAGCCACTCCCGGACGGTGTGGGTTCGCTGCCCGGCCGTCCCCGGCCGCTCGGTATACGGGACGACTGCTCGGAGTCCCTTCATGGCGTCATCGTCCGTCGCCTCGTCGGTATCTGCGCTCTCATCGTACACCGCTAGCGCGACCAGCGGCACGCGGACCTGCTCGCGCCAATCGCAGGCACCCCAGCCGTACGTGGTGGGTCGCTCGCGGCGGCGAAACGCCGGCTCGAGCGAGTGGCCGTGGCGGCTGGCCCAGCGTTCGAACTCGGTGACGAGGTCGTCACGCGTCCCCACCCCGCTATCGCCGCCGATATGATGTTCGGGTGGCCAGTCGGTAACCCGGTAGGCAGCGATCTGTTCTCGCTCGCGCAGGCGCTCGAGTCGTCCGACGACGGCGTCGACCGTCTCGACGAGCGGACCAGGGACGGACGCCCTGACGTAGCAATCGATCCGGCAGTCGCCGGTCGACTCGAGGGCGATGGGCGCGGCGTCGGCGAACTTATCGGCCGACATCGCTCGCCTCCGGGTGCCGGACGCGGTCGTTATCGATGAGCGACGAGAGAGTTGGAGGGAGGGGAACCGTGGCCCGCTCGAGCCGTTCTTGCAGGTCCGTCACGGCGACGGCATCGGTGCCGAGGCAGGTCAGAGAGCCCAGGGTGGCGTCTGGAGAGCTGAATTCGGTTGGCACTGTGATGGGTGTAGTCGTAGCCGTCATCGTACAGGGTGCCCACGACGTGGCATATAAACGTTACACGAACGTGGAGGCCACGTGTCACGATTTAGCTCGTCGAGTCGTTCGTTTGGTGGCTGCTCTGGGACACCGGTCGAACGTGACTGGTCACCAGTACCGGCGTTGTACCCGCCACCACGAGCTGCGGCTCACGGTGTTGTTTGCGACGAAGTAAGTGGGATCGCGCGGATTTGAACCGCGGTCACGGGCACCCAAGGCCCGAAGTATACCAGGCTAACCCACGATCCCGTACCCTCCCTTTTGCGTGCACATCATAAAGGGTTTCGTTCTTGTCCGAACGGTTTTGACCCTCGCCGGTCAACCACCGACTATGGCTACCGGACTCGAGATTCTGCTTCTGGTCCTCGTTCTCGTCGCGATCATGGGCGTATCGACGCTCTTCGAGACCGTCAGGCCGCTGCTCGTCAACGCCGTCGTCGGCTTGCTGGTGCTGTTCGCGGTCCAGGCCCTGTTCGGCCTTTCGATCGCAGTTACGCCCATCGCGCTCGTGATCGTCGCCCTCGGCGGACTCCCCGGCGCGCTGGTCGTGCTCGTGCTCTCGCTCTTCGGCGTTGCGTTTGTCCCCTGAGACGGACCGTCGGACCTGTGTGACTTCGGGACGACTCAGAGCTGTGAATCGCGTAGTTCGATGTCGGCGATGAGGTCGTAGGGATGGGCGTCCTTTCGGATGCCGTCCAGCAGGGCGAACGCCTCGCCCGGGTCGAGGAAGTGTTCGGTGACGACCCGGCCGAGCGGCGTCGGCTCGAAGCCGTCGATGAAGTCGTACTGCAGGAGTTTGCCGACGGCGTGTTTCGTCGGGACCTCGCCGAGCATCCGGTCGTTGAGCGCCTTCGCGGACTTGCCGCCGACGGTGACGTTCGCGAGGGTCTCTTCGATCGCCGCGGACTCGTCGTAGTGGGTCATCACCGCCTCCATCTCGCCTTTGAGGAGTTTGAACGCGACCTCGTCTTCGCTCATCTCCATCGAGTTGTGGTAGGCGCAGTCGGGCTCGACGAGGACGTACACGGTCCCCTCGTCGTGGTAGTCCGGTCGGCCCGCGCGACCGAGCATCTGGTGGAACTCCTGAACCGAGAGCCATTCGATGCCCATCGCCAGCGTATCGAAAATCACCTGCGAGGCCGGGAAGTCGACCCCCGCAGCCAGTGCGGCGGTCGTAACGACGGCCGCGAGGTCCTGCTCGCCGAACTGCCGTTCGACCGTCTTCCGGCGCTTGTAATCG
Organism: Natrarchaeobaculum sulfurireducens; assembly: GCF_003430825.1. Classification (NCBI taxonomy): domain Archaea; kingdom Methanobacteriati; phylum Methanobacteriota; class Halobacteria; order Halobacteriales; family Natrialbaceae; genus Natrarchaeobaculum; species Natrarchaeobaculum sulfurireducens. The sequence goes on along the minus strand of NZ_CP024047.1, from coordinate 3,155,939 downwards.
AGCCCGGCGTGGTACGGCGCGGAGGCGTACTCGAGTTTGCGACTGATCTCGTGACATCGCCGTCGGGAGTTGGTGAAGATGATCGTCTGCCCGCGATATCCCTTCGAGGACTCGGTGTCGAATTCGCGTTTGACGAGTTTGTTCTCGATGCGGACCTTCTCCTGGCCGTCCGCAAACGTGACGTGGCGTTCGATCGGCACCGGTCGTTCCTCGAACTCGATGAGCGTCGCCTCGAGGGCGCCCGAGAGCTGTTCGGGGTTGCCGACGGTCGCCGAGAGGTAGACCCACTGGGCACCATCGTAGCCGTCCCGCCTCTCCGCACGTCGCTCGCACGTGTATTTGAGCCGTGAAATCAGTCCATCGAGGCGGTGGCCCCGGTCGTCCTCTTTGAGGGTATGGACCTCGTCGATGACGACGGTGCCGATATCACCCATCTCCTTGCCCGTCCGCAGCGCGTGGTCGATTCCCTCGTAGGTGCCGACGATGACGTCGGCGTTCGGGTCGAACCGGTTGCCGTCGTCGTTGATTCGGCTCGCGCCGACGCGGATCGAAACGTCGACGAGGTGGCCGTATTCATCCTGGAAGTCCTCGTACTTCTGGTTGGCCAGCGCCACGAGCGGGACGAGAAAGAGCATCTTCCCCTTGCCGTTCAGCACGCGGTCGATCCCAGCCATCTCGCCGACGAGGGTCTTCCCGGTCGCCGTCGCCGACACCACCAGCTGGTCGTCGCCCTCGAAGAGGCCGTTCTCCGCTGCGAGACTCTGGACCGGCAACAGGGTCTCGAACCGATCCTCGAGCAACCCCTGGAGTCCCGGATGCAGGCTCAACGAGTCCACCCGCACCGGGTCGACCTCGTCGGTCGTCGCCGAGATGGTATCGAACTTCGTGAGATCGGGATCGAGGCGGCCTTTCAGTAGGTTGACGATCCGCTGTAGATCCTGCACCTCGAGCATCAGGTCCTCGAGTCGGTCTTTGGCGTCGCCGGTGACCCGGCCGCCGCCGGAGTAAGATAGTTGACGCTCGAGTTCCTGTTGGGCACAGTCCCGGCAGATCCAGTCCTGGTCGTCTTTGACGGCAGTCTCGGTCGTAATCGGTGAGTAACGGCCCGCAGAGGCACAGTACCGACAGGTCCGGACGGCCTTTGCTTTCTCCTCGAGCTGGTAGCCCGCGAGCATCTCCATCAGCTCGTCGCGGGCCTCGCGAGAGGTCTGTTCGGAGATTCGGATGCGCTTCGTACGCCGGGCGAGTTCGACGAACTCGTCGGGCTGGCGAGGCTCTTCGCTCGAGCCCTGTTTGAGCCGGAACTTCGCCGGACGGGGACCGGCCGACGTCTCGGAGAGTCCGAGTTTTGCACGGAAGAGCCGCGTTCCGTCGCGTTCGACGACGACGAGGTAATCGTCGCCGGTCTCGTGACAGAAGAGCGTCTCTACGTCCTGGACCTGCTTCGACACGCTACGGAATAGACCGGTCGCGTACTTGAGCGATTCGGACTCGCTACGACAGTTGTTCCTGCGAAACGCAGCTGGCTGTGGGCCGATGCTCCGAGAGCGTTCGGCTCCCGTCTCGAGTGGACATGTCGACTTTCGCAACGCTCATGTCCGTTCTGTGAGAACCCCTGCCGTAACCGGGCGATGGGGCCCGCCTGATCCAACTGCCGATCCCTGCGATATCGTGGGCGGCTGACGGTCCCTGTCCTGACTCGACAGCCATGGCAGACCGACATCCGCTCGTCCGACTCGAGACGCTTGCACTGATCGCCATCGGTGGATTTGCCGGTGCGAACCTCCGGTTCTTTGCACTCGGAACCGTCCCCGACGATCTGGCGATCGCGCTCGTCAACATTGTCGGCAGCACGCTCCTCGGCGTCTTCGTCTACGAGGCCCAGTACACCGGAATCGTCGATCGTCAGTCGCGACTCGTCTTTACGACGGGGTTTCTCTCGTCGCTGACGACCTACAGCGGGTTCGCGATGGGGATCGCCGAGGCGGAGACCGTCTGGCTCGCGCTGGCTATCGTCGGCGTCAACTACGTGCTCGGATTTACGGGCGTACTCGTCGGCCGTGGAGTCGCCAGACGGATCGGGGGTGAGCGAGCGTGATCGCCACGACACTCGCCCTCGCTGCCGGTCTACTCGGGTCGATCCACGGTATGCTCTCGGTTGACGCCGTCGCTGTCGCCGTCGTCGCCGCTACCGCGGCCGTCGCCTCGTTCGATCCCGAACCGGCACACCTCGTCGGTACCGGCGCGGCGATCGGTGCCGTCTGTCGGCACCTGGTCTACCTCCAGCTTTCGTCGGATCGGTATCCGATCCCGACGCTCGTCGTCAACGTGGTTGGAAGCGTCGTTTTCGGATTGTTCGTCTTCGCCGGTGCGACGGAGTCGACGATTCAGTTGGTCGGGATCGGTGCCTGTGGGGCGTTCACCACGTTCTCGTCGTTTTCGGTCGAGACGGTCCAGCTCTGGGAGCGCGGTGATCGAGACCTTGCGGTGGTGGTCGCCGCGGCGAACCTCGTGCTCTCGCTGTTGGGAATCGGGCTCGCCTGGCTACTCGTCGCTGTGGGTCCGTTTTGACGGCTGATCCTTTCTCACTGGGTCGAGCGACCGTCACCGGGACCGCCCTTCGACGGACGTCCGTTTCCACAACGGTTTGGGGATCTCGAGGACGTGTTCGCGTTCGCGCTCGCCCGAGTGCTCGCGTTCGCTGAGATACCTCCGATAGGCGTGTCTACTGCGTGGTGGGCGAGCCGTCGGTCGAACGAGCAGAGACGTCGGCAAACGGGATCGATAGCGCGCGAAAAATAGGCGTCAGCGTGGGGCTACAGCAGTTCGGCGAGCAACACCGCGGCCAGGCCGAAGTAGATCAGCAGCGCCGTCACGTCTTTGACGGTCGTGATCAGCGGGTCCGAGGCTGCTGCGGGGTCGAACCCGAGTTTGTTCATCAGCCACGGGATGACGTAGCCGACGACGGATGCGACCACACAGACCGACACGAGGGCGATGAACACCACGACGGAGATCGTTCCGGCGTTCGGATCGCCAGCCCACGTCCGCCAGCCGTAGGCAGCCAGCGCGCCGATGCCACCGATGATGAGGCCGATGAGCAGGCCGATGACTCCCTCCCGGGCGAAGTGTCTCATCGCGTTTCGGTCGTCAATCTGTCCGAGCGCCAGTCCGCGAACGAAGATCGTCGACGCCTGCGTCCCGACGTTGCCGCCCATGTCCATGATCACCGGAACGAAGAAGGCCAGTGCAACCACTGCCTCGAGCGTATCCTCGAACTGTTCGATGACACCGCCAGCGAGGAGTCCGCCCGCGAGCGCGACGACCAGCCACGGCAGTCGCAGTCGGAGGATCCTCGGGATCGAGGACTCGAGGATCGCCGAACTTCGGGACCGTTCGACGTCGGCGAAGGAGAAGCCGGCGCTTTTGAGGATGTCTTCGGTTGCCTCCTCCTCGACGACTTCGATCATGTTGTCGGTTCGGAGGACGCCAACGAGCACGCCGTCGTCGTCGACGACCGGCATCGCGGGGAAGTCTCGCTCGGCGATCTCGTCGGCGGCCCACTCGGGGTCTGCGTCGGCGTTGATCGTCACCACGTCGGTGGCCATGTGAGCTTCGACGACGTCGTCTTCGGGCGCGTTCAGCAGCTCACGAAGTGACATGACACCGACGAGTCGGCCGGCGTTGTCGGTGACGTACAGGTAGTAGACCGTCGTTTCGTCAGAAACTGGCTCGAAGTCGCGGAACTCCTCGATGGCGGGCCCGACGAACGTCTCCTGAGTGACGGCGACGTACTCTTCGTCGGTGATCTCGTCGACGCGGTCCGCGTGGAAGTCGACGTCGCGGCCGCTAGTAGCCCCCATACACCTCACCCCGGCTGTGCGAGCGCATGACGCCCGCGAACTCACCTTCGAGCAAGTCGAGAATCAGTTCCTCGAGCGAGCGGCCGCGCTCGCGTTCACCGTCGTTGATCGCAGAATCGGTGCCGTATCCGCTGCTGTGATTAGTGTCCAGCATGCGCGAGGACGTTTTTAGTGGCCTCTAAAAAACGTTCTCATCTAGTACATATAATGTGTTCGGCTATCATGGGACCGACCGACATTGCCCCTGTCGGACAGTTATAGCGGTTTTATCCTGCGGTGTGACTACTCCACAAACGAATACGTTTGCCGCCCGTCCTCGTCGATCAACGCCCGGCCGCCGGCCTGATCACTCACTCGTATCCACTCGATCCACCGCATTCCGAACCGTTCTCTCCGGCAGTATTAACAGGCGACGTAGTGAGACCCAGATATGAGCTTTCGGCGTGATTTTTGGTCGATCTATCGCGAAGCACTCCCGATCCTGTTTGTCGCCCTCGGCGGGGGCCTCTTCGCCGGTATCGTCCTCGAAGGAATTCTCGAGAGCGTCGAGCGGTTCCCCGGCTTGCTCGTGATGGTTCCCGTTTTCCTCGCGACCCGTGGGAACGTCTACGGCGCACTCGGCGGTCGGATCTCGAGCGGGCTCCACCAGGGGCTGATCGAACCACGCTTCGAGCGGAACGAGCGGCTGGTCAACGCCGTGCTCGCCTCGTTCGTCAACGGCATCGGAATTTCGATCGTTATCGGTGTCGTCACCTGGCTCGCGTTGCTCCTCATCGGCTGGAACGTCGCCGCCGTCTACGAACTCGTCGGGATCATGCTCGTTGCCGGCGTGCTGACCTCGGTCGTCATGATCGTCGGCCTGCTCGCGCTGATCTTCGCCGGCTACCGCTATGGCTACGACCCCGACAACCTCGTCGGTCCGATCGTTACGACCCTCGGTGATATCTTCGGGATGCTCTTTATGCTGTTCGCGATCGGCTTCGTGGAGGTGCTCGTCTGATGGTCGTCCCGCAGGACTCACTCGGTACCTGGAACTGGAAGTCGATCGTCGGCAACATGTTCCCGCTGCTGGTCGTTCTCTCGATCATCGTCCTCTGGGCAGGGATCACCCTCGAGAGCGCAGAAGCGATGTTAGAGGAGTTCGCCATCCTGGCGGTGATGGTGCCGACGATGGTCGACATGGGTGGTAACCTCGGTGCGATCTTGAGTTCGCGGCTGTCGACGCGTTTTCATCTGGGGACGACGGAACTCGACCCGACCGACCGGGTGCTGTGGGCGAACGTCGGTGCAATCCTCGCGCTCGCGGTGACGATCTTCACCGCACTCGGCGTGGGGGCGTACCTGATCGGCGCGTTGTTGTTCGGCGGTGCAATCGGCCTCGGAACGCTCCTGTTCATCTCGCTTGTCAGCGGTATGTCCGTCGCCGTCATCGCCATTGTTTTCAGTTTCGCGGCGACGTACGGCTCGTATCGACTGGGAATCGATCCCGACGACACGACGATCCCGATCGTCACCAACGTCGTCGACGTCTTCGGAATGGTCATCTTCATCGGCGTCTCGGCGGTCGTCCTCGGGTTCTGAACGGGTGTCTCGTAATCACCCAGCGGTATCCGTGGCCACGCACCCCTCTCGCCTCCCGGTTCGCGTCTGGAAGCTGTACGACCCTTCGATACCTCTTCTGAACCTCGCCTTACGTTTCGTCTGTCGACTGTCTGACGCGTGTCGGCCTGTCTGTCGAGCGTCTGACTGAATTTCAAGTGCAATGGTGTGGCCGTCCGTTCTATGGACGACGAGCCACTCGAACTCACGATCGCCCGAGAGATCGCTGCCCGCGAGGAGACCGATCCGATTCACCTTGAGCCGCCGCTGTACGAGGTTGTCGACGTCGAAGCCCTCGAGACGCTACTCGGTGCTCGAGAACTCGGATCCGCGGGATTCGAGGGTCGGATCTCCTTCGACTACCGGGAGTACATCGTAACGGTCGAGCACACGGGCGAGGTATCGGTGACGGCGGCCGCCGAGGCCCCGTCGGAACGACCGGGGACTGGACGGTCGTCGACGGCCGAACGGTCTCCTATCGTAACTCGCGCCCACACCGGGGACTCGAGTCGACCTCGAGCGCAGCGAATTGACCGTCCCACAACCGCCCACGATAGCCCATGACGCGTCCCCTTCTCCCGTTCGCAGTCGCGAGCATCGTTCTCGTTGCTAGCGTGCTCGTCTACTTCGAACTCGTGTTAGTCCTCCTCGAGGCGACCGCCGCGACCGATCACGGCTCGATCGATCCGATCTGGCGGTTGGGCGGCTGATCGGACCTCAGTCGAAGCGACGGATATGTTGTTCGCTCAGGGGATCAACACGGGCCAAACCGGGTGTCGATACGTGATACGGTGTATAGTGGCACTCAGCGGCGCTCATTGCACTCGACACAAGACGGTGACAGTCAGTCGGCAGCGAGCGACTCGAACGCCTCCGCGGCCGTTCGAGTCCCCTTCGAGATGAGGACGTCGCCAGTCTGTAGTTCGACGTCGGTGTCACCGACGAGAATCCAGCCCTCGCCGGGTCGTCGGATGGCGATCACCGACATGGTCGACTCGACGTCGGGAACCCCGGAGGTGACTCGGACCCCGTCGAGGTCGCTGTCGGCCTCGATCTCTAGCCGGCTGATTATCTCGTCGCTCTCTTCGACGGCCATCCGGACGACGGGATGGACCTCGAGGTCACGCAGTACGCCTTCGCTGATGTCGATGGCGGCGTCGCTGATGACTTCCGTGGCACTCCCCAGCCGGATCAGGCCACGGAGGGTGACCGGCTCTTCGGCGTCTGCGGCCGCTCGGAGCGTCCAGGCTTCGAAGCGCGACTCCATCGCATCGACTTCGATCTCGAGGTTGCGGACCTCCTCGGCGAGTCCCTCGCTCCCGAAGAGAACGCTGCTGTAGGCCAGGTCGACTGCGAGTTCCGAGAGGTTCTTCATGTGAACGATCGTGTCGACGGCGCGCTCTAGGTCTGCGATCCCTTCAACCTCGATGTCCGGCGACTCGTAGCCCTCGCCGGTCAGCGACTCGTAGACCTCGTCGATGGCAGTCTCCGGCCCGCGAAGCAGTGCCACGTCGTCGGTCTCGATAGTCGTCGACGGACCGGGATTGAGCAGCCACTCGTCGCCCCGGCGAAGCGCGATCACGCGTACACCTGTCCCGGACTCGAGGTCGATATCGGCGAGTGTCCGATTGGCGTACGGAGAGTCGCGCCCGACGACGCCGCGGACGAGCGTCTCGGCGGCTTCGGGAAGCGCGGCTCGCATCGCATCCGGCAGCCCCATCTCCTCTAAGACGATCTTCGCGATGTCGCCGGCGGCGTCGCTGATGTCTCCAGCGGCGGCGACGATCCCGAGTACGGGTGCGAGCTGTTCTGCATCTCCGGGATTGCGGACGGCCATCATCAGACTCATCCGCGCTTTGAGCTCGAGGACGTCCATCCGTTCTTCCAGGCGCAACACTTCACGCGCGAGCGCCTCGTTGCTGTGCAACACCGCCGAGTACGAGAGGTCGATCAACAGCTCTGCGGTGTCTTTCATCTCGACGAGCACGTCTTTGACACTCACCGGCTCGTACTCAACTGCTCCCGACGACGCCTCTCCCTCGAGCGGGTCCATGGTGAACCACGCGGTGCCCGGTGAAAAAAGCGTTTCCCGCCCGACATCGGACGACCCGACTGCGGCGACAGCCGGCGAAGACGATCCGCAGAGTGTGTGTTCGGCCAGTCGAATCGGTGACTGAGAGTCCCCCGGAACCAGCTCTCACCGCCGTGACGTTCGCCGATTCACTCACAGAGCGCCAGCCGACGATCACCGCGTGTCGACGTGTCTGATCGTGGCTTCGTCGCTCGAGCGACCGACGGTCGTCGATCGATCCGGCGGTATCGCGAGTCGAGAGCGCGCTTTGACGGTGCCTTCCGATACGGTTTTGGACGGCCGCAAAGAAGCCACGGTCAATGATCGACCGGAGCTACTTACAGGAGGATCCCGACGAGGTGCGCGACGCTGTCGAGAACCGAGGCGCGGACGTCGACGTCGACGAACTCGTCGAACTCGACGAGCGCTGGCGGGAGCTGAAAGCCCGCGGCGACGAACTGCGCCACGAGCGAAACCAGATCACCCAGAAGATCGGCAAGCTAGTTTCCGAGGGGAAAGTCGACGAGCGCGAGCAGG